>CAXMOO010000154.1:0-18700 GCA_964195005.1 uncultured Gammaproteobacteria bacterium
GTTTCGTCCAGGGTCAGGTGTTCCCCATCACGGTCAAGCCGCTCGAACTCCTCAGCGAATCTTGCACGAAAATTCTCAAACGCCTCCTCAGATTCCCAGCGATCAATCGTCACGTACCGGTCTCCGTCGTTGCGGTCCCGATACAGGTCGGTTTCCACATATCCGGGTGCTTGCCGGAACAACCGCACCCAGGCGCCTTCGGGCCCATAGAGTCGCCGGAATTCATCCACCTTCTCGGGCGGCACCCGGTAGGCCCAGATGTAAGTGAACGGTTCGGCTGACAACGTGGCAGCAGATTACCCCTCGGCAGGCCCGGCTCATCGGGACGGGGAGCACCCTGCGGCATGCCGTTGCCATCTACTTGACTTTTTCGAGCTGGTGCTCCTCCCAGCGTCCGCCCTGGCCGGCGGTGAGCTCTTCATACGGCGGAATCCGGTAGATGACGATCCGGTCGTCCAGGAAGTCCGAGTAGGCGAGAAGCGTCCCGTCGGGTGATACGTCGAGGCCGGTGGTCTGGTTGCCGCCGACGATGGCGTCGAGATAGGCACCGGTGGCGGCGTCGATCACCACCACTGTGCCCCATTCGGGCCCGGGCTTGTAGTAGGTCTCGGGATTGTTGCGCCCGCGGTTGGACACGTAAAGTACTCGACCGTCCGGGCTCAGGTCGATGGTGTTCGGTGTCCGGTCGACCTCGGCCAGGTCTGTGACCTCGTCGGTTGTGGTGTCGATGACGATCACGCCGGCCCGTGCCATGTCGGATGCGTAAACCAGGGAGCCGTCGGGGCTGCCGACGAGATGGCGCATGGCGCCACCCGTACGGTGGATCACCGTTCCCGAGCCGGTCTCCAGGTCGAACACCTGGATCTCGCCGCTGTTGAACCCGGCGACGTAAAGCTTGGCGGCATCCGGCGTCACATAGAGGCCGCGGGGCGTGGTGACGGTGCGGAGCTTGCGCCGAACCTCACCGGTCGTCAGGTCGATCTCGCTGACATTGTTGCTCACCCAGTTCGAGGCCCACAGGGTCTGCTCATCCGGTGACAGCACCATGACCTTTGTCCACACGCCTTCGGTGGGCAAACGGCGGAGCACCTCCTTGGAATCAGCGTCGACTTCGTACACCGAGGCAGTCTCCATTTGGCTGATGTAGGCAATTGATCCCTCCCGATTGAATATGACCTCCACCGACCCTGCCCTGGGAAGCTCAACCGCGGCCAGTTGATCTCCGGTCATCGGGTCGTAGACCTCAAACCCTTTCCCACCCAGCAGGGTCACCCATAACTCATCGTGTCCGGGGCGGAAAGCAACCTGCTTCGGGGCGGGACCGCTCCCGAACTCGAGAGTCTTGTCCAGCACCTGGCCTATCTTGTCGAGCCAGACAAGCGAGCTCGTCTCGTCGGGGCCCAGCGAGTCGACGACCGTCTCGTATCCCGGCGCCCTCACGGTGAAGTGGGCGGTGCCCGAAACAGACCCCGAGAACGTGCCGGAAACACGCTGGACGATGCCGGCGGCGTCGCCCACTATCACGGTCGCTGCGACGGGCTCGATCGTGATCGTCACCGCCCGGGGCGGCAACGTGGTGGTTGTAGTTGTGGTGGTGGAGGTGGTCGTGATTGTCGAGGTCGTGGTTGTGGTTGTGGCTGTGGTCAGGCTTGTTGTGGTCGATGGGTTGGTTACTGCGGTTGTGGCCTCATTGGTGGCATCGCCGGCGGAGGTGCATGCGGCGAGCACAAGAGCCGCGGCAAGCGCCCCGACGGCGATGCGGATACGCATCATGGTTCGGAGAATATCGGTGAAGTGGCGGTTCCTTCGAGATATCCGCCAATTTCTACCCGTACAAGGGAACACTCTGCCCGCGAGTCTGGTTGTATTACCGGCCGGAGACTCACATCAAGGAGAACCGTTGGCTACCAGTCACTATTGCCACGGAAAATGGCGGACGGGGTCGGTCGCGTCCTGCGACCGTCACAACAAGTTGTCCAAGAAGCAAACGAACGTTTATCGCGGCGTCGGTGAGCCCGGCGGTCGCTCCGGAAAGCCCCAGCCACCGAAGTCGACGAAGTCGAAAAAGTCATCAAAGCCCGGCAGCTCATCCGGATCCTCCGGATCCGGCTCTTCCGGATCGAGCTCGTCGGGCGGCTAGACGCTCGACTGGTCGCTTCTGTAATCTCCCACGACCGGGATGCGATTATTCCTCTGGAGCTTCCTCAGCTGCACATTCCGCTGCTAAGCGCGCCTGGGAGGATGAAAGTAGTAGGCCCGGCAGGCTCTTACGTACTCGGGGCCCAGCTGCCGCAAGCCGGGCACTCGCGGTCGGGTCCGACCAGGATGCTGTGACCGGTCGTCGGGCACCAGCGGCTGGTGTGTTCGTCGGGGTCGGGGACGCTCCGGATCGTCCTCTCCAACTCCGGCTCGGCAATGATCGGAAAGGCCTCGGAGTTCACCGATGCGTTGACCGAGCCAAGACCTCTCAGGCGTTGAGTACTGGCGGCGAGACTCGCCTCGGTGGTATTCCGGCTCCGTCTGCCGGACGTCCGTGAGCTTTGAGTCATGTGCATCCCTCCCGGGGCCTGACTCCGCCTCTCTCAATTTATCCGCCAGCGCTGTGAAGTATTCCACGGTTCGGCACTGGATGGCAACTGGTTTTACATCTACCCGAACGCGTTGGAGCGAAGGCCCGGCCTTCGCTCCACGGGACTGTTGACGTCCTTAACGCATATTCACGACGGCCGCGAACGCGGACTGCGCGAAAAGCGCCATCGCTGCGACCAGCGAAAACGCGATAGTAAGTATTCGGCGCATGCAATCTCCTCCTCTTTTCGAGGTTCTTCTCTCGGGGAGGAGATCGGCGGGGCGGAGAAAAACTAGAGGGCTAAAACCACAGATAGTGGGAAAACGGACTAGTTACTGTGCCCCCGGGTGGAAGCCCGAAATCCGTTGGCCCGGAGGGAGGCAAGATCGCGGCGAATGGTACGGACGCTGACATCCAGGGCTTGCGCCAGGTCGTCCACGGTGGGGGCAGCATCCTGCCCGTCGGCTTCCTCGAGGAGTCGGCGTAGGCGACCGCGGCGTCGCTCAACCGGATCTTTCCACCCATTGTCCTCCGGGGAGGTGATGGTCCAGCGCACCGCTATGCGGTCCGAGTCGGTTAGGGGGCGTCCACTGGGCACTCGCTTTCGTGCCAGGCGGACGGTGAGGAGGGTGGGCTCAACGGATTCCATGGCCTCAGCAATAGCTCGTAACTCCGGGACTGTCATGGCCACGGCTTTCTGAGAGTCGGAGAGATCGCCGAGAGTCTCGGCGAGAAGGTCGTGAGCCTGGCGGAACAAGTCGGCTGCTTCATCCTCCCGCTCCAGTTCTCTCAGCGCGAGAGCGTGGCGGAACGGAACGAGGTAGGCCTGGTCGGTGCCAGACTTGAGCCGCTTGACGGCCTCCGCCGTGGATTCGGCGCCCTGGCGAGTGTCACCTAAAGCCAGCAGGGCGACTCCTCGCACGGACAAGAGCCCGGCCTCGAAGTCGGTCAACCCGAGCCGGCGACACAATCGCAGCGCTTTGTCGGCAGTAGCAACGGCCCGGGTGGCGAGGTCCTGGGCGAGCTGGAGAAGGGCTCGGGACTGGAGTGCCTGCACAGCCAGCCACTGATTTCCGGTTGTCTCAATTGAGTGAAGGGCGGTGGCGAGATAGTCCTCGGCCTCATCCAGCCGGCCGGCGCGGCGGGATATGTCGGCCAGATTGCAGAGCACCTGGGCGGCCCCGTCTGCATTGTCGACTTCCGTGAAATACTCGAGGGCGCGTCGGCAATACCCGGCCGCGGTTTTATCGTCGCCCAGCGTATGGTGAAGAGAAGCGGCGTTGGCTTCCACCAGCGCTTGCCCGCGCCGATTACCGATCACCCCAAAGATCTCGATGGCTCGGGCAAACTTCTCCAGGGCGCCGGAGATCCACCCGGCATACCAGAGGGCATTGCCGAGGTTGACGGTGTTCACGCCTTCTCCGTGGCGATACCCGATTTCCCGGCAGACATCGATGGCACGTTGGTAGTAGCTGAGGGATTCCTCGGCATGGCCTTGTTCCATGGTGATGATGCCCAGAGAGCCCAGCGCCTCGGCCTGGCCACGGCGGTCGTCCGCGGCATCAAACAGAGCCAGGGCGGTCTTGGACTCGTCGGCAGCTTCTGAATATTGCTGCACCGCGCTCAGCGCCCGTCCCAGGGCTTCTCGCACGTCGGCCAGCCGGCGCCCGGTTGCAGTATCGACAGCGTCCCGCAAGTGCCGGATTGCCTGCGAGGGGTCGCCGGACCAGAGGTTGATCATGCCGAGCACGTGGTGGTCCTCGGCGACCGCGGCATCATCGCCGGCAGCTGTGTCTGCCGCCAGAGCTCTTCGGGCCTCCGTCGCTGCTTGGCGAAATTCGTCGGTGTGGGCCAGATGCCATGCCCGCCGCCGGGATACCGCGGCGCCAAGCTCGGGAAGCTCCACCACGAGCGCCTCCATGGAAGCGAGGGTTGCCTCCTGCTCGGACCGCCTGCCCACTACATCCAGCACCCCCTCGTGCCCGGCGAGTAACCGGAACCGAACTTCTGCGCTCGATTGCGCAGGGCCGACCCACTCGAGGGCGGTTTGGTAGTGAGCGGCGGCATTGGCGTAAGCCCGCTGTTCGAGGGCAACAAGGGCGGCCTGTTCGGAGTATTGCACCGCCTCGACGGCTTCACCCGCGCCGGCGAAGTGATGGGCGATGATCTCGGGCGCTTCGTCGTGGCGCGAAACCAGGGCCCGGCCAAGCTCGTGATGGAGAGCTTGCCGTTCTCGAGCCGGGATCTCCAGGTCGGCCACCCGCTGCACCTGTTGATGGCGGAAGCGGTAGCGGCCATGGCGCTCGTGGAGTATGCCCTTGTGCGTTAGAGCCGCCAGGTTCTCGAAGAACTCCGGCCGCAGGCCTGAGCTGGCGGCCAATGCGCGGTCGGCATCGGCTTCCATGCCCAGAACCGCGAAGATGTTGAGGACGTGGCGCTGGGCCGGGCTCAGGGTTTGTAGCCGCCGTGAGATGAGCTCGTGAACCGTGTCGGGGAGGGGGAACTCCGGGCTCACATCGCCTCCGTCGCCGGTTACTGCGGCCACCTGGTGCTCGTGCATTGCCCGCAAGGTCTCGAGAACAAACAGTGGGCTTCCTCCTGTCTCCTCATGGAGCCTGGCCGCCAATGCGTCGTCGACCTCGGCTTCGGAGCTGAGACGGATGAGCTCTCTCGTTTCGGCGTCGTTGAGGACGGCCAGCGGGACTCGCAGCGTGGGTGCCGACGCGTCCAGGTGGCGCAGCGTTTCCCACAGTTCGGCTCGCTCACGAGCCGGCCCGCTCCGGTAGGCGAGACACAGAACGAGGTTGCTTTCATTCAGACGGTTGGCCAGGTGGCGGATGGCGGCGACAGTGTCGGCGTCGGCCCAGTGAAAGTCGTCGAGCACGATTAGCTGTGGCGTGATGCGACCGAGCCCGATCATTGTGTTGCTGATCGCCTCCAACATCCGCTCCGGCTCCTCGGCCGGCTTCAACCTGGCCGGCTCGGGCAACCGGGGGAGCCATTCCCGAACCCTGGGAATCAGTCTTCCGATCTCCTGCAGCCATACGCCATCGATCTGGGCAGCCAACTGTTCGGCTACCAGGTGGGTAATGGCACGTGACAGGCCAACAGTCAGGGGAGCGTAGGAGGGGGAGGGGCCTTCCTCGACCGACTCGCCCCAGACGACACCGAGCCCGCGCCAGCTGGCGTCCTCGGCGATGGCTTCCAGGAGCCGGGTCTTGCCGACACCGGCTTCACCTTCGACGAGGACGATGCCACCGCGCCCGCCCAGTGCCCCCTCCACCATGGCGACGGCGCCGGCGCGCGGTTCTTTCCTGCCGACAAGGGGGATCGGTGTTGAGACATCGAGCAATGGTGAGCGGGCGGCTGGAAGGAACGGGGCCCGGCCGGCGTCGCGCTGGGCGGCTATCGACTCGAAGAGGTCGGTGGTGGCGGCTTCCGGTTCCGTTCCTAGCTCGTCTTGCAGTGTCGACCAGCAAACCTCGTACTGCAGTAGGGCGTCGTTGGCCCGTCCGGCCAGGAAAGAAAGTCGCATGACCTCCCGGTGGGCGTCCTCCCGCAGTGGGTCGGTCAGGGCCAGGCGACGAGCGTAAGCCAGGGCCGGTTCGAACTCGCCCCGGCTCTTGTAGAGAACGGCCAGATGGCCTAGCGCCTCCAGGTAGCTCTGGCGCAAGCGTTGCTGTTCCACCAGGATCCAATCGTCGTAGAACCCCGAGAGCAGGTCGCCGCGGTAGAGCTCCACCTTGGCTGCCAGTTCCTGGAGCTCGCTTGCCGTCAGGGCGGCACCCTCGGGGAGGCTCTTGAAGCCGGCGAGGGCATCCTCGAACGCTTCCACATCGAGCCAATAGGGAGCGGTGGCATTGAACCGGACGGCATGGGGCTCGGTAAGCAGGTATTCGGAGCCGACTCCACAGTCGGCCAGGTGAGTCTGGACTTGCCAGAGTGCCTGGCTGAGTCGGCGTCGGGCCCGGGGATCTGGCATATCGGGCCAGAAGACACCTGCCAGCAGGTCGCGGGTGATTTCCTGGTCGCGGTGCAGGACGAGGTAGGCGAACAGAGATCGCCCAACCCGCGACGGAATGCGGGGGAGGTCGCGCCCGCTGCTCTCCAGGAGCAGGCCCCCAAACAGACGAATCTGGAGGCCACTCACCTGCTGCACGGTAGTGGTGTTCGTATCAAGAATGCGAAAGTGTTTCGCGCTCTAAGAGGTGAAGGGCGCCACATGTCGTGTGGCCGCAAGGTTGTCGGGTACCCCTCAGGCCACGCAAGACGATCGCGACATAGGCGTGACATAGCTTGGGCTCGGCAAACACGGGAGGCTGCAAATGGTGACCCCAGCACACAGTTTGGAAATTTGGCCCCAAATAGTTGCCGGCGCGGTAGCGCAGGTGACATCCCCCAACGTGCCCTCACTGGCTGCGATGCGCGGAGTTTCTCCCGGCGAGCCATGGCCGTTAGAGCTCGACAAGGCCCGTGGCGCCCGGTTCGGGAATAGCCGCGGCTCCGAGACAAATCGCAGTGCGTTCCGGGGCCGCACGCAAGGCAAACGGCGGAGCGAGCAGCCGGCTGCCTCCCGTTCCGGGCGTCGCACCTCGATCGGATCCTGGCGGGAGCGCCGACGGCGGAAAGACACCTTGCAACTGACTCCCACCTGCGCCGGCGATGACCCGGGCATCGTCATCGTTGCCCACGCCGGCGACCTCGTGGCCCACATGGTCTCGACCATGCTGCGCTACGACCAGATTCCGGTCTGGGAGATCGATCCTCACCAGATAGGGTCCGTGGAGTTCGACCTGCGCAGCAATGTCGTCCACATCCAGGATTGTCCGGTACGGGGGTTGCTGCTGCGATGGTCTCGTTGCCCGCAGACCAATCTCGAGCAACCGATCACCGGCCGACTGTGTGGAGACCCCGCTGTCACCGCCAGTTGGTTGGCTGCGGCCAGCCTTGGCCCGATGCGGGTCATCAATAGCTATGACTCCGAATCGTGGCGAAATGGGGCAGGCTGGCCGGTATGGGAACGCCGGCTGTCCAGTTCCGGCGTTCCCATACCACTGAACTCCGATGATCCTGATCCGGGGGATGTGCAAACGAGCCTCCTGGTCTGCGGGGAAGTGGTCACCGGCAAGGATTCGGACACGGTCCGTGCAGCCGGCGAAGTCCTCGAGGCGGCCGGCGTCCGCCTGGCCGAGGTCGCCACTCTCGACGACGGGACGGTCGCTGGGATCAATACTCAACCGGATATCACTGACGCTGCCAGTGCCCGGCGGGCGGCCGTGCGCGTGATTGATTACGTGGCAGCATGAAGACGCTTCCCGGCCGCAGTGTCCATTACATCAACTGTGGGCAGCTCCTGAGCCCGAGGGGCACCGCCAGCCCACGGCACCGGCCGCCGCCTCATCCCGGGCGTCGCATTCCTTCGCGACGCCCATACGGTTCGATAATCGTTTGAGCTCATTGCTCGGGGCGTTGCAGATGACGCCGGGGTGAGGTGGCTGTCGCGGTGTCAGCTGGCCAGTCGGCCTTGTAAGCCGGCCAGCCATGCTTCGAACTCACCGACGGGCAGGGGAGGCGAGATGTAATAGCCCTGCAGCGAGTTGCAGCCCATGGCGGTGAGCATCTCCTGTTGAGCGCTGGTCTCGACTCCTTCGGCGATGACATGCAAATTAAGGGTTTGTCCCAGGCTGATGATCGCCTCGGAGATGGCGGCGTCGTCACTGTTGCTGGTGATGTCGTCAACAAATGACCGGTCGATCTTGAGAATGTCGATGGGGAGCCGCTTGAGGTAGCTGAGTGAGGAATACCCGGTTCCGAAGTCGTCGATGGAAATCCTCACTCCAATTTCTCGCAGCCGGTTGAGGGTGTCGAACGCCTGGTCGAGATCGCGGATCAGGGTGCTTTCGGTCAACTCCAGCTCCAGATTGGTGGGATCCATCCGGGTTCTCTCCAGCACTGCGGATATCGACTCAACGAACTCGTCGTGGTGGAACTGCCGTGGGGAAACATTCACCGACAGGACCAGGTCGTCGTCGTTATCACCCGACCACTGTTGGGACTGGTGGCAGGCTTCCTCGATTACCCACTGCCCAAGGGGAATAATTAGATCGGTTTCCTCGGCCAGGGGGATGAAATCGCCCGGCATCACCATGCCCCGCTCGGGGTGTTGCCAACGCAGCAGGGCCTCTGCTCCGAAAATGGCACCCGTCGCCAGATCGAGTTTGGGCTGATACCAGAGGCTCAAGCCCTCATTGTCCTCAATTGCCTGCCGCAGGCTGGTCACCAGCGCCGGTCGCTCGGAGCTGTTTTGGCGAAGATCGGAGGTGAAGAGTCGGTAGGAGTTGCGCCCCGCCCGTTTGGCGGCATTCATTGCCAGGTCAGCTCCCCGCAGCAGCTCGTCCGCTCCCCGGCCGTCCATCGGGTAGATGGCGACGCCCAGGCTGGCCGTGACATAGAGCTTGAGGTCTCCAGCCTGGTGGGGCGTGGCGAGCTCGGTGATGATCTTCTGCGCCACGCGCTCGGCGCCGTCGATCTCACGGTCTCCTTCCAGGATGACGGTGAACTCATCGCCCCCTAGATGGGCGACAGTGTCCGATTCCCTTACGGCTCCGGTGAGGCGTTTGCCAACCTCGACCAGCACTGCGTCACCCACCTCATGGCTGATCTCGTCGTTGACGACGTTGAAGTTGTCGAGGTCCACTTGGAGAAGTGTCACCCAGCGCTCCTCTCTGGCCGCCCTGGCCAGCGCCTGGTCTAGGCGATCGCGGAACAAGATTCGATTGGGAAGCCCGGTCAACGCGTCGAATTGGGCCAGGTACTCGAGACGGGCCCTGTCCCGCTCACGTTCTGCGGCATGCCGGTTGCGGGCTTCCTGCCACTTGCGAGTGTTGCGCCGGACAGCCGGCCGGAAAAGGAACAGTCCCTCGAACATGAGCAACAGCAGGCTGACGCTGAGCAAGCCAAACTCGAGCCGTTGAAGGTTGGTCGCTCTCTGCTCGGCCTCTAGCTGATACTGAAAGACGATGGCGTCCATTCGGGCCCGGAAGGCGTCACCGCTGGTCGCGACTGCCTGCACGCCCTGGTTTGAGGTGGATCCCTCCAGGGCTTCCCGCGAGAGTGCCACTATCGACTTGAACGGGGCGTCGGCCAGGCCGAAGAGACGTACGTTCTCGCTGCTGGGTTGGCCGGGTAGCCCAAGCTCGGAGTCCCCAAAGCGCAGGCCGAGGTGAACGGCGACGAACCGATCGAGGACCGACTCGAGGGCTGCCAGGTCCTCTGTTGTTGGTGACTCGGCCCGATGAATCGTGTCGACTGCTTGAGTGATTTCGTATGTGAGCCCGGGCTGATCGGACGCCGAGTTCACTATCCGGACATCCCGGGTCTGCACCGCCAGCTCGCGAGACACGATGATGCTGGAGACGATGGCCAGAAGGCCGATTAACCCGAGGCCGAGGATGTATGAGCCCGCCGGCTTACTCGGCGGGCTGTTGGCCGACCACTCGCGTTCGGCGGTCTTATTGCTGGCACGCATCCGCCGTCTTTTTTCCCCAGTTTTCACCAACCCCTGCTATCGGACGACGACGGCCTATTCCTGAGTTCGCGACCAGGAAAACGAGAGTGCCAATAGCCAGTGGCCGCCCGGAGGCGGCCACTGGACAGTTGTTGGCTCGGTCTGGTTAGCCGGGTCGACAGGAACTGAGGTACGGATCGCACAGTTCGTTCATGAACTGGATTGTGTTCAGCCCCTTTGAGTTATCAATTGGCACGTTGCGTCCGTTGATGGCCTGGAAGCCGGCGGCGCTCTCGATGTGAGTCGTCACCAGGTAGTCGGAGACGCTGAGCGTTCCGTCGGTTTCTTCGACCCAGCAGTTGGTTCCTACCGGAATATCGGGGGTTACTGTGTAATTGGCGCCCGTGAAATCATCCGGGAAAGTGGCCGACCCCTTTGTGGTGTCATTGTCGTCACACTCCCAATGGAAGATGAACGCACCATCAGGCCAACCGCCACCCAGGTTCTTGACGATCTTCAAGGTCCCATCAGTGTCGATCGGCGGCGCCCCAACGCTAAACACCGGAGCGAACGGCACAGGTCCGGTCGTCGAGTCGGTACCAGCCCAGCTGGCGATTGCGATTGAAGCCACTATCAGCGCGAATGCGATCGCAGCAATCAAGAATTTCCGAGCGTTTGCCGCCCACGACATCAGGCCCTCCTCAGTTAGCCACCACTCAGAGTGTAGACACAGTTAGTGGTGTTTGTCCACCGCTTTATGTGGTGCTAGCTGGGAGAGGATCTCTCTAATTGGCTGGGCGACTTCCTCGTACTCAGCGTGGCGCTGCAGGGTGTCCTTGGAGAATATTTCCTGGCCATCGAAGTCGACCTCGAACACCCCGCCGCTGGTGGGGATCAGGGTTATCTCGAATTTTTGCCCGAACTCTTCAAAAAGCTGTCCAGCCATGCCGACCGCACGGTCTGTGTAGTTTCAAGAACGACAGAACTCGATTGTCACTTTCATGATGAGCAGCCTAATGGGGACAAGTGCCATGACAGGCTCTCGGCTGCGTAAGGCCGGCTTGATCCTGCTGGCACTTCTCGCCGCAGGTTGCGGTGGGACAGAGGGGGGGAATGAAACGACCCGGTTGGAGCCTGCGGACATGTGCGCCGACGTGATAGAGGCGGTGGTGACACGAGACGGTTCCGGGACCTATCGGTTTGACGTCACCGTGAGCTCGCAAGACACCGGGTGGGACAAATATGCCGACGCCTGGGAGGTGCGTGATTCGTCCGGGAACGTTCTGGGGGTCAGGGTCTTGACACACCCCCATGTCGACGAGCAGCCGTTTACCCGCAGCCTCTCTCAGGTGATGATTCCGGCAAGCGTTCGTGAGCTCGTCGTTGCCGCCCGCGACTCGGTCGACGGCTTTTGCGGTGAGGAGCTCACGCTGGCAGTTCCGCTCACTTGACCAGGTGGGACCTGAGCAGGTCCCAAACATGAGATTGGGCCAACTCACGCCGCAGGAAAGCCAGCGTGCGCAGGAATGTGGGAATTAACGCCTCCACCGACATCGGGTTAGGCCGGGCGGCCGATAGGACCCGATCATCGGGGCGGAGCACGACGACGTCCACTTCCGGCCATGTGGCCTCGATGAGCTCCAGCTCCTTGTCGAGCGACTCGGATCCAATCCGGTCGAAGATGCCCTCGTAGAAGCGGGCCCCATCCCGGGCCTCCTCTGCGGCCATGGGCGCGATAATCAAAATGAAGTCGAGCGGCTTCTTGGCGTACTCGAAGACCAGATGGGCGCTGGTCCCTGAGGCGATGCCTCCGTCGACGTAGTGGTGGTCGCCAATGGTCACCGGCTGATACACCATGGGGACGGCGGAGGAGGCGGCCACGGCCATGCGCAGTTCCGTTTTAGGACCGTCGTCTGCTCCGAAGACCACCATGCGTTTCTCCGCCAGGTCGAAGGCAGTGATCAACGTGAGCTGATCGGGCCAGGACCTGGCCAGAGGGCCGGCCAGCAAATCTACGTATTCGGCAACCCCGTGCGGATCGAACACAGCCGGGCCACCCAGCGTCATCTCCAATCCGGGCTTGCGAAGTCCCGGCAGCAACCCGTGGCGGAGCCAACGACCGAAGCCGCGGGGACGGGTGCGGCGCAGCAAGAAGCTTGACACGTGATCGACGTATTCCTGGCGGGTACGATCACCGCTGGTCAATACGTCGATCTCGAGGCGATCGGCGCGCACTACCGCCGCAACCGTTGCCCCGGCCGACGTCCCGATGACTATCTCGGCATCATTGGGATTCCAGCCGGTAGCCATTCGGATGGCCATCAAGGCAGCAAACTCATATGCGGCGCCGGTAATGCCACCACCGCCGAGGACTAGGCCAACTGAGCTCATGAAAAAACCACACTAGGTGCAGGGCATTTATCGGCCGCGGATCTCCGGCGCTTGACCGGGTGTTCTATCTCCTTCCCTGGGGTGTCGGGTTGCGCCGGCGGAGCCGGTGACGGAAAGGGGGATCGGCTCTCGCCAATAAGGCCTCCCCCTCCTCCCCCTTCTCGCCTTCGCTCCGCTCAGGCGGTCCTCCCCCAGGAGGACATAAGAGGTTCCTCCGGTCGGTGGGTCCTAGGGTGCGGCCATGGTTGTGCGACCTTTCGAGCCCGGGGACGACGGTGAGAAGGTCGGGCAGCTTCTGGCCGACCTGTCGGAGGTTGACGGGTTTCCGCCGCTCGGTGAGACCAAGTTTGTCGACTTCCGGGAGAGGGGTCTGGGGGCCGGCTTTATTGCCGAAGCGGACGGTTTACTCATCGGTTATGCGCACCTGTTGCGCCACGTAGCCAGCGACGCGTGGGAGTTGGAGATGGCCGTTCATCCGGAGCATCGTGACATCCAAACCGTGGAGGGCCTTCTCAAAGCCGCCAGGCCGCACGCCGACGGGCGCCTGCTTTGGTGGATTTTCGGTCGGGAAGCGATCGGTCTGGCCGAGCAGGCCGGAACCGAGGTGCTCCGTGAGCTGCACAAGCTGCGGGGAGCCCTCCCGCCGACAGAGGACGTCTTACTTCCCGATTGGGCGGAGGTGCGGGAGTTTCGGCCCGGCATAGACGACGACGCCTGGTTGGAGACAAACAACGCGGCCTTTGCGGGACACCTCGAGAACGGACGCTGGACCACCGACGATCTAAACGAGCGAGTTGGGCGCGACTGGTTCGAGGCCGAGGGTTTTCGGCTGGCCTGGGCCGACGACCGGCTTGCCGGATTCTGCTGGACCAAGCGCCACTCGGCCGAGGTGGGGGAGATCTACATAGTCGGGGTTCACCCCGATTATCAGGCGAGAGGGCTCGGCAGGGCGATCGTGGTCGAGGCGATGCACTACCTGGCCGGCTCAGGAAACAAGACGTGCATTCTCTACGTCGATACGTCCAACCCGTCTGCCCTGGAGCTCTATCGCTCGCTGGGGTTCGGTTTGGAGCGAGTGGATCGCTGCGTGGTGGTGCCGAACGGCTGACCGCACCCAACGCAATATTCATCGGTTTCGAGTGTGGCGCTCCGACACCAGGGGCATGGCAGGTCGTGTGAATCGACGAGGCTCAAGGTGGGAGAGCGGGTCGGGGACTGGCGGCCCCCGGCCAGCACCAGGGCGCTGAATATGACGATGGCTACCACGGCTTCGAACATGCGCGCAGGCTAGAAGCTCTAAGCACGGTTTTCGCGGATTTAGAGAAGCTGGGGCGGCTCAGCCGATCAAACCGGCGGCCGCAACCGCCCGGGTGAGCTCTTCAACCAACCAGTTCGCTCCCCGGAGCTGCTGATCACTCACTTCAACTGCTGAGACCAGCATCATCCCCGAGTGATACACCGCCCATCGTTGGAGCTCGTCGTCGGTCATGTCCGAGCCGTATCCCTCGGAGACTCCGGTGGCGGCGTCGAGGCCGGCCTTGAGTCCCGTGAGCCACAGCAGTTTCGAATAGTCCCACTCCGGGGCGCCCAGGGTCGACCATTCCCAGTGGAACAAAGTCATGTTTCCGTCGTCGTCGACGTAGAACTGCTCCGGGTTGGGGTCGGTGTGCACAACAACTCCGCTGGAGACCGTGGGAGGCGCGATATCGGCTGCACTCTCAACGATCTCGCTTGGAATGTGGAGCTTGCCTCGATAGCGGACGAGACGCTTGAAGGTGGCCGGGAAGTCTCCGTTGATCCATTCTTGATCGATGCCATGACTTACATTGCTGAAGTGATCTGAGACCCGGGAGTGAAGCGCCCGCAGAATCTCGCCGGCCTTACGGCCGAGGCCTACGCTCTCCGGCAGTGAAGCCAGGTTCCACTTGCCGGGATCTTTGAAGACCGCCCAGGGGTAGCCGCCATCTTCTCCCCGAGACAAGACGGTGGGTAGGCCGGGCAGTCCGGTCAGGTTCTCCAGCGCCTGCTGCTCGCGCCGCTCGGCGGCGGTTGTCGAGTAGACCTTGACCAGGCGGGTTCCACCTTCATCCCAGATTCGATACAGACGACCGACGCCGGTCCCCACCTCGAGGATGCGGCCGTCGCCTGAGAGCTTTCTAGCTATGTCTGCTGCTTCCATGGGGCGGAGCTACCCTTTCCGGAGCCTATCCTCTGGCGTTCAAGCTTAACTAGGGAGTGGGTCTTTTCGTGGCAGATTCAATCGAGCTGACCTTCCCGGATGGGACGGTCGCCGGCTTTCCCTCAGGGACCACGGGCCTCGAAGTCGCTCTCAGCATCGGAGAGCGACTGGCAGCCGCGGCCGTTGTTATCAAGCTCAACGGCGAGCAGTTCGATCTGGCCCGACCACTCGAGGAAGACGGATCCTTTGAGGTCGTTACGGACTCTTCGGAGGAAGGCCGGTTTGTCATCCGCCACTCAGCTGCTCATGTTCTGGCCCAGGCGGTGTTGGACAAGTTCCCCGGGGCCGCGTACGCCATCGGACCGCCCATCGATGACGGCTTCTATTACGACTTCGATGTCGGCCGTGCTTTCACGCCTGACGATCTCGAGGCGTTGGACGCCAGGGTGCAGGAGATTATCGCCGAAGATCAGCCGTTCGAGCGTCAGGAGATAAGCCGGGACGAGGGGGTCGCGTTATTCGCCGATCAGCCATACAAGACCGAGATAATCACCGATGGCGAGGCGAGCCAGGGAGTCGGCGAGAGCATTGTGAGTCTGTACCGCAATGATGACTTTGTCGATCTCTGCCGGGGCCCGCATGTTCGTTCCACCGGCTTTCTTCAAGCGGTCAAGCTGCTCCGGAGCGCCGGGGCCTACTGGCGGGGGGACGAGAACAATCCCCAACTGCAACGCATCTACGGCACCGCTTGGGAGAACAAGAAGGAGCTCGAGGCTTACCTGGCGCGAGTGGAGGAGGCCGGGAAGCGCGACCATCGCAAGTTGGGTGTCGAGCTCGACCTTTTCTCATTCCCGCCGGAGCTCGGCGCCGGTCTCCCCCTTTGGCATCCCAAAGGGGGACTGGTCCGCAAGATCATCGAGGACTACAGCCGCAACGCTCATCTCGCGCACGGTTATGAAATTGTCTCCACGCCCCACGTAGCTCGTTCGACTCTGTGGGAGACCTCGGGGCACCTCGAGTTCTACGCCGACGGAATGTATCCGCCTATGGCCGCCGACGATCAACACAGCTATTACGTGAAACCGATGAACTGCCCATTCCACATCCTGATCTACCGGTCGCGGGCGCGGAGTTATCGGGAACTGCCGGTGCGCTTGTTCGAGCTTGGCACTGTGTACCGGTATGAGCGCAGCGGAGTTCTGCATGGGCTCATGAGGGTGCGGGGCCTGACGGTCGATGACAGCCATATTTTCTGCATGGAGTCACAGCTTGTGGAGGAGCTCGGTCTCGTGCTCGACTTCACGGTGATGATGCTGCGCCAGTTCGGTTTCACCGAGATCGAAGCCGACCTGTCCACCAAGCCCGACAAAGCGATCGGCGATCCTGTTCTGTGGGACAAGGCGACCGAGGCTCTGGGCGCGGCTTTGGCCAAGGCCGACCTGCCCTTTGAGCTGGCCGAAGGAGAGGGAGCGTTCTACGGCCCGAAGATCGATGTCCATATCCGAGACGCCATAGGGCGTCGATGGCAGATGTCGACGATACAGGTCGACTTCGCGCAGCCCGCCAACTTCGAGCTGGAATTCAACAGCCCCGAGAACGTGAAAGAGCGGCCGGTGATGATCCACCGGGCCATCCTCGGATCGATAGAGCGATTTGTCGGGATTTTGGTCGAGCACTATGCCGGCGCCTTCCCCGGCTGGTTGGCTCCGGTGCAAGCCGAGATAATCCCCGTGGCCGACCGGCACAATGACTATGCGGCCGAGGTGGCTGCCGGCCTCACCGCCCGGGGCCTCCGGGTGGAGATCGACGAGCACGATGACACGGTCGGAGAGAAAGTCAGGCGAGCAATAACCAGCAAAGTTCCGGCGGTGTTGGTCGTCGGTGATGATGACGTGGAAAAAGGCACAGTGGGGCTGCGATTGCGTGACGCTGATGCCGAGGAGCGAGGCGTCTCCGCCAATGAGGCGGGGGAGCGGCTGGTAGCTCTGTGCGCTCCACCGGCCTGATGGACGTCTTATGGGCGGGCTGGCGCGCGGCATATATGGCCGAAGTCACCGGCGAGTCTCAAAGCGACGATTGCCTGTTCTGCGAGTTGCCGGATAGCGGGCCCGATAATGAGACGTTCGTGGTGGAGAGGGGAGAGGCGGTGTATTCGGTGCTCAACCTCTATCCGTACACCAACGGCCACATGTTGCTGACACCGTTTCGCCATGTCGCCGGCCCGGCTGAGCTGGATCCTGAAGAGGTCTCAGAGCTCTGGGCACTCCTGGGCAGCTCGCAATTAGCGCTCGATGCGGCGGTGAGCCCTCATGGATACAACCTCGGGGCCAATCTGGGACGCGACGCCGGAGCCGGAGTTTTGGGACACTTCCACCTGCACGTGGTTCCACGGTGGCGGGGCGACACTAATTTCATGACCACCGTCGGTTCTGCGCGGGTGCTTCCCGAAGCACTGGCCGATACCTGGGGGCGCTTGCGAGAAATGGTGAGGAAGTAATGGAGATACCCGAGGAAGTAGCTCGAGCGCAGGGTGTTCCGGACGACCTCGATTCCTCCGTGCTCGGGCCTTTCACGGTACCGAGCCTCACTCGTAGACGGCGAGCCGGCGCCTTTTATCTGGGTGGGGCGGCGCTCCTGGCGCTGGGCATTGCCGGCGGGCTGCCCGCGGGCATGTGGATAGTGGTGGGGCTCCTGCTGGTGATCGGCGGCTATCACTTCTTAGCGGCATTCGAGCTCGGCATCCGTGAGCGGGAGGCCCTGTCAATCGCCAATCGCTCCACCGAGTTTCCCGTCGGGCACGCTTCTGCGGCTCTCGGGTTCGTGGGCTGGCGATCGCGCCCGGTATGGAACGTTCTGGTGTTCTCGGCGGACGAGCCACCGGCCGAGCGCGGCCTGGTCCGGATCAACGCTGTGAACGGCGAGGTGGAGGACGTCTATGTCGAAGGCAACCCTGACGACCGCTAAACCCGCTTTTCTAGTTCCACGTAGTCGCGGGCGGTTTCCCCGGCGTAGATCTGGCGGGGGCGGCTGATCCGGGTATTGGGATCCTCGATCATCTCCTGCCAATGCGCCATCCAACCCGGCAGCCGACCGATGGCAAACAACACCGTGAACATGCGTAGCGGGAAGCCGAGGGCTCGGAAGATCATCCCGCTGTAGAAGTCAATGTTGGGATAGAGCTTGCGCTCGATGAAGTATTCGTCGCTCAAAGCGACCTCTTCCAGCTTGCTGGCGATCTCCAAAAGGGGATCGTCCACGCCGAGCCGCTCCAGCACGCTGCCGGCGAATCCCTTGAGAATCTTTGCTCGGGGATCAAAGTTCTTGTATACCCGGTGGCCGAAGCCCATCAGCCGAAACGGGTCGTCTTTGTCTTTGGCCATCTTGACGTATTTGGCAACGTCGTTGCCGTCTTCGTGGATGTCGTTGAGCATCGCAACCACGGCCGAGTTGGCTCCTCCGTGAAGAGGTCCCCACAGGGCGTTCATGCCTCCGGCCACTGAGGCAAACAAGTTGGCTTCGCTCGAGCCGACCAGGCGCACCGCAGAGGTCGAGCAGTTCTGCCCGTGATCGGCGTGGAGGATCAGCAGGGCATCGAGAGCTCGCGAAACAACCGGGTCGGGCTCATAGGGCGCAACGGGGAGCCCGAACATCATGTAGAGGAAATTCGACGTGTAGTCGAGGTCGTTGCGCGGGTACATGTACGGTTGCCCGATCGACTTCTTGTAAGCGAAGGCTGCCACCGTGGGCAGCTTGGCCATCAGGCGAATCGTGGATTCGCGGACGGAATCGGCATCACGGGGATTGTGATATTGCTCGTAGAAAGTGGACATGGCCGCGGTAGCTGCTGAGAGGATCCCCATTGGATGAGCCTTACGGGGGAAGGCGTCGAACATGCGCTTCATTTCCTCGTTGAGGAGGGTGTGGCTGCGAACCGCACTCTCGTATTCCTCCAGCTGTGAGGCTGTAGGCAGCTCGCCGTTTAGCAGCAAGTAGGCAACTTGTGGGAAGGTGGAGTACTCCGCCAGGTCCTCGATGTTGTACCCGCGATAGCGCA
>CAXMOO010000155.1:0-20965 GCA_964195005.1 uncultured Gammaproteobacteria bacterium
CCCGGCATTTCCGTGACCATCCTCTCGCTCGGACTCGCGCATTCTGTTGGACGAGCTTTCATGGCGGACCCTACTTGGGCCGCGCCCTCAGGTCATCAGGACCGCACCACGTAATGAGCACATGAGTTCGTTGTTTCAGACAAGGCCACGCCCCGGTGCCCAGGTGTTGAATCATCACCCTTGAACGTGAAGGAATAGCACATGACCGGCATTATCTAGCGGGTTAGGCCGCTCTATATGTGCCGATATGTGCGGCTGGGTGGCACGTCATCTCTAGGAGTGGGTGGCGGACGGGAACTCCGGCACTAGCGGCCCAAACAGCCAGGCGTCGAACAGATCATCGAGATCCTCACAGGAGATCGACTCAGCCACCGCGATGAAGTCCTCGGTAGTTGCGGCGGCGCCCTGGAACTGCCGGTGGTAAGAGCGCAGGATCTCGAAGAAGGGGTCGTCGCCGACCGTAAGCCGCAGCGCGTGCATCGTCATGGCTCCCACCCGGTAGACGACACCGTTGAACAGGTCGGTTGGCGGAGGCATAGCTAGTGGGAATGGCAGGCCGAACGTCGCGATCTCGCCACGTTCGGCCTCGATGCTTTCCCGAAGAAAGGATGTACCGGCATCGCGCTCGATCCACAGCCACTCCGCGTACGTCGCGAAGCCCTCGCTGAGCCAGACATCGCTCCACTGCGCCGGACTGACGCTGTTACCGAACCACTGGTGGGCCAGCTCGTGGATGAGCACACGCTCGAGAGCCGGACCCGTCATCGGGGGTCCGACCAACGACAACGTCTGGGTCTAGAGTGCGGCCCCGAACTCGTCGACAATCGCAATCCCGTAGGCGTTGACCGGGTACGGCCCGAACAGCTCCGCGAGGAAGGCCAGCATCACGCCCTGGCCCGCCAAATCCGGCCAGTCGCTCGGTATCGCACCCCGGGGCAGCACGTGTCGAATGAGAACGCCGGCATCGGCGGTGGCAAGATCGTCGACCACAACGTCGAACTCACCGATGACGACGGTGGCGAGATAGGTGGCCATCGGATCGTCCATTTCCCAAATCCAGACGATGTCGCCGTCGGGAGCGAGGCGCGACGAGATGAGGGTGCCGTTCGCTGCGGCGGTGAATCCCGACGGGACGGTGACCCGGAACTCGTAGGTGGCCTTGTCGAGCGGATGGTCGTTGGACGGAAACCATGTATGTGCACCGTCTGGTATGGCGACGACGAAAGCCTGGTTTGATTCGGTGTTGATCCAACCCTGCGAGAAGTACGAGGTCGGATACGGGTTTGGTCTGGGAACGCCTGAGTACTCGATCCCAACGGTGAACCGTGCTCCGGCAGGTATGGGATCGGCGGGAACGATAGAGAGCTCCTCGTGCGCAAGCGTAAATGCGGCGCCGGCACCGTCGACACTGAGGGTGTCGATCGTGAGACCGTCGGCCTGGGGCCGCACACCACCGCCAGGCAGGTCCCAGTCGAGATTGAAGGATGCCAGGGCGTCTACCGCTACGGCTGTGATCGTGGCCCGGGCGACGAGGCGGTCCATTACAGGATCGAAGTCGAGTTCAAGGAGATAGTGCTCAACGTCGTAGCCCTTGTTACCCAAACCGGGGTGATACCTATCACCGATGCCGGCACCGCCGGCCACCGGTTCGGCTGAACTAGTGACTGAAGCCGCCCGCGTTGTAGTAGACGGTGTCGTAGTCGCCGCGGGGGAGGATTCGGCACCGACATCAGAGTCGCTGCTACACGACCCGGCGAGTATCACCGGGACGAATGCTGGGAATAGGTAACGGGCCATGAGCCACCTCCGCTAGTGAAGTGCCCGCCCTCAACCAGCCGCTACGCGGTGACCCGGACACCTCGCCCGTGCTCTAACCCACTCTCTCTCCCAGGATCGAAGCGGACCAGGGGCTTAAGACACACACCCACAACCGCACATATCCGGCATTATTTAGCGGGGTGCAGCCGTCCCGCTTCCATGTCGTGGGTTCTCGAGCTGTGATGGGGTTTGATACTGGATCGGCCCTTTTGGGATTGAGTTTGTGCGGGTGTGCAGGCTGGTTCTTCCTAAAGGGGAGGAACCCGATATGACTACTACACAAACCATCCATCTACCAACAGTGGCGCAACCGAGCCGTGACGGGTTCGGCCTGCGGCAGGTGATCGCCGGATTCCTGGCCGGGTTCGGTCAGCTGACCCGAGAGGCGTACCAATTGGATCTGCGCCAATGGATGGCCTGGTGTCAGTCACACGATTTAGCGATTTTGGAGGCGCGGAGAGCTCACATTGAGTTGTACGCCCGCCGGCTCGAAGAAATGGGTAAGGCGCGGGCAACGGTGTCGAGGCGCCTATCCACCATTGCGGGGTTCTACCGGTATTGCGTTGAAGAACAGCTATTGGAAGTATCGCCGGCGGTGCATGTGCGTCGCCCGCGCCTCGACTACGAATCCAAGGCCGTCGGTCTGGACCGCAACGAACTGGGCATGTTCTTGGTCCAAGCCGGACTCTCCGGCCGACGAGATCACGCCCTTGCCTGTTTATTGGCTCTGAATGGGCTGCGCATCTCTGAAGCACTCAACGCCGACATTGAAGCACTAGGTGTGGAACGCGGACATCGCACCCTGAACATCACCCGCAAGGGCGGCAAGATCGTCACCATCCCCCTGGCCCCCCGCACTGCTCGAGCCATCGACCTATGTGTCAGAGAGAGACACGACGGACCGATCCTGCAGAACTGGGATGGCACCCGCCGCTTGGACCGCCACGCAGCCGCCCGGATAGTACGTCGGCTCGCCAAAGCCTCCGGCATCGAGAAACACGTCACACCGCACTCGTTGCGGCACTCATTCATCACCGCCGCCCTAGACGCTGGAGTGGCATTACGAGACGTACAAGAAGCCGCTTCCCATGCTGATCCACGCACCACAATGCGATACGACCGAGCCAGGCGCTCACTTGACCGACACGCCACCTACATCGTGGCAACGTTTCTTGCCGGAGCCAGCCGGTAGTTACAAAGTTGGGTCATCGTCACCCGCGACGATGACCACACCCCGCTAAATAATGCCGGTTATCGAGCGGGTCTAATGGTGTCGCTGGCGAATCGACAGTCTCGCTTTACTGCAAGTTGCGAGTCATGGTTACGGAGCAGCGGCTAGCCGATAGGACCCGTAGATCGGGTCTACCGGTTCAGTTCACCGGTGTAGACCTCGGTGAAAATTGGCTCCGTGGAGTTTTCGTAGGACCCGCTTCCTTGCAGGTCCGTGTAATCGCCCGTGCCCTCCGTGATGATCCACGTCCCTTCAAAACTCGTTTCATCATCATCATTTGGGTCCATAAGTATTTCGCCACTTATGACGAAAGAGCCACTTCCATCAGCACAGGTGTATCGGTCCTGATATGTCCAGAGACTCGCTAGTTCAAAGTCTTGTATGCCAACTCCCTCACTATCAAAAAGTTGGAAATCGAAGGTGCTGAATTCACCGTCAGGACAAACATCAGCACCGCCGGAGGTGGTGAAGGTCCCGGCTGACCCACTCTCCCCAATGGCGGTGTTGATCATCACGTCCCTCGCAGGTGCTGCTGTCGTGGTGGTGGTAGCGGCGGCCGTTGTCGTGGTCGTATCAGCGGCGACCGCCGCAGTCGTGGTGGTGGTGTCGGAATCCCCACCTCCGCAGGCAGCTACAACCAAGGAAAACGCAACTATCAATATCAGCCCGAATTTGGTCCGCATGGCTTGGTCCCTCCCTAGCGAAGTCTGCGCCAGGCTATCGAACGGCGTAATCGATTGCCGAGGGAGTCTTTTGTCGGTACAGAGTTGCCCGAGTGCCGCACATAACGGCACATATAGAGCGGTTCCGGCGCACATATTGCCAGTTATGTGCGTAGGCTTTCGCCCGGCTTCACCCTCATAAGGTGGGTCGCTAGTCGCATCGAACACTGTTCGGTTGATTCCGTTATCAGATTGTTATCAGTGGTCGACTTCTCACTTCCCTGCTGCTGGCCGGTATGCCTGGGACGGCCGTTTCCCACTGGTGCCCGGGGCAGGACTCGAACCTGCACGCCCCGAAGGGCAGCGGATTTTAAGTCCGCCACGTCTGCCAATTCCGTCACCCGGGCAGTTCGCTACAAGTTAACTACGCTCTTCGTTGATGAGCACGACCGACTCCCCAGATCCGTTTCTGGCAGCCGCAATTGAAGAAGCCCGGGCCGGTTTGGCCGAGGGTGGCATTCCCATCGGCTCCGTGCTCGTCGTTGACGGGGAGATCGTGGGTCGAGGCCACAACCGCCGGGTACAGCAAGGCAGCGCTGTGCTCCACGCCGAGATGGACTGCCTGGAGCAAGCGGGGCGCCTGAGTGCAGCCGAATACCAGAGGGCGGTCCTGTACTCGACGCTGTCTCCATGCGACATGTGCAGTGGCGCGGCGCTGCTCTACGGGATTCCCCGCATCGTGGTGGGAGAGAACCGGACCTTTCAGGGACCGGAGGATTATGTCCGGGGCCGTGGTGTGGACCTCGAAATTCTCGACGACTCGGCCTGCATTGAGCTGATGACCGAGTTCATTGAAGCCAAACCGGAGTTGTGGAACGAGGACATCGGGGTCTAAAGGCGATTGCTGACAGTGCAGGCCTGGTGTCAGAATTGGTATGACGACTGAAAGGGCGCGGTGGCCGAGTATCCGGCGGACCTCGAATTTGATGTAGTTCTCAAGGATGGGGCAACTGCCAGGCTGCGGCCGGTCCTCCCCACCGACGCCGACGCTCTTGACCGGCTCTTTCACCGGCTCAGCGCTAGAGCCGTTTATCAGCGTTTCTTTCGAGCGAAGACCCAGCTTTCACCTGAGGAGCTCGAGTACTTCACCAACGTCGACTACGCCGAGCGGATGGCATTCGTCGTAACGCATGAAGAGGACATCATCGGTATCGGCCGCTACGACCGCACCGGGGCTGATTCGCAAGTTGCCGAAGTGGCCTTCGCGGTTGACGATGAGCATCAGGGGCGGGGCATCGGCACTCAGCTACTGCAGCACCTCACGTTCTATGCCCGCACCCAGGGCATCACCGGTTTCAGCGCCTTCGTCCTTCCCGATAACTACCCGATGATGCGGGTCTTTCGCAACTCCGGCTTCAAGCTCGAACGTCAGATTGAGCACGGTGTCTATCTGGTCGAGTTCCCGACCGAGGAGACGACGGAATCCCTCGAGGCAGAGGAGGGCCGGGAACAGCTGGCAGTGGCGGCGTCGTTGTTGCCGATCTTCTATCCGCGGTCCATCGCCGTCATCGGGGCTAGTCGTGACGGAGCTTCGATACCGGGTCGGCTGTTTCACAACCTGCTGGAAGAGAACTTTGCCGGCGCCCTGTTTCCCGTCAACCCATCTGCTGCTGTGGTCAATGCCGTGCGGGCTTACCCCTCGGTGCTCGACATCCCGGATCCGGTGGACCTGGCATTCATAGTCGTTCCCAAACAGCACGTCCTCGCCACCGTCGCCGAGTGTGCCGAGAAGGGCGTACGAGCGGTGATCGTGATATCGGCCGGCTTTTCAGAAATCGGCGGCGAGGGGGAAGAGCTCGAAGCTGAACTGCTGCAATTGGTCCGGACGACGGGGATGCGGATGGTGGGGCCCAACTGCATGGGGATACTCAACACGGATCTGGCAGTTCGACTCAACGGCACGTTCGCACCCGTCTATCCGCCTGCAGGCAACGTCGCCATGTCGAGTCAAAGCGGTGCCCTCGGGATAGCGATCCTCGATTATGCCCACGACCTCAACATCGGCATTTCTACGTTCGTGTCGGTGGGCAACAAAGCGGATATCAGTGGTAACGACTTGTTGCTCTACTGGGAGAATGATCCGGCCACCGACGTCATACTTCTGTATCTGGAGTCTTTCGGAAATCCAAGGCGTTTCGCCCGGATAGCCAGAAGGATTGCTCGCAAGAAGCCGATTGTGGCGGTCAAGTCGGGCCGGACTGCTGCCGGGACCCGGGCAGCCAGCAGCCACACCGGAGCCCTGGCCAGCCTCGACATCGCCGTGGACGCCCTGTTCCATCAAGCAGGCGTCATCCGCACCGACGACCTCGACGAGCTGTTCGACGTCACCGCACTCCTCGCCGACCAGCCGGTCCCGGAGGGGCGACGGGTTGCCGTGCTGACCAATGCCGGCGGTCCCGGCATCCTCCTGGCCGATGCCCTCGAGTCCGCCGGGCTCACTCTCCCTGAGTTCTCTCCGACTCTGCAGGGCAAGCTCCAGGGTCATCTCAATGCGGAGGCATCGGTTCGCAACCCGGTCGACATGGTGGCGTCGGCAAGTGCTGTCGAGTACACGGCCTCCCTTGCGGAGTTGATGACGTCAGACGAGGTTGATGCGGTGGTGGTCGTTCATATTCCGGCGGCTCCCACTGGCACTGCCGAGATTGCAGGAGCAATAAGGGCGGCCTCCATCGTCGACGCCGGGCGCAAGACACTGCTGTCAGTTTTCATGCGCTCGCAGGGACCTCCGCCCGAGCTTTACTCTGATCAACATCGGGTTCCGTCCTATCGGTTTCCCGAGGCTGCCGCCCGGGCTCTCGCCAGGGCAGCCACCTACGGCGAATGGCTGAAGATGCCAGTGGGGAGCGTCCCTGAGCTCGAGGGGGTCGACGCCGACGCGGCCCGCCGCATAGTTGACGAGTTCCTAGCGGGGGCCGGGCCCGAAGGGGGCTGGCTTCCGCCCGACGCAGTCGAGGCGGTGCTCCGTTCTCATGGGCTCAGCCTGCCTCGCTCCCGGGTGGCGTCCACCCCTGATGAGGCGGTAGCGATGGCTGCGGAGCTGGGAGGGCCGGTGGTGCTCAAGGTCATATCGGATTCGGCTCTTCACAAATCCGACGTAGGCGGCGTGGCACTCGATTTACAGGGCGAAGCCGAGGTCCGCCGGGCCTATGAGGCCGTGACCTCCGCTGTAGACGACGCCGGGGGAGCTCTGGTCCAGGAATTTATCGGGGGTGGACATGAAGTGATCATCGGAATGACCGAAGATCCATCTTTCGGGCCGCTGATCCTGTTCGGCCTGGGAGGCGTCTTCGTCGAATTAATAGGCGACGTCAGCTTCCGGATCCATCCTCTAACCGATGTCGATGCCGAAGAAATGGTCGGGGAGGTGAAGGCCTCCAAGTTGCTTGACGGGTATCGGGGCGAGCCTCCCGGTGATGTCGCGGCCCTCGAACAAGCAATTCTCAGAATTTCGGCACTCGTCGAGGCATTGCCGGAGATGGTCGAGATGGACCTCAACCCCGTCAAGGTGATGCTGCCCGGGGATGGGGTGCGGGCGGTGGACGCCCGCATCAGGGTGCGGCCCGTTTCGGCATCCTTCATTCCCAGCAGGGACGACATTCCAGCTGCTGAACACTTGCGGTCCTAGAGCCCTGTGTCGTAAGCCGGTGCTGGTCACGTCCGGCGAGATTCTGAGCATGATTGCGACTGGGGACACCAGGTAGGCTGGGGTCGGAAAGGAGTTCTCATGCGAGTACTCGACCTCATGTCGACTGAGCTCATTCGAGTGCTACCGGAAACGACGCTGCGCGACGCGGCCCGGCTGATGGTGGAAGGAAAGATCAGCGGTCTACCAGTGACCGATGACGAAGGAAATCTCGTCGGGCTCGTTACGGAAAGTGATTTCTTGCGCAAGGAGGTCGACCGGGGCGAGATCATGGATACCGGTTTGCTGGGGATCCTCTTCAATAACCGTGATTCGCTGGCCGAGGCCGAAACCGTTGAGGAGGTGATGGCGACGGACCTGTTCACCATCAGCCCCGAGGCAACTCTGGTGGAGGCGGCGCGAGCAATGACGAGCCACGGAATCAAACGCCTCCCGGTGGTTGATCGGGAGGGAAAACTCATCGGGGTGATCGCCCGATCTGACATCGTGGCCGCCTTTACCCGACCCGACGAGCTCATCGAAGACGAGCTCAAAGAGGACGTTCTGCGCCGTCTTCTGTTTCTTGACCCCGGCCTCGTCAACATCGAGGTAGATGGCGGAGTGGTCCGCATCAGCGGCGAACTTCCCACCCGCTCCGACGCTCGTCTCCTCGAAGCCATGGTGCAACGGACGGACGGTGTCATCCGCGCCGAGCTCGACGTGACCTGGAAGGTGGACGACACCAAAATTCCGACCAAGCAATCGCCACTGTCCTGAACCGGATTGTGAAGAGTGGGGTCGAACTAGCGGTCCGGGAGTGGCCCGGTGCTGGGGCCCCGACTTTGGCATTCGCTCACGCCACCAGCTTCTGCAAAGAAGTGTGGACTCCCGTTGTCGAGGAATTGCGCCATTTTGGGAGCGGGCTGCCTGCTGTTGCCTGGGATCAGCGGTCCCATGGTGAATCCGGCCGGTCGTCTCTCCCAATTGATTGGTGGGACCTGGCGGACGACGCCCTGGCAGTCATTGAATCCATCGGTGGGCCCATCATCGGGGTCGGGCACTCCTCCGGAGCCGCCGCGTTGCTCATGGCGGAGATTCGGCGGCCCGGCACCCTGAAGAAGATTGTGGCGGTCGAGCCGACCGTGTTCCCGCCACCGTACGGATCCGCAGACAATCATCCGCTGGCGATTTCCGCCAGGCGCCGCCGGGCCCGTTTCGCCGGCCCCGGGGAGGCCAGAGCCAACTTTGCCGGCAAGGATGTTTTTGCGCGCTGGGATGATCGAGCTCTGGACGGGTACATCGCCGGCGGGTTGCGTCCCGACGGGGACGACTATGAGCTGGCTTGTCTCCCCGAGCACGAGGCGTCCTTTTACGCTGGGGCCGGGACCCATCGAGCATGGGATCGTCTCGGCGAGCTGCAGGTTCCCGTGGTGTTAGTGGTGGGATCTGAATCCGACAGTCACACACCCTCTTTCGTCGAGGCTCTGGCTTCCCAATTCCGGGATGTGCAGACAAACGTGGTTTCGGAAGCAGGTCATTTTCTGCCGATGGAGCAGCCGGCTCGGCTCGCCTCCATCATCAATCAGACCACGGCCTCAACCACATCGTCGTAGCGGGAGGCCTGCTCCGACCAATCGAATCTGGACATGGCCGCCCGCAGTGCGGGCCTCATACCTACCAGCGTTTCGGGCTGGTCGGCCATTTCTAACAAACGATCTGCCAGCTCTCCGTCCGCGTACAGCAGGGCAGGGTGGAACTGCTCTGGTATCAGCTCCGGGTAAGCGAGCCGGTTGGGGACGAGTGGCACTGCTCCGCAATAGGCGGCCTCGGCAACGGCCACCCCGAAGAACTCCTGCCGGGCCGTGCTCACCACCACGTCGGTCATCCTCAGGAGCCCGGCGTACTGTGCCTCGGGAGCGAAGCCAGAGTGAAGGATCCGGCTGCGGAAGTGGTCGACCAGGCGACCAACGTGGGGATCCCCCGGTCGCTGTTCGCCGGCCAGCACGAGGTGGAACCGGTCGTCGGTTATGGCACAGAGTGCCTCGACGAAGGCGGCTGGATCCTTGTCGGCTTCCCAGCGGTGATTCCACAAGACGGTGAAGCGGTCGGCTCGCCGACGGGAGGGGCCGTCCAGCCGCGAAAGGTCGATTCCAACCGGCAGCACCTGAGACTTATCACGAGCGGCAGCAACCGAGCCCGGCTCGATATCAAGGTGGGGGAGGGCGTTGAAGAAGTCGCTGAGGTGAAACCGGGAGTTGAACAGCACCCGATCGGCACTTCGCACCGAGCGCCAGTTGATCATTGCAAGCTCGTGACCGAACCTGTCCGGGTCGTATGTGAGCTGGTTCTCGTGCATGTAGAGCACCAGCGGAACCTTCTCCAGCCCCGCCTCATGTCGGAACCGGGCTGCGTCCATCATCGTAGAAGCCAGGACCACGGCAGGCTCATGTTCGACCTGGGACGCCAGCTTGCTGCCGGCATGGAGCAGCGTGGATTGCCAGCCCTCGCCCGAACTTGTCAGCAGGGTGATCTCGTGGCGGGATGCCGCCGCATAGCCTTCGGCCCAGCTTCGATGGGACCCGGCGAACCAGGGCTCGACGAGGAGGACGTTGCACGGAGGAGATGCCGTCACGGGGGCACGCTAATGGTGTTGAGCCAGCGTTGGCCGACGTCTCTGGCTCTCTTATCGGATTCTCAGGATGTAACGGCATACTTCTCCTCATGAGAGTCCTGGTTGTCGACGATGACGCCGCGGTTCGCAATTCCCTCGACAGGGCTTTGCGGCTCAACGGCTACACGGTGGACCTGGCTGTTGACGGTGCGGATGCCCTGCAACAGCTGCAGAAGGATCCGCCGGACGCCATGGTTCTTGACGTGCTGATGCCCAACACCGACGGCTTAGAGGTGTGTCGGAGGGTCAGGGCGCTCGGCGACCGGACACCGATTCTGATGCTGACAGCTCAGGACAGCGTCGCGCACCGGGTGAGCGGTCTCGATGCCGGAGCCGACGACTATCTGCCCAAACCGTTCTCGCTCGATGAGCTGCTGGCACGATTGCGAGCCCTTTTGCGTCGCACTGCTCGCGAGGGAACCTCCGATGACGGCACCCTTGAGTTCGCCGATCTGCGTATGGATCTCTCTACATTCGAAGTTTTCCTGGCCGATCGCAAAATCGAGCTGACCCGAACCGAGTTCAGCCTCCTCGAATTGTTCTTGCGCAATCCCCGCCAGGTGCTCACCCGCGACATCATCAACGAACGAGTGTGGGGCTACGACTTCCCCACCAGCTCCAATTCGCTGGAGGTATACGTGGGTTACTTGCGGCGCAAGCTGGAAGCTGAAGGGGAGCCGCGCCTCTTGCAGACAGTGCGTGGCTTCGGGTATGTGCTCCGCGAGCCATGAGTTTCCGCACCCGTATCACTCTCACCGCCGCCGGAGCGGTTGCCATTGCCGTAGCAGTTGTCTCGATCGCCGCCTGGCTGGCTTCGGCGCGTTCCCTGCGAAGTGAAGTCGATCGGGACCTGGAGGAAGCCGCATCTGAGCTGGTGACCGTCCCGCAGGGCTTTCTGCTTGGCGTTGTCAACCTCGAGGAGAACCTGTTCTTCAATGACGAGCTGTTCATAGAGATCCGGGGCCGCTCTCGTCGCAACCTGTTCGGGCCTTTGCCGGCTGGGCGCTTCGGCGGTGCCAGCGGTTTCGCCCAAGTCGTCGATGTGGAAGGGAACCTGATCAGCCTGGGAGGTGATCTCCGCATCCCCGCCGACTATGAGTATTTACCCATCGGCGAGCGAGTGCAGGCAATGGCCGCCGGCGTCGAAACAGAGACCTTTTTCGAGACTGCCGAAGTATCAGGCGAAACCGTCCGCATCCTCACCCGGCAGCTCATGCCGGGGCTTGCGCTGCAGGTGGCGAGGCCGCTCGATGAGGTCGAGGCCTCACTGCGCAAGCTTGCCGTGACTCTCGGTGTAGGCAGTGTTGCCGGAGTGGTTCTCGCCGCCGTTCTTGGCCTGGTGGTAGCCCAACTGGCCATTCGGCCGGTGGCGGCGCTCACCGCCTCGGCCGAGCACGTCGCCGAAACCAGAGACCTGAGCCATCGCATTGAGCTTCAATCGTCTGATGAGCTCGGCCGCCTGGGAGGGAGCTTCAACACGATGCTGGAGGCTCTCGAGAGCTCCGAGGCTGCTCGCCGCCAACTGGTGGCTGATGCATCCCACGAGCTGCGTACCCCCTTGACCAGCCTCAAAACCAATGTTGAGGTGCTGGCCGGCGCCGGGCCGCTGACCGAGAGCGATCGCCAGGCCCTGATTGGAGATGTCGTCGAGCAGCTCGACGAGCTCAACCTCCTCGTCACGGACCTCATTGACGCCGCTCGGGAGGAGGAGCCGATCGACTTGCTGGTTCCGCTTGCGCTCGACGACCTGGTGATCGAGGCCGTCGAGCGAGCCGAACGTAATCACCCCCGGATCGAGTTCCAGGTCACCTCCACACCTTGCCAGATGCGCGGAGTGCCGCGGCGCCTCAGCCGGGCGGTGGGAAACTTGCTCGACAACGCTGCCAAGTGGAGCGGGGACGGAGGCACAGTAGAGATCACTGTGGCAGCCTGCGTTGTGACGGTGCGCGACCACGGCCCGGGCATTGCCGAGGCCGACCTCCCGCATGTGTTCGATCGCTTCTATCGAGCGGTCGATGCCCGGGCGATGCCGGGCTCCGGCCTGGGTCTGGCCATTGTCGACCAGGTAGCCACCACCCACGGAGGGACTGTGTCGGCACGAAATCATCCTGATGGAGGAGCCGAGTTCCGCCTCTCCTTCTCAGCGGGTTCTTAGGTGGCTCTCAGCAGGGTTTAAGACAAGATGATCAATGTGACTATCAAGCCCGAGAAGGAGTTCGGATGAAGCAGTTAGTAGCGGCCCTGGCAGTCCTGATTGCTGTGGTGGCAGGGATTTCGTGGGCCACCTCGCGATCTTCGTCGGCCCAGGAGCGGGACCCTGCCGTTGAGACGCCGGCACCGGACGAGGATTCGCCGGCACCGCTCGAGGATCTGCGCAACTCGCTGGACGAGTTCGCCGAGTGTCTGCGCGACCAGGGCATAGAGGTGCCGGACTTTGACCAGGGTGAGGGCCGATACGGCTTCCACTTCGAATTCGATTCGGAGGACCTCGAAGCCCTCGCTGAGGCTCACGAGGCGTGCGGCGATGCTCTTCCCTTCGGGGAGTTCGCCCATCCGTTCGGCGGAAGATCTTTCGACCTGGACGGTTTCTCCTTTGGCGAAGACTTTCCCTTTGGAGGGAGGCTTGGTGGTGACCTTTTTGGCTTCGGCTTCGGTGGCGCACTCGACGTCGACGAGCTTGCTGAATGCTTGAGCGAGCTGGGCACGTTTGAGGACGTGGACGATGTCAAGGCTCAGCTCGAGCAGTGCCTCCCGGCCCGCGGAGACTTCGAGTCCTGGCTGGAGGGATTCGACGGAGAAGAATTCTCTTTCGGCGGCCGTCACGGATTCGGGTTTTTCGACGGCCCCTGGCGTTTCGGCTTTGATTTCGACTTCGACGGCGCGCTTGATCTCGAGGATCCAGACGGGGAAGGCTCCACGTTCGAAGGGGCGGTTGCCTGACCCGTCCCCGGTAGACTTCGTCGGAATGTCCCGGCTGATTCCTCCACGTTTAATTGAGCTGCTGGCGGGCGCTCTTGCGGGCCCCGAGGATCGGCTCCGTAGTGCCACGGTGCCGACGGAAATGGATCCGCTCGATCTGGTTCGTGCCGGCGCTCGTTCCTTCGGTTGGGCTGGATATTTTCGCAGCCCGACCGGTTCGGAGCTCGGAGGTTTGGGCGCCGCCTGGCGCTCCAACGTCCGGTCGGGAGCAGGACGCCTTCAGGAGTTGCACGAGGCGGTGGAAGGCGTAGCTACCGATACGCCGCTGCTGGTGGGGTTCGCTTTCGGTCATCAGGGTCCCCGCCTTCCAGAATGGGATGGGTTTGCTCCGGCCACCGCAGTCCTCCCGCTGATACTCGCCAATTCCGAGTCTGGAACCCTGACGATCTCTGTCCCGGCCGGACGTTCGGCAGATGAGGCGCTAAGGGCGCTCAGCTTCCTGGCGATCCCGGAACCAGCCCTCGCATTCGAGGCCGCCGATCATGTGATTGAGTCCCGACCCTCACCGGCCGAGTGGCGGGCAGAGGTGATGGAAGCCCTCGGAGCCATTCACTCTGGAGCGCTGGAAAAGGTGGTGCTAGGGCGATCGGTGAGCGTGCGCACGGACGTGCCGGCTCTACCGTTCGACGTGTTGACGAGCCTTCGGAACGGTTATCCAGAGTCGTATCGCTTCGGATGGCAAGAGGGCGACGCTGTCCTGGTGGGAGCCAGCCCCGAGCTATTGGTAGCGCGACATGGCTTGGATATCACCTCGAACCCGTTGGCCGGATCGGCGGCTCGAGGCGAAGGCGACCAGGAGGATGAGCGTTTGGGTAGGGCGCTGATTGCCAGCGACAAGGATCGCAGTGAGCACGTCTTTGTGGTTGAGGACATGGCTGCCAGGTTGGAACCTCTGACAGAACGGTTGTTAGTGCCGAGCGAGCCGCAGCTGCGGAAGTTCCAGACCGTGCAACATCTATCGACTCAGATAACCGGAACGCTGCGAGCCCCCATGTCGGTGCTCGAACTGGCGCACAGGCTTCATCCGACGCCGGCCGTCGGGGGCAATCCGCGTGATGAGGCCCTGGCGTTTCTTGACAAGATCGAGTCGATCGATCGAGGCTGGTATGGAGGGGGCATCGGCTGGACGAGACCCGACGGCGAGGGCGAGCTTGCACTGGCTTTGCGCTGTGGGCTGCTCCGGGACCACACCGCTCATCTTTACGCCGGTGCCGGCATTGTTGCCGCCTCCGACCCCGAGGAGGAGCTGTTAGAAACGCGGCTCAAGCTCCGGCCCATGCTCGACCTTCTGTCAGCCAGCTAGGAGGGCAACTTCGAGTCGACCTACGAGCTCCTCAATTGCCTCAGCAGCTGCTTCCCGCCGGGTGCGGAGCTCGATGAGCTGCGGGCCGGCAGGAGCCTGCGAGACCAGCTCGGCGAGCCGGGCGGTGTTATGGGGCCGGTGGTAGCGGATATCGAAGAGGTTGGCCGCCTTTTCGAAGTCGAGGCCATGCGGGGCCGCGAAGATCTCCTCGAACTCGGGTAGCGACGCCTGGGGGAGCATGTGAAAGATGGCTCCTCCATCATTGTTGATGGCGATTATCGTCGCGTCGAGGTTGTAACGACTCGCAGAGGCCAGAGCCGTCATGTCGTGGACCAGGGACAGGTCCCCGGCCAGCAGGTACACGGGATCAGAGGCCACTGCCGCGGTTCCAAGCCCACTGGAGATGAATCCGTCGATACCGCTGGCTCCCCGGTTGGAGCGGAGCCCGAGACTGGTTGGGCTGGTGGATTGCAGCAGGTCGACGTACCGGATGGGCATCGATGCGGCCACCCACAGCTTCGCCGGGCTCGGCAGCGAGCCCAGGACCGCGGCAACGATCGCCAACTCGGAGAAGCCATGCGCGGTTATGTCGTCGAGAACCTTGCGGGCCGATGCCTCGGCCTCCATCCACTGATCCAGCCAGTCGCGGGGCGGGGCCCTGGTGACGAGCTTGGCCACGCCGGTGGCGGTGGGGCCCGGATCGGCCGCCATGACAATCCCGGCGCTGCCACTCGGATCCGGTGCGCCGAGGAGGTTTACCACTGCATGGGTCATCTGCGGATTCGAGCTCAGCCACGAATTGATGGCTTTGGATGTGGGCACGGATCCGAATCGGAGCACCGCCTCGGGAGCGATTCTGTCGAGAAACCCGGCTCGAGCCATCGCGTCTCCGGTGGCCAGGACCTGGCTGAGGTCGTGGCCCCCTGTGCGCAGGCCCGACAGGGGATCGGCCAGCACCGGCCACGCCAGAGCGCGTGCCAGGTCGGTCGTCGCTGTGGCCAGCGAGGGGTCGTTGCCGGGGCCGGCCAGGATTACGCCGCGTTTACCCTCGACCGCTGCCGCGAGTCGGCGGAGGGACTCCTCGTCAGGGCTGTTGGCAGTTGTCGTCCAGGAAGCCGCAGCATCGGCGAGCCCCAGCTCCGGGATGTCCCCGGCCGGTGTCAACGGCTCCGCAAATGGGAGGTTGATGTGAACCGGGCCCGGCGGCGGCGCGATCGCGCTGGTCCATGCCCTGGCCGCCGTTGCCTGCGTTCGGGCCAGCGTGGTTGCCTCTGGAAGTGGAGCGTCGTGAAACCACTTCACGGAGCTCCCGTACAGGTCAACTTGATCGATGGTCTGGTTAGAACCGGTGCCGCGGAGTTCCGGAGGCCGGTCGGCTGTGAGCAGCAGCAACCCGGTCTGGCCGTATCTGGCTTCGATGACGGCCGGGTACAACTCGGCAGCGGCTGTGCCTGAGGTGGTAACGACCGCCACCGGGCGGCCGGTTTCCTTGGCGATTCCGAGAGCGAAGAATGCGGACGAGCGCTCATCATGGTGGATCCAGTGGCGAACATCGGGATGGCGAGCGAGAGCAATTGCCAGGGGTGTGGATCGACCCCCCGGACTGAGGCACACGTCCCGCAAACCGTGGGCTGCGAGCTCGTTAACGAAGGCCACGGTGACGTGGTAGGGATCCGGCATGCGAGAGAGGTTAGGTCGAGTGAGCCTGCGACGGGACCTGGCTCGTGCAGAGACCCGCCTAGCCACCTAAAGTGGTGTAGGCACGGAGGTAAGGGCTTTGACGCTGGTGGGATTCGTAGGATTGTGGGCCGGGCTGGCAGCCCTCACATTGATTTTCCTGATGCTTCCAACCTGGCGTCCGCCTAAATGGCTCTGTGACGGCACGGGTCTGCCGATATTTCCCCGCAATGCCTGGAAACAACCCTCAGCCGACGGCGGCACCGATAGCCAGTAGCACCCCCACCGCCAGGTGCAGTCGAGCCGTTTGCTTGAGGGCCCCGATGAGGGGAGGCCCGGCAGTCTCTCTGAAAACTGCCTGAACCGGCCGCACAGCCAGCGGCACTGCGGCTAAAGCCAGCATCGTCCAGCGGGGAGTGAGCTCGGGAATGACGAACGCCACGATGGCAAGGAAGGCGCCCACGACCAGACCGGCATAGAGTCGGGCGGTTCGTGAGCGACCGAGAAGCACTGCCAGAGTCCGCTTCCCGGCCACCGCATCCGTATCGATATCCCGGATGTTGTTGACCACCAGGATCGCCGTTACGAGCAGTCCCACGGGGATCGACAGGAGCCACGCCTCCGCCGGTGCCGTTGAATCGTGGACGTAGCGGCTCCCCACGGTTGCCACCACTCCGAAGAAGAGAAAGACGAATACCTCGCCCAGCCCGAGGTAGCCGTATGGCTTGGGCCCGCCAACGTATCCGAGGGTGGCGAGGATGGAGAAGACTCCTATGACGATGACGGGCCAGCCGGCGATCACGGCCAGGTAGATGCCTCCGGCCGCTGCTACCGCGAATAAGACCCACACCCCGGTCCAGATCTGGCGAGGAGCCAGCAATCCTTCCGCTACCACCCTGGTGGGCCCGATGCGGTCCAACGAGTCGGCTCCCCGGCTTGCATCGGAGGCGTCGTTGGCGAAGTTGGCCGCGATTTGGATAGCGAGGGCAGCCAGGAGGGTCACGACGAAGGCATCCGCACGAAAGGCACCCTCAACGACGTTGCTGCCGATCTTGAACCAGTCCCCGGACGTCGCCCCGCCCGGGGACTCGCCCCATGCCAAGCCGCCCCCCACCAGGACGGGCACTACGGCCGCCCACAACGTCGCGGGCCGGGCCGCCAGCAGCCAGGCCCGGGTCCGGGTCACGGCAAACGCGGATATTTGGAGAAGTCGGGCGGGCGCTTCTCGTTGAAAGCGTCGCGCCCTTCCTTACCTTCCTCAGTCATGTAGAAAAGCATCGTGGCGTCGCCCGCCAGTTGTTGCTGTCCGGCCGCCCCGTCGGCGGCGGCGTTGATGGCGGCCTTTACGAAACGAATGGCCATCGGCGACTTCTCGAGAATTTCTCTGGACCAGGCGATGGTTTCGCTTTCCAGCTCGGCAAGTGGCACCACCTTGTTGACCATGCCCATCTCGAATGCCTCCTCGGCTGAGTATCGGCGGCACAAGTACCAGATTTCCCTGGCTCGCTTGTCACCCACCATCCGGGCGAGCAGGGCCGAGCCATAGCCGGCGTCGAACGAGCCAACCATCGGGCCGGTCTGGCCAAACACGGCGTTGTCGGCCGCGATCGTCAGGTCGCACACGAGGTGGAGAATGTGGCCTCCACCGATGGCGTAACCCGCCACCATGGCGATGAACGGCTTAGGCGTGCGGCGCATCTGGATCTGCAGGTCGAGCACGTTGAGGCGGGGGGTGCCCTTGGAGTCGAGATAGCCGCCATCACCGCGTACTTTCTGGTCCCCTCCCGAGCAGAAGGCTTCGTCTCCGGCGCCGGTAAGGATGATGACCCCGATGTCGGTGTCGTCGCGAGCGTCGTCGAATGCATCCGCTAGATCGAACAGAGTGGTTGGCCGAAATGCATTGCGCACTTCGGGCCGGTTGATCGTGACCTTGGCGATCCCCTCGGACTTCTCGTAGAGGATGTCCTCGTACTCACCTGCGGGTTCCCATTGCACTGTCATGGATCGGAAGGGTAGTCCCGCCCTCTTGTCCTCACCCGGGCCGGCGTAGCCTGGATTCCATGGATCATGTTGACCGTTTCGGCATTCTTCAACCGGACCGGATCGCCGTTGAAACCCCGGACCGTTCGGTCAGCTATGGCGAACTGGCGGCGCTGGTCAGCCGGGGCTCGGGTGCCCTGGCGGGCTTGGGGGTGAACCCTGCCGATCGGGTTGCCGTTTTGGCCAGGAACGACCTGCCGACCCTGGTGGCGATGTGGGCGGTGCCCCGGATGGGCGGAGTAATCGTTCCGCTCGACCCGGCTCGCGGTGCCGACGAGCTGCAAGCCCGGCTCGACCTGGTGGAGGCCTCGCTGGTCTTGTGGGACGAGAGCGAGCCGACAGCCGGCCGGTCCGTACAGGCGACGGACTCCCTATTCAATGGACGGGCTGTTGAGCCGCATCCGCATGCTCCGGACGATCTCCACAGCATTTTTTTCACCTCAGGATCAGATGGAGAACAGAAAGCCGTTCGACTGACCTGGGGCAACCACGAGGCATCAGCGGAAGCTTCCGCCGAGCGCCTTCCCTTAGGACCAGACGATCGGTGGCTCGCCGTGATGCCACTTTTCCACCTCGGGGGATTCGCAGTGACCTACCGCACCTTCCGGGCTGGTGGCACGGTCATTCTCGAACCACGCTTCGATCCGAAGCTATTTGCCGCCTTCAATAACCTCACATACATGTCACTGGTGCCGACAATGCTGAGCCGGCTCCTCGCCGAGGCAGCAGCCGGTGGTCCGTCCCAAGCCACCCTGCTCGGGGGCGCGCCCGCTCCGCCATCCCTGGTTGAGGCCGCTGATGCTGCCGGCCTCAAGATCGCCCGCACCTACGGCCTCACTGAGGCCGCCTCGCAGGTGGCAACGGCACTTCCCGGCGACGGGCCGGGGGCTCTCCCTCTCACCGGCATTACCGTCGAGGCGGGCAGAGGTCCAACCGATTTGGCGGCTATCTCTGTGGATGGTCCGATGGTTAGCGCCGGTTATTGGGGGGAACCTGACCGAACCGGTCCGCACCAGACGGGTGACATTGGCTACGTCGACGACTCAGGCCGATTACACGTAGTGGGCCGGGCTCACGGCGTGATCATCAGCGGTGGCGAGAACATTCATCCCGCTCAGGTGGAGCGGGTTTTGGCTGAGGTCCCGGGAGTGCTGGCAGTGGCGGTGTTCGGGGTTCCAGATGTTGAGTGGGGCGAACGAGTGGAAGCGGTGCTGGTCGCACCCAAACTCGAAGCGCAACTCGACCAGATCAAGTCTCACGCGTCCGAGCGTCTGGCTCCCTTTCAAGTCCCCAAGCGGTGGCATTTTGTCGGGGAGGTGCCGATCGGGGATACCGGCAAAGTCGACCGCCTTAGGCTCATCGAGCTCGCTCGAGAGGAGGGTGGATGAACCTGGGATTGAAAGACAAACGAGCGCTGGTGGCGGCGGCTTCGGACGGTCTTGGGTACGCCGTGGCACATGCGCTGGCCGCGGAAGGTGCGGCGGTAGCAATCTGCGCCCGCGACGGTGATCGGCTCCAGGCGGCAGCGACGAAGATGGTCGAAGATACCGGAGCCACAATCCACCCCGCCGTTTGCGACATCACCTCGGGCGACTCCCTGCGGGCCTGGGTAGACGACTCGGCCGACAAGCTGGGCGGCAGTCTTGACATCGTGGTTCCTAACGCCGGTGGTCCTCCGGCGGGAACCTTCGCCGAGACAACTGAAGAAGGTTGGGCCGCGGCTTTCCAGTTGCTCTTGATGTCGGCCATCCGCTTTGCCTCCGCCAGCAGGCCGCACCTGCGCCCTGGAAGCAACATGTTGTATATGACTTCGATTTCACTGCGGGAGCCAATGGGCAACCTGGTTTACAGCACGGTCATGCGCCCCGGCGTGGCAGCTTTGGCGAAAACTTTGGCCAACGAGTGGGTTGACGACGGGATCCGGGTCAACCACCTGATTCCGGGCACTATTGCCACGCCCCGCATCGACGAATTCGAGGCAGATCTAGCCGGGCGACAGGGCGTCGGTGTGGAGGATGTTCACAGGGCTCGATCGGCTGACATCCCTATGGGCCGATATGGGACGATGGAGGAATTCGCTGCCGCCGCCGTCTTCCTGGTGAGCGACGCTGCCAGCTACATCACCGGAGCCACGCTTCAGGTTGACGGAGGCAAGATCAAGGCGGTCTTCTAGGAGGGTGACCGGCTAGGGCGAACCCTGGAAAATGTCAGACTCACAGGTCACACTGGCTTAATGGACGAGCGAGTGAGCGCCACGATCATTCACGTGGACCTGGACGCGTTCTACGCGTCCGTCGAGCGCCTCAAGGACCCGACCCTGGAGGGGAAGCCGATGGCGGTGGGTGGTGGTGTCATCCTGTCGCCTTCCTATGAAGCCCGCCAGTTTGGGGTGAGGTCGGGGATGGCGATTGGGGCGGCTCGGCGGTTGTGCCCGAGGCTGGTGACGGTGTCCGGTTCTTTCGGCGACTACACCCGACTGAGTGACCAGGTGTTCGAAGTGTGCCGCGATTACACGCCGGTGGTAGAGCAGACGTCTATCGATGAGGCCTTCCTCGATGTGGCCGGGTCGGTCCACTTGTTCGGACCTGCCACTGAGATCGCCCGACAGATTAGAGAAGACGTCGCCCGGGTCACCGGGCTCCCTCTGTCCGCCGGGATCGCCAGGACGAAGTTTCTCGCCAAGGTGGCAAGCCGCGAAGCCAAACCGTCGGGACAGATTGAAGTCAAGCCGGAAGGTGAGTTGGAATTTCTGCATCCGCTTGACGTCGGAGTTATCTGGGGTGTTGGCGCCGTTACGCGGAAGCGACTTGCCGAGCTCGGCATCAAGACCGTTGGCGACCTGGCTGCCGCCCCCGCCGGTACGCTGAGCGTGCGGCTTGGGCCCGGGCTTGGTCGTCATCTT
>CAXMOO010000156.1:0-6122 GCA_964195005.1 uncultured Gammaproteobacteria bacterium
GTGATGGTTGATCAGGGCTCAGACAGGGCCCCGGTGGTGAGTGCGACTAGTGGGGTGATTCCCCCCAAAATACGACGTTTCGTGCTGCTTCGTGACCGGGGTTGCACTATTGATGGATGCGGGAGCCGCTACCGGCTCCAGGTCCACCACATTGTTCCCCGCAGCCAAGGAGGCACCCACGAAGTTGGGAACCTGACCACGTTGTGCTGGTGGCACCACCACGTTGCTATTCACGGTCGCGGATACCGTATCGATCCCACCAGTCCCCCCCAACGCAGACACATCATCCCCCCAGAACACGACCCAACCAAAAACCCACCCTGACGGATTGCGGGTCGACAGCCCCGCGCGGAGTGCATGCCGTTTTGTTCCGACTGCTCACGTGCTCGTCCGTGTCCGGGACTGAGGGCACGACCCGCTAAAGCCGCCGGCTGGAAGGGTCGCGCCTTTACGCTCTGGTGATGTTCGTAGCGGCCAGCCTTTCCGAAAACGTCACAAGCTACGCGGCCATCTCCAGCTACGTGATAGTGGGGCTGGTGCTGGTGGCGACCTGGGCTATCACCCGCTGGGGCCATCGAGCCGTGGATCGCGTTGTGGAACGGCGTGGGACAGACAGCGAACGTCGTCAGCGCATCAGTACGTTGTGGATAGTCATTCGCCGGGTCACCCTGGTGGCGTTGTGGATCCTCGGCTTGCTCATGGTGTTGAGCGTGTGGGACATCAGCATTGCTCCGCTCCTCGCCGTGGGGACTGTTGTTGGTTTGGCTTTGGGCTTCGGAGCACAATCGCTCGTGAAAGACCTGATTGCCGGGTTTTTCATCCTCGTGGAGAATCAGTTCTCCATCGGCGACGTAGTGGAAATTGCCGGCACGTCGGGGACGGTGCAAGACATTCAGCTGCGTGTGACTGTGTTGCGGGACCTCGACGGCAAGGCCCACTACATTCCCAACGGGTCAATCGTTGTGGCCACCAACTACACCCAGGACTTTGCCACCGCGGTCATCGACATCGGGGTCAGCTACGACACCGACGTCGATTTCGCCATGTCGACCATTCTCGACGAGGCAGAGGCGATGCAGGCCGATGAGGAATGGCAGGAGTCGATACTCGAGACGCCCCAGCTGTTAGGCGTTGACGAGCTGGCGGATTCGGCCGTCGTCATTCGAATCCTGCTGCGGGTGGTGCCCGAGCAGCGCTGGGCGGTCCGCCGCGAGTTCCTACGGCGGGTGAAGAACCGGCTCGACGCCGCCGGGATCGAGATACCGTTCCCCCATCGCACACTGGTCATCAAGGGTGGGGAACCAGCGCCCGGTTCCTAGTTGTCCGCCCGGGGTGCCGCTACCAGCAAGGCATTGGGCACATTCGTGATGCGCAGTTCACCAAGCTTGCCCCAGAGCTCGCCGTCTGCCTGGAACAGCGCCGGTGGGTCTGCTTCCACCGTCAGCTCGCCGACGGAGGGCCAGACTGTGGCTCCAGGGATCTTGTCGAGTCCCCTCCCGGCCGCAGTGGTCAGTGCCAGCCCCACGCCCCTGCTTGCCGTGGCTCGTTCGACGATCAGGGCACTGAGGCCCTCTGCCGGTGCGGGTGTCAGGCGCAATGGGAGTCTTCCGAAGTAGGTGTACGGCCAATGCACCTGGGTCAAAACCGCAACCGCGTTGGCCCGTTGGTCGGCGGACGTAACCCGCATTGTGGCCGCCCGGTTGCGGAACCTGCTCAGGAAGAGCCAGGTGGCTGAACGGGCATAATGGAGCCCGCCGAACCAGGCCTTGCGATGTGGCGTGGCCTCGGCCTGCTGGACTATCTCCGCATCGAGCCCGATCCCGGCGGCGAACAGGGCGTAGCCGGACAAACGGGGCCCCGGGCCATTGCTTTCCACCCTGGCCACCGGGATGCGGCCGGTGTTCGGGCTGGCGGCCAGAAACTTGGCGGCAGCCAGGGGTCGGGAGGGAAGTTTGAGGATTCGGGACATTACGTTGGTGGTGCCCACGGGAATCAACCCCAGGGCGCTATCGGTGCCGACCAGGCCGTTGGCGACATGGTGGGTGACGCCGTCCCCACCCATCGCCACCACCATCTCTACCCCGTTAGCGGCTGCCTTGGCGCTGGCATCCCCGGATTCCTCGGGGCCGTTGGGCCACACCGATTCCACCTCGTAGGTCTCCGAGAGGACCGCCAGCACCTCCCGGTGGGTGGCGCCGGTGAATCCAGAGGCGAGAGGGTTTGCTATTAGCAGTAGGCGCGGCATCAGCGCAGGCTAACGGCCCCAAATCGCTCGCACATCGCTCATAAGCCGCGACAGGAGAGCTACGTGGTGCTCGCCCAATCCCGGGGGGAGTCGTCGACCCGCGCCAGGACGACCCTGGCGACCACCAGGAAGATGAAAAGGGCACCCATAGCCGTCATGCGCCCGAGGCCGGCGACGTCCGCGATCAAGGCCCAGAGCAGTGGCCCGAGGATGGTGGCGAAGCGTCCCACCGTGGCGTATAGGCCGTAGAACTCGGCGAAGTGCTCGGGCGGGGAGATGCGGGCCATGTAGGTGCGGTCGGCGCTCCAGGTGGCTCCCAGAGCCAACCCACCCATGACCACGAGCGTCGTTCCTAAAGATTTAGCGTCCAGAGCGGCAGCGAGAAGTCCGAAGATCCACGCAGCCATCCATAGGTAGAGCGCCAGGTGAAGGGTGCGACGGGGGCCGATGTGCTCGGTGAGGCGGCCGCCTCCGATTCCACCGGCGATAGAGGCGAGGATTCCGTATGCGAGTACGATCTCTAGCTCGCTGAGGGTGAATCCAACCTCTTCGAGGGCGAAAACGGTGAGAAAGCCGCCGATCATGGTGTTGATGGCATCGCTGTAGAAGAACCGCCCGATGAGAAACGGCACTAACCCCTCGTAGTTGCCGGCTGCTCGCCACGATTTCTGGACCTGAGAAAGAGCCTGTCGCACAGATGGCGGGTTGCCTGGCCTGCGGGGCCGAGGGCGTTCCTTTAGAAAGAAGAACGCCGGCAACGCGAAAATCAGAAAGAGCACCGCCAAGGTACGAAACACCACGGCATGGCCATGATCATCAATCAAGAGGCGCCCCACCCCAACTGCGATGAACGAGCCGATATAGCCAATCCCGACACCGAGGCCTGATATCCGTCCGCGGTTCTCTTCCGTCGATACGTCCACCAGCAGGGCATCGTAAAAGAAGGAACCGACATGGAATCCCACAAGGGCGAGAGAAAACAATGCCAGCGAGACCCCGACGCCGGGGCTGGCAAGGAAAAAGGTCGCCGAAACGGCAACCAGGGTTGCTCCTATGAGGTAAGGACGCCGGGTCCCCCGATGATCGCTTCTAGCTCCCAGCCATGGTGCGAGGATGATCACGGCAATCATCGCGGCGTCGATGGCCAGAGCCAGATCGCGATCCCGCCATTCGTTTGTATCAACCACCCATTCCGCGAAATAGAGGCCGCCAACGCCGAGGGCAAAGACGGTGTTTGCCAGGTCGTAGGTCGCCCAGGCCGCCACGCTGCGGCGGGTGGGCCGCCATGTCACTCCGCTGGCAGCTCGATGGCGTAGTAACCAGCGGGAGGTCGAAAGACAGAGCGGTTCATCGGCGAGAGCCAGGCAGCCGGATGGATCACGGGGAGAACTCGGCCGGTGGCCTTCCAACTCACAGCCGCGAACCGTCGATGAGTCCACATGGTTGCCGCGTCCCGAGCCAGTCCAGGAAGCAGCAGCATCTCGGCCGAGTCCACAGCACCAAGCTTGATGGGAAGGCGAAGGTATCCGAGACCGCGTGCGACCGCCCGACGGTCGGTGATGATCGTCGCCTGGGTCGCTCCCAGGACGGCGGCGGTCTCGAGAGCCCAGAGTGACTCGTGATGCAGCGAGAGAACGCCGATGGTCGCGGCGTCGGAGATCTCCATGCCAATCTCACTCGCCCACGACTGATCGTTGAGGACATCTAGAACCGAGCTCAGGCCTTGCGAGGCCCGATAGGCGTCGGGGTCGAGCGCCGGCTCCGTGACGGCGAGGATCAGTGGTGAATCGGGCCGGCGGCGGCGGATTTGTTGGGCGGCATCTAGCCCTTCGCCGACCCAGTTGTCCCTGGTCAGACCCATCAATCCCTCGGCGGCAAGGCGCGCCAAACTCAGAGGATCGGACCACTCGTCACGAGTAGCACTTTCGAGAAGCTCGAGAGGTTGCGTTTTCCCGCCTTAGCCGTTCCTCTCAATTTATCCGGTTTGGCGGAACTTCGCACTTTGGTCGAGGAGAGCCTGGATCTCATCGCGAAGGTGGCCCGGCCTGAAGGGTTTGGTGATGAAGCCGTCCGCCCCTCTTCGCTCGGCGGCGGCCGCCACTTCGGGTTGGGCATGAGCGGTGACGATGATGATGCCGATATCGGCGGTGGCGGCATCGCCGCGCAGTTCCCGTAGGACCTCCCACCCATCGATGCCGGGCAGGCCAATATCGAGCAAGATGACGTTGGGCAGCTCAGCTTTGGCCATGGCCAAGCCGGAAATTCCGTCCTCCGCGCTCAACATGCGAAGGCCGAGCGGGCGAACGCTCACCTCAATGAGGCGACGCACGCTCGGCGAGTCTTCAACTATGAGCACAGTGGCGGCCGCTCGGGGCGCTCCGGAGTGCATGAGCTGATTGTCGGCATGAGCCAGGTTTGCCTGTAGCTAAAAGGCGCGGCGGGCCACTACATTCCCAGAGGCGTCGAGTAGGTAAGCGGTGTCGCCCCCATTGTTCCAGATCGCGTCGCCATCGCACCAGTAAAGCTTGTCATTTCCATCGTCGCCGCAGCCACTCAGAACCCGGACTCGCTCACCAGCTTCGAGCTCGAATCCTGCCGGGAACCTAAATCGGTGCCGGGAGGATTCGTCGCGCAGGGCCCAACCTGAGAGCTCGACGGTTCGGCTTCCCTCGTTGGCGACTTCCACCCATTCCCCGTTGGGGTTCTGCGAATCATCCCCCGGGGCATCCGGCTGGAGGTCGCTGATCGTGAGCGTGGCAGAAGTGGTCGGACCGCATGCGCCGCCTTCCCACAAGCCCAGGCGGTTGGCGAAAGCGCTGGCCTCTTCAGCCTTGAAATCATCCAAAAGGGCATGCCCATTCGACAGTGCGAGCGCGAAGCCGCCGGTGATGAGCTCCTGGTTGATGAGAACGCCGTCGTCGGTGTAGACGTAACGCAGGAGGCGCCCGAACTGGTCGTCATCGTTACCAGCCAAGCGAACTGTGGGCCCGACCAGATCACGCGTGGCGGCCCTGGCTTCTTCCGAGAAGCATTCGCCCAGTTCCGGGGTGTTTATGCCCAGCAGGCGCACATCGCGCTCTCCGCCGTCGATTCGAACCACCAGGGAGTCGCCATCCAGAACCGTGACGACCTCTACGGTGTCCTGCGGAAATGGCGGCTCCACGGTGCTGGTGCAGGCAGCGGCAACCAGTAGCAGGGGGATGACCAATCGGGGGCGACTCACGGCGAAGACGTTACTCAAGGCGGAGTCAGCAGTCAGCAGTCGGCAATCGGCAGTAGGCGGTAGGCAGTAGGCAAGAATCCTGCTTCCTGTTTCCTGTTTCCTGCTTCCTGCCTCTTGCTTCCTGCTCAGCTCCCGCTTTGTGAGAAGTGCATCCAGTCTTTGAGAGTGTTCCAGTTGCCGCCCCAGGCGAAGCCGATATCGGCGAAGGCCTCGGTAACCACGTCGTCGGAGAGGATCATTCCCACCCGCACGTCGGCACGGTCGGTGTAAACGGATGCCAGCTCTGGAATCACCAGATCAGCCTTCTGGTACGGGTTGTGGAAGGGGTTGATGTCGACGGCCAGGCCGAAAGCATGCTGCGACCAGCCGCTGGATCCAACGGCTGGTCGGCACACAAACGACGTCGTCTCGTTCCAGTCTCCGGTGGGCGGGTCGTCCACCTCATCCAGCCTGATGACTCGCATCTGTTCGATCGGGAAGCGGGCACTGTGCAACCGGCGAAAGACACCGAGGACATCCTCCGCCACGGTGGCGTTGACCATTATCTCGCCGGTGTGGAAGCGCCCGTCGAATCCGTAGTGGGAGACGGTGAGGTAGGCCAGCTCGTCGACCTCAACGGGGCATTCCGCCGTCCACGAAGACCTGGCGAGCACG
>CAXMOO010000157.1:0-9569 GCA_964195005.1 uncultured Gammaproteobacteria bacterium
ACGAGGACATTCGAGACTCGGAGCCCGATTGGGGCCCGTATCAGCAGCCCAAGCCACCCGAGGGTGCACCCAACGTGCTCTATGTCGTGTGGGACGACGTCGGATTCTCCGCTTTCAATTCGTTCGGCGGCCCGATCGAGACCCCGACGATGGACCGCATCGCCGAGCAAGGGCTGCGGTATACGCAGTTCCATACAACGGCACTGTGTTCGCCGTCACGGGCTGCCATGCTCACCGGACGTAACCACACCACGGTTGGTATGGCCTGCATCGGCGAAGCTACCACCGGCTTCCCGAACTCCAACGGGCACATCCCGTTCGAGACGGCCACGATTGCCGAAGTGTTGGTGGAGCGGGGCTACAACACTTACATGTTGGGTAAGTGGCACTTGTGCCCCGAAGACGAGATGAACCTGGCGTCCACCAAGCGCAACTGGCCGCTCGGCCGCGGTTTCGAGCGCTACTACGGGTTCCTGGGTGGCGAGACCAGTCAGTGGCATCCGGACATCATCTACGACAACCATCCGGTGGAACAGCCCTCCCAGCCCGAGGATGGCTACCACTTCAGCACCGACATCGCCGACAAGGCCATCGAGTTCATCTCCGATGCCAAGCAGATCGCGCCGGACAAGCCGTTCTTCATGTACTTCTGCCCGGGTGTGGCGCACGCTCCCCACCACGTGGCGCCGGAGTGGGCCGATCACTACAAGGGCCGTTTCGACCAGGGCTACGAGAAGGTTCGCGAGGAGACGCTGGCACGGCAGAAGGAGATAGGCATCGTTCCGGCCGACACCGAGCTGTCGCCCATCAACCCGCTGGTGGACGCCACGAGTGCTGATGGCAAACCCTGGGCACCGCTCGACGTTGTGCGCCCGTGGGACTCGCTGGACGACGGCGAGAAGCGCCTTTTCGCTCGCATGGGCGAGGTGTACGCCGGCATGGTCACCCACACCGACCACGAGCTGGGCCGGGTCATCGATTACCTGGAGCAGGCCGGCGAGCTGGACAACACGATCATCGTCGTCATCTCCGACAACGGAGCCAGCGGCGAAGGTGGTCCAAACGGCTCCGTCAACGAAAACAAGTTCTTCAACGGCGTCCCCGACTCGATGGAGGAGAACCTCAAATATCTCGACGTGCTGGGCGGGCCCGAAACCTACAACCACTACGCAACCGGGTGGGCGATGGCCTTCAACACACCATTTAAGTTGTGGAAGCGCTACGCCTGGAACGGTGGCATCTGCGACCCGCTCATCGTCAGTTGGCCGGCCGGAATCGAAGCGCGTGGCGAGGTGCGCCACCAGTACTGCCACGTCACCGACGTGACGCCGACCGTATACGAGATGTTGGGTCTGGAGTTGCCGGACGAAGTGAAGGGCTATACCCAGTGGCCGTTGGAGGGCACCAGCGTGGCCTACAGCTTCGACGACGCCGAGGCGCCGAGCCGGAAGGAAACGCAGTTCTATTCGATGCTCGGCAGCCGCGGCATCTATCACGAAGGATGGAAGGCGAACACGATTCACCCCACCATCGCCAACTGGGGCAACTACAGCCAGGATCAGTGGGCGCTGTACCACGTTGACGAAGATCGCAGCGAAATAAACGACCTCGCCGAACAGCACCCTGAGAAGTTGGAGCAGTTGAAGACACTCTGGTATCACGAGGCCGGCAAGTACCAGGCCTTCCCCCTCGAGGACCGCAGTGCGGTCGAGGTGTTGACCACGCCGCGGCCCCAGCTGGCGCCACCACGGGATCGCTACGCGTATCGGCCCGGCACTGCCGAGATCCCCGAGGGGGCGGCCGTCAACGTGCGCAACCGCTCATACAAGATCGCCGCAGAGGTAGGGATCTCCAACGGCGCCCAAGGAGTGATCTTCTCCCACGGAGGCCGCTTCGGCGGCCACAGCCTGTTCGTCAAGGACCACAAGCTGCACTATGTGTACAACTGGTTGGGGGAGATTGAGCAGGAGATCGTCTCCGACATCGACGTCCCCAATGGTGACTGCGTGCTCGGCATGGCATTCGAGAAGGAAGGCAATGACACCCAGCACTCCGCTCTCGGGACTGCGTCGTTGTTCATCAATGACGAGAAGGTCGGGGAGTTGAGCATCAAGACGCAGCCGGGTAAGTTCATGCTCGGTGGCGAAGGCTTGAACGTCGGCAAGGACCCCGGGGGTCCGGTAAGCACCACGGCTTACGAGGCTCCGTTCCCATTCAGCGGCGGCAGCATCAGGGAAGTAATCATCGACGTGAGCGGCGAGCAGTACGTCGACCTGGAGCTCGAGGCCCTCGCCATGATGAAACGTGACTGAATCCCCAAATACAGGTTGGGAACTACCGGAATGAACACGTACGTCGGGCGTACAGAAGAGTTCGCCGAGGGCGAGGTTGTGGTCGGTCTATTGCCAGGAGGGGTCCGCAGCTGGGGAATCGATCGTTGGGGTGGCCAATCTCCATCGCCCGCTCGATAATCCGGCCCGATGTGAAGGGAGCTCTGAATGGGTGCAGCGATAGGTGAGATTCTCGGGTTTGCGGTTGGGGTGGCGATCAGCCCGGTCCCGATCATCGCGGTGATCTTGATGTTGTTCACTGGTAAGGCGAGGTCGAACAGTGTCAGCTTTGTGACCGGGTGGCTGCTTGGTCTCCTCCTGGCCGGCGGTGTTGTGCTGGCTATTGGTCTCGAGGCCTCCGACGGCGGTGAGTCCGACGTGAGCGGTGTGATCAAGATCCTCATCGGTGTGTTGTTCCTTTTCCTGGGTTTGAAGCAATGGTCGGGTCGGCCCAAGAGCGGCGAGGAACCGCAGATGCCGGCGTGGATGGCGACGATCGACGGCTTCACGGCCGTCAAGTCATTCGGGCTGGCGTTTGTTCTGGCTGCCGTCAACCCGAAGAACCTGGGCCTGACCATTGCCGCTGCGGCCGCAATCAGCGCCGGTGGACTGGAGGCGGGCGAAGAGGTCGTCGTGCTCGTGATTTTTGTGCTGTTGGCGTCGCTGACGGTTGCGGTGCCGGTCATCTGGTACCTGATCGCCGGATCGAGCGCCGAGCACCAACTCAATGTGATGAAGGATTGGCTGGTCGCCAACAACAACACCGTGATGGCGGTGCTGTTCATCGTCCTGGGCGCCAAAGTGCTCGGCGACGGCATTTCGATCATCGCCTGAGGAGAGAGACCGCCCACGGACAGCGTCGGGCTCGATGGCACGAACAGGGGCTAAGGCTTCAACGACGGAGAGTTGACAGCTTGACAGCTAATCGCTGCCGGAACGATTCACCGGCAGGATGAAGAAGCTCTACCTCCACAGGCTATGGCTGCACAGTGGGAACCCACACGGGCGTCCAACGACAGACGTCAGTGTCCGTCAGAGCCGGCGGGGACACTGTCCGGACAGTTTCGAACTGACTGTAAAGTCCCTAAGCTCGATCGCAGTCGCTTACCAGGAGGAACACTATGCCCGCTCGCCGCCGCTCCATGAGACGCACCGCCCGCCGGACGTCACGCCGCACGTCCCGCAGGGTAAACCGACGGCAGGATGCGATGGAGCAGGAATATGCCCCAGCACCTGAGCCGGCTCCAGCCTCCGAGCCGGCTCCGCAGCCGGTGGCTACCGAAACCGACAAGATCGAGTCGTTGAAACAGCTCGGCGAGCTCCACGAGCAGGGAATCCTCACGGATGAGGAGTTCGCTGCCGAGAAGGCAAAGGTCCTCGGCAACTGAGCCCCACTCCAAGAACGCGTCCTGAGCGGGGCGCGTTCTTGTTGCGTATTGCCTGAGAATCCGCTGGACATCCTGTGCCGCCCGCAGCTAGCGCGAGAACGCGAAATTCGTATGAAGCTTTCTGTGGACGGTCCGCGGCTGGGAGGGTTTCACCGTCATTGCATGGATTGCCGGCATCTATCTCATCGTCTTTGGTCTCGTCACCGTCATCGGCTCGGTGAGGCTTCGTTCTCTCGCCAGGTAGGGACCGCGGTCTCGTCGGCGGCGTGTGCTTGCCGCGTGAACTACTTGCTAAGGCAGGCGGGCTCTAGCAGGATGTCAGAACGCGAAAAACGGAGAAAGCGCTATGACCGTGCCCGAACAGATCCTGCCGGAGGACTCGTCCCTGCTCAAGGGTCTCAGGGTCTCGCGATGGTTCGTATGCAACGCGGTCGGATAGAACGGTACATGCGCACAGCATCGATGTGGCCCTGCGAGGTGGATTGTCAGATTGGTCCCTGATAGCCACTGCCCGGCTTGGGCGGCAGCATCGCACCAATCAGCCAAAAGATCGGAAGGAAGATGCCAATGATGAAAAACGCCATGTGTCCCTTACGAAAGGTCACCACAGCGACGGTGAATATCAGTGCGAAATAGATGGCACCCAGGCCCAGGATCAATACCCATTCGAGTCCAGTCAACGGCTCCTCCAGTGGTCGCGCAGCGGAACTCAGTTTGGCATCTTTCCGGCACCCGTGCTGGTGACGGGAACTCTTGACACCAGCGACGGGCGGAGTCTGATAGGGCACCGAAGCCCGCTGGGTTCGAGCACACAGGAGGGTGAAGAAACATGGCCTCTGGCCCGAATGAGAGGTACCGGAACTCCCCGCCGCCCTGGCACGGACTCCCCGTCACGAGCCGCCTGACGCGATGAAACGCTACGTTCCCATTCTCTCCTGGATCACGGAATATCAGCCGCGCTGGTTCGCCGCCGATCTCATCGCCGGCCTCACCATCATGGCCCTGCTCGTCCCCGAGGGTATGGCCTATGCCGAGCTGGCCGGAGTGGGGCCCGAAGCTGCGTTCTACGCCGCCCCCATTGGCCTGCTGCTCTACGCCGCGTTTGGCACATCGCGACAGCTAGTGGTCGCCGTGTCGTCGGCCGTCGCGGTGATGTCAGCCTCAATCATCGGCCAGCTCGGGCCGGCCGGCCCCGAGGAGTTCGCTGCCCTGACGGCGCTATTGGCCATCCTCGCCGGCACGGCGGGTATTCTGGCGGGCGTCTTCCGTTTGGGCCGCATCGCCCGATTCTTCTCGGGCTCGGTGCTCGCCGGTTTCGTCTCCGGCGTGGCCCTGTTCATCATGATCAAGCAGCTCCCCAAGTTGTTCGGCCTGGAATCGGGCGAGGGGAACTCATGGGAGCGCCTTTTTGATCTGATCCGCGACCTGGGTGATACTCACGGCCGGACGCTGGTGATGGGGGCAACCACGGTCGCCCTCATGCTGGTACTGGAGCGGTGGTTTCATCGTGTTCCGGCCGCACTGGTGGCGCTCGTATACGGCATCACGGTGGTGACCATCTTCGATCTCGAAATGCACGGAGTCCACGTGGTGGGCGACATACCTGCCGGCCTGGCGGCGCCCCAGCTACCCGACGTAGCATGGGCGGACGTAGCCTCGCTCATACCAGGAGCCCTCGCCATCACGCTTGTCATGTTTGCCGAGGCCATCGGCCCAGCCAGAAGTCTCGCCGCTAAACACGGCTACCGGATCGACGAGGACCAGGAGCTCATTGGCATGGGCACCGCCAACCTCGGAGCCGGCGCTTTTCAAGGATTCTCCATCGGGGCCAGCCTCTCCAAGTCGGCAGCCGCCGATGCCGCCGGGGGTCGGAGCCAGGTGGCAGGCGTTATCGCTGCGGCAGCCACGGTGCTGGTCGCGCTGTTTCTTACTCCTCTCTTCGAGAACCTTCCCGAGGCGGCGCTGGGAGCCATCGTGATCGTGGCCGTCTCGGGCATGTTCAAGTTAGGAGAATTACAGCGCCTTCACAGACTCCGTCGAACCGACTTCTGGCTGGCGATGATCGCACTTATCGGCGTTCTCACCTTCGAAGAGATCCTCTTTGGCCTGCTCATCGCCGTCTTCGCCTCACTGCTTGCGCTCATCCTGAGAACCCGGCAACCCAGGATCAGCGAATTGGGAAGACTGCCGGGAACGTTGGAGTTTCGGAGTCTGATCAGTCATCCAGAAGGGGTTCACCCCTCGGGATTGATGATCCTGCGGCCCGATGAAGGTATCTTCTTCGCGAACGCCGCCTCGCTGCGCGAGGCCATTCGGGATCGGGTGGAATCGGCAGAGGAGCCAATCACCGCGCTGTTGCTCGACCTCGAGCTCACGAACGATCTCGACGTGCCGGGTGCAGAGATGCTCGAGGAGCTCGCTGCCGAGCTCTCCGGAATAGAAGTCGAGTTGATGCTTGCCAGCGTCTATCAGCCGGTTCGCGATCTGCTGGCGGCGAGCGGTGCGCTGGAGGCCATGGGCGACGACAAGGTCTACCCCAATGTGCCGACGGCCGTGCTGGCGTTCGACGAGCGGGCCCCGGACGAACTGCTGGCGGAGGATCTGGGCGCCGTCGTGGCTCGGATCGGTGATCTAACGCGGGTTGCAAAACGCCACGGCTCGGAAATGACCGACGAGCAACGAGCGGCGCTGGCTGAGGCCGCCACCGAGCTCGACAACCTGGAACCAGGGGATCTCTCATGAGACTGTTAATCAAATTGGCCGTCAACGGGTTCGCCGTCTGGGTTGCGACGGCCGTGCTACCTGGCATGACGATCGATGGCGGAATCGATACCTTCGCAGTGGTCGCAGTCGTCTTTGCGGTCGTCAACACCTTCATCAGGCCGATCGCCAAGCTGCTCACCCTCCCGGTGCGGCTGGCGACCCTGGGCCTCTTCACACTGGTGGTGAACGGCTTCATGGTCATTATCACGACCTGGGTTGTGGAGGCGTTCGTGATCGAGGGCGGCCTGGTCGAACGCCTGCTCACTGCCACGGGAGCTGCCGTCATCATCAGCCTGGTGAGCGGCGTGCTGAACTGGCTCGTTCCGGGCGGCGACTAGTGCTCTGTCGCACAAGACGCCATGACTGAGACACCGGGCCTGCTCAATAGCGCGGCAGACAAATCGTGGCGGATTCTGGTCGTGCTTGCCCTGGCCGCCGTAGTCACACTCGTTGGCATCACTCTGGCCGCAGTGATCGTGCCGGCCCTCCTTGCCGTCGTCGTTGTTCCGGTCGGCCGACCCCTTTTCAAGTGGCTCGAAGAGAGAATGCCTGGGTCCGCGGCAGCCGCGCTGGTGCTCTTACTGGCCCTGGCTATTTTGGTTGCGGCCTTCTGGCTCATAACGGCATCGATCGCCGCGAACTGGGACGCGATGAGGCGCGGCATCACCGATGCGACGGTGGTGATTGCGGGCTGGGTGGATGATCGGGTTAGTGGATTGACCGACGCCCAGGTCGCCGACATCAGAAATAGCCTCGGAGGCCTCGCCAGGTCCGTCACGGATGTCCTGGTCGGTGGCGTGACCAAGGGTGTAGCCGCGCTGGGCGCGTTCTTCGTTGGGCTGCTCATCTTCCTCATGACGCTCTATTTCGGGCTGCGTGACTGGGATAAGTTCCGTGCCTGGGTCGTCGCATCCGTGAGCACCGACCTCCAAGCGAAGACCGATGCCTTCCTTGATCGGTACTCGACGGTCCTGTGGAACTATTGGAAAGGGCAGGCCCTCATCGGCCTTTTCGACGCCATCGCGATGGGATTCGGCTTGTGGCTGATCGGAGTACCGCTGGTGGTACCGATCGCCGTTCTCACGTTCGTCGTCTCGTTCATCCCCTACGTCGGCGCCATCATCGCCGGCGCAGTTGCAGTGTTCGTAGCGCTCGGCACCGGCGGTGGTGGAGACGGGGGGCTCACGCTGCTGCTGTCGTTGTTCGTGTTCAACACCGGAGAAAACCTGATGCGACCCTGGCTTGTCGGCGAAAGAATCCAGATGCCCACGTTCGTTGTATTCATCTCGAGCACGGTCGGAGTGCTGGTGGCCGGAGCTTTCGGCGCAATCCTCGCCATACCGCTGGTTGCTTTGGCCGGGGAGTTTCGGCGCGTGTTCCTCATTGACGATGCCGCGGCTGAACCCGGCCACCGGCCTTCTGGGGAAGAAGGCACCACCGATTAACCGGGTCGGACCCGGCGCGTTCTACCCAGCAAACCCCCATCCTGCTGGGTTGCCGGCTTAGTGCCCTGCCACTGTGAGTGCTCAAGCGTCGTCGTTCCGTGGTCGGGACAGAAGGATGGTGACACTGACGACCAGGACCCAAACCGGGAATCCGACACCGGTGGGCTGCGTAATGAGCGGCACAATCAAGAGGATCACTCCGACTACGTACCCGAAGAGGGCAAGCCACCTCGGGAGCACAGCCGAGCGCAGAATGATCGTCGATGTCGTGAACACAAACACCGCTTGAATGCGAGGTGCTACGACCAGGACCAGTGCCGCCGCGAACCCCCACGCGAGAGTGGCGGTAGCCCCGTCGACGGCTCCTGTCTCGAGGATCGTGAGTGCGACGGCGGGGGCAGCCAGGATGGCGGCGGAGACCAGCCAGATCACCACGTACACGATGGCGGATCCGAAGAACACCGTGCCTAAGAACCGGTCTTCCAGGTCACCCAAGCGACGCCGGATCACCGCCACGAACCATAGGAAGGCGATCGCAGAGACAGCCGCCAGATTGAGGCCGAGAACCAGCACAGCTTTGTGATCGGTCTCATCAAACCAGGCGGTGACATCCTCGTCGGAGAGGGTGAGCTCCGGGAATCGGGTGATGAGGATCAAGGCGATAACGGTGAGCACTGCGTAAACGACGCCGGCGACGGCAGCGGATTCCACCGACCGCCTGCGCTTCCGGCCCTTCTTGAGCCTCGCTGCCCGCCTCTCGTCAATGGTGCTCATTCCCCGACTCTAGGCACAACCCTCAGCGGCCCGACGCAGGACCTGTCCCGTGCGGGCAGCCAGATCCTCCGACTTCGTACCAGTGGTCGCGGTGCCGCCAGTTGGCGATGCCGCTCAGACGCCATAGTCTCTTGAAGAGGTGGAAAGGCCCATTGCTCAGCGTGGCTGGCGCGCGGTCGGTGGCAGAAATCGAGAAAGGCGGAGATCATGACCATGGAACGGGACGCCGAGGGCGAATTGGCTCGCTTGCGGGCCGAGAACGAGAACCTTCGAGCTTCGCTGGATGAAGAGACGCCCTCGTCGGGCCGCCTCCGAGGCGTAATCGTGTGGGTGCTGATTGTCGTAGGCTGCCTCTCGGCGGCTTCTGCGGCGGTGGGGCTCTGGGCTCGCACCACCGCGCTCGATACCGGGAGCTTCGTCGACACCGTGGCACCGCTACCCCAGGACCCGGAGGTGTCTGCCGCGCTCGCACAGAGGATCGTGGACCAGCTCTTTGATGAAGCCGACGTCGAACAGCGTCTAACGGATCGGCTGCCGAGCCAAATTAGCTTCCTGGCTGCACCGGTGGGGAGCGCTGTTCACGACCTCTCGGTCGACCTCGCAGAGGGCATCATCTCCAGCGACGCATTCCAGTCCACCTGGGAATCCCTCATCCGTCTCGCGCACACGCAGGCCGTAGCAGTTCTCACCGGCCGTGACGCCATCGTTGTTACTCAGGAGGGTGCGGTCGCGTTGGATCTGACCGAGGCTGTTTCGGCGGTGCGCGCCGGCCTCGAAGAGGCCGGTCTGGGTGACCTGCTACCCCCACCGCGCGAGGAAGGGGCCGTGGTGGTGCTCTTCAACGATACGCAACTGGGGGTTCTGCAGCT
>CAXMOO010000158.1:0-1647 GCA_964195005.1 uncultured Gammaproteobacteria bacterium
CACCGACGATATCCTCGCCGGCTTCTATGTGAAGGAGGATGGCAAGGCAAACCCCGCGGACGTGACAATGTCACTGGCGGCAGGGGCGAGGAAGCTGGGGGTCAGGTTCGTCGAACGGGTCCCGGTGACCGGCTTCCTGCAGGATCGTGGCGCGGTTGTCGGGGTGAAGACGTCCGTCGGCAACGTCGAAGCCGAGTACGTCGTGAACTGTGCCGGAATGTGGGCTCGCCAGCTAGGCGACCTGGCCGGAGTGAACATTCCTCTTCAGGCTGCGGAGCACTACTACCTGATCACCGACCAGATCCCCGACATCTCCGGCTCGTGGCCTGTTATCGAGGATCCGGCGTCACACGCCTACTACCGCGAGGAGGTAGGGGGTCTGCTGATCGGGCTGTTCGAGCCAGTATGCGCTCCCTGGCAGGTGGACGGCGTGCCCGAGAACTTCTCATTCGGGGAAATCGCTCCCGATTGGGATCGAATGGGCCCCTATGTCAAGAAGGCGATGGCACGGGTACCGGTCTCGAAGGACACGGGGATTCGCCAGCTCTTCTGCGGGCCCGAGAGCTTCACCCCCGATCTGCAGCCGGTGGTGGGAGAGGCTCCCGAGTTGCGTAACTACTTCGTGGCCGCAGGATTGAATTCGATCGGCATCCTCACCGGCGGAGGTTTGGGGCGGGTGCTGGCCCATTGGATCGTCGAAGGCCGACCGGACGTCGACGTCACCGCCCTCAACATCGACCGCCTCCATCGGTACCAGAGCAACAGGGAGTACCGCGCCGCTCGCACCGTGGAGGCCCTGGGCATGGTGTACCAGTGCCATTACCCAACCCGATCGATGGAGACGGCGCGCAACATAAAGCTCTCTCCGATCCACCAGAGGCTGGCCGCACAAGGTGCCTACTTTCGTGATGTCAGCGGTTGGGAGGGCGCCGACTGGTACGCACCGGAGGGCATGGACCCGGTTGTCGAGCGCCTCTCGTGGGGCCGCCAAAATTGGTTTCCGTACTGGCAGGCCGAGCATGAGGCAGCCCGTGAAGGCGTGATCGTGATGGACATGTCTTTCATGTCGAAGTTCCTCGTGCAGGGCCGGGACGCTGGTCGGCTGCTGGAGCAGCTTTCGGCCAACCGGGTCGACGGCGACCCAGGGGTCATCACCTATACGCAATGGCTCAACGACGCCGGCATGATCGAGGCCGACCTCACGGTGACCAAGCTGGATGAGGGACACTTCTGGGTGGTTGCCACCGATACCGCCCACCGCCACGTCGAAACCTGGATGCGGCGTAACGTCACGCCCGGTATTCAGGTCTCGATTACCGATGTGACCTCCGGTTATGCCCAGATCAATCTGCAAGGGCCGCGTTCACGTGAGCTCCTGCAGACCCTTACCTCTGCCGATCTCTCCAACGACGCATTCCCGTTCCGCACCGCGCGCCAGATAGACGTCGGGTCCGCCAGGGTCCTGTGCGTCCGGATCACATACGTGGGTGAACTCGGCTACGAACTCTACGTCCCGGCCGAGCAGTCGACCTCCGCCTACGACCGTCTGGTTGGGGCCGGAGCTAATGCCAACCTACGCCACGCCGGTCTCAAGGCACTGGGGAGCCTGCGGATGGAGAAGGCATATCGCGACTACGGCCACGACAT
>CAXMOO010000159.1:0-10313 GCA_964195005.1 uncultured Gammaproteobacteria bacterium
GATTTTGATCTCGACGCTGAAGGTGGCCAGATTGTGTTGACTGCTATTGGGGCCTTGTCAGAGTCGACTGATCCGGCTGATACTCGTACCCCCCAACAACGCCGGGCTGATGCCCTGGTTGAGTTGTGCCGCGACTACCTCGACCATGGTGACACCAAAGTCCAGGGGGGAGAGAAACCGCACATTTCGCTGCTGGTGTCCCTGGGAACCCTCGAATCCCGAGCCGGAAGGCCCTGCGAGTTGGACGAAACTGGGGTGATCACCGCCCAGGCTGCCCGTCGTATCGCCTGTGACGCCGCGATCAGCCGCATCATCACCCAAGGCCCATCAGAACCCCTCGATGTTGGGCGCCGAACCCGCACCATCCCCCCAGCCCTCCGCCGGGCCCTTAACCTCAGAGACCGGGGATGCGTCATCAACGGCTGTGACCGGCCTCCCCGCTGGTGTGACGCCCACCACATCAAACACTGGATAGACGGCGGAGAAACCAACCTCAACAACACCGAGCTGCTCTGCCGACGCCACCACACCATGGAACACGAAGGCAAGGTCAAGCTGGAGCGGGGGCCGTGAGGGTCCTGCTCCGCCCCACTATTCCCTAATCAAGGTTCCCGGTTAGCTGCGGTGCTTAGACAGCCCCGATTTGCTGGAGCAACGAAAGCATGTCGAAGTAGTGGCGATACTCCTTGAGCTCATCGCCCTCATAATCCAACACGAGGACTGCAGCTGTGCTCTGATGTTTGCCCGAGGCGGGTATCTCCCCATCGGGTGTGGCCAGTGGCCCGGTCTGGGTCCCGGTCCAGGTCACCTCCTGAACAACCTGGCTGCTGGTCTCGATCACGTTGTTGATTGTTCCGGCCGCGTCGGGCATCGCCGTCTTCCAGCCCTTGAAGGCTTCGATGATTTCCTCGCCGCTGAGGCTGCGCTGAGTGCCCAGCTCGTTGTAGGTGGCGTTGCCTACCAGGTTCCGCACGGTGTCCCAGTCTGAGTTGTTGAACGCTTCGAGCATGCTGTTGGCGTGCCCCTTCAAGTCTGCCATTAGTTACCTCCCGGTATGGCCCGTGGCTCCGAGTAAAGCACATCCGGGCCCCGGCCGGTCGGGGAGCCCTGGAATGCCGACCCGTTAGCGGGAGTGTTTTCCGACGGTGACCTGCACCAACGTCAGCGGTCCCTCATCAGTTCTGCCGGGTATTGACCCTTAGAGGCAGCTGCGGTTGGAATCAGACGTCGAACTCGGCGAGTCCCACTCCCTCATACACGCGTGTGGCTCCTGACAAGAAATCGACCCACAACTGTTGGGTTGGCTCCGAGTAACCGATCGCCCGGATGGTCGACGAGGCGATCGATGTGGGGTCACATCAGCTACAGCCCTTGCTGTCGCCACAGTTCATGCAGCGGTAGCAGGATCCGTTCCTGACGGTGATGTGCCCGCAGGTGTCGCACAAGGGGGCGTCGCCCATGTTGGACGCCAGAGCAGCTTGCACGGAGCTGGTCTGTACATCACCGGGCGCGACGGGCTTGGGTCTGGTCTCCGCCGTTTCCACGTTGGCGCCAGCGCTGGTGCCATTCGGTCCGTTCGAGCCGTTGGGGTTGGTCACCGGAGCGTCCGCAAAAGCCGCCGCCCGTGCCTGCACTTCGATGTCTTCTTCCATCTTCGATTCCTGCAACCCGAGCTGCTGCCCGACTTCGGTCGCCATGCCCGTCGGCGGCTCGGGTAGGGCCTGGGCCTCGGTCGGCGGCACCTGGACGAGGTCGTGCCTGCCCAGGTACTCCATGCCCAGGGCGCGGAACACATAGTCAACAATGGAGTTGGCCATCTTTATGTTGGGATGGCCTTCCACAATCCCCCGGGGCTCGAATGTCTGGAACGTGAATGTGTCGACGAACTCTTCGAGCGGAACGCCATATTGGAGTCCCTTGCTCACAGCAATGGCAAAGCACGACAGGACGCCTCGCAGGGTGGCGCCTTCCTTGGCGAGGTCGATGAACAACTCGCCCAGAGTCCCGTCCTCGTAGTCGCCGGTGCGGACGAACAGCTTGTGACCGCCAACCCGGGCTTCCTGGGTAAACCCGAGCCGCCGGGCAGGCAGCAGGAATCGAGGCCGGGCGATGCCCTGATAGGCCTTAGTGGGTGAGAGCCCGGGGGCAAAGTGAGCTGCCGTCAGGGCTCCGCTCACGATCCGCGCCTCATCTTCCAGGGCTTCCGGCAGCCCTTGCAGCTCGTCGTCGGGATGCTCGCCCTCATCTGAAGTGGCCGATAGCGGCTGGGAAGCCTTGGAGCCGTCCCGGTACAAAGCCATCGCCTTGAGACCGAGCTCGGCCGACATCAGGTAGGACTCTTCGATCTCCTCGACCGTGACTTCGGTTGGCATGTTGATCGTTTTGGAAATTGCGCCCGAAATGAAGGGCTGGGCCGCCGCCATCATCCGGATGTGTCCTTTGTGGTGAATGAAACGTTTGCCATAGCGGCCGTTGCGGTTGGCCGTGTCGAACACCGGCAAGTGTTCATCCCTCAAATACGGGGCGCCTTCGATTGTCTGCCGTCCGCAGGTGACATCGTTGGCTTCCCTGACTTCATAGCTGTCGTAGCCGAGCTCTTGCAGCATGTCGAAGTCGAGGGAGCTGTACTGCTCTTCGCTGAAACCGAAGCGTTGCATGGCCTCTTCACCGAGAACGAACACATTGAAAGCGTGGCCCAGTTCGAACACTCCCGGGAGAACCTCTTCGATCCGTCGCAGGTCGTCGGGGAGGAAGCCGCGCGATGTGAGCGTGGCCCGGTTGACACCCGGAGCTCCCAGAAGAGTCATGGTGCCGACCACGTAGTCGACGATTTCCTCGACCTGGTCGGGTTGGTAGCCCAGATGACGCAAGGCCGGGGCAATCGACTGGTTGGCGATCTTGAAGTAACCACCGCCGGCCAGCTTCTTGAACTTGACCAACGCAAAGTCCGGTTCGACTCCGGTGGTGTCGCAGTCCATCTGTAAGCCGATCGTGCCGGTTGGTGCCAGCACAGTGGTCTGGGCATTCCGATAGCCATGCTCTTCACCAAGGTGTAGCGCGTTGTCCCACACTGCCTGAGCCGCCTGCAGAAGGTCGGCCGGTGCCAGGTCCGGCTCGATGCTCATGACCTGGTGACTCAGACCTTCGTAATCCTCGCGGCCGGCGCCGAAAGCAGCCCGGCGATGGTTACGAATGACTCGCAGCATTGACTCGCGGTTGAGGTCGAACTTGGGGAATGGCCCCAAGATCGACGCCATCTCCGCCGAAGTGGCGTAGGAGTGGCCGGTGAGGATGGCAGTGAGAGTTCCGGCGATCGCCCGTCCCTCATCCGAGTCGTACGGGATGCCGGTGCGCATCAACAACGAGCCGAGATTGGCGTAACCCAACCCAAGGGTTCGGTAGTCGTATGAGCCTTCGGCAATCTCCCGGGATGGGAACTGGGCCATAGTCACCGAGATCTCGAGCACGATGGTCCACAAGCGAACCGCATGCAGATAGGCGTCGATGTCGAATGCCTGCTCCTCATCGTCGTAGAACTTGACCAGATTGAGGCTGGCCAAGTTGCACGCCGTGTTGTCCAGAAAAAGATATTCCGCACATGGGTTACTTGCCCGGATGCGGCCCTCGGCGGGGGAGGTGTGCCACTCATTAATAGTGGTGTCGAACTGGACTCCCGGGTCGGCGCAGGCCCAGGCGGCCTCGGCGACACTCTTCCATAGTTCACGGGCCCGAACCTTGCGCATCACCTCTCCGTCGGTGCGGGAGGTGAGGGCCCAGTGCTCGTCGTTGATGACTGCCTGGAGAAACTCGTGGGGGACTCGCACCGAATTATTCGAGTTTTGGCCGGAGACCGTCTGGTAGGCGTCGCCGTTGAAGTCGGATGAATAGCCGGCAGCGATCAGCGCCCTGACCTTGTTCTCCTCTTCCATCTTCCAGTTGATGAAGGTTTCGATGTCGGGGTGATCGAGGTCGAGGATGACCATCTTGGCGGCGCGACGGGTCGTTCCGCCGCTCTTGATCGCGCCGGCGGCACGGTCGCCGATCTTGAGGAACGACATCACTCCGGACGACTTGCCACCACCGGAGAGGGATTCCCCCTCGCCACGGATCGAGGAGAAGTTGGTGCCGGTGCCGGAGCCGAACTTGAAGAGGCGAGCCTCGCGCATCCATAGGTCCATGATGCCGCCTTCGTTGACGAGGTCATCCTTGACGGACATTATGAAACAGGCGTGGGGGGAGGGGCGGGTGTAGGCGTCGTCCGAGAGGACTGCTTCTTCGATGTCAGGGTCGACGTACCAGAAGCCCTGGGCGGGGCCGGTGAGACCGTAAGCCTGGCTGAGCCCGGTGTTGAACCACTGCGGTGAATTGGGAGATGCGATCTGGTGAACCAGCATGTAGGCCAGTTCGTCCTCGAATGCCTGAGCGTCGTCGGGGGAGGCGAAGTAGCCGTTGTTCTGTCCCCACGTTCTCCAGGTCTTGGCCAAGCGGGAGATGGTTTGGCGGGCAGACCACTCCGGGCCGAGCACCGGCTCGCCTTCGGCATCGACGATTGGGTCGCCGTACTCGTCGACCTGAGGCACCCCGGCCTTGCGGAAGTATTTAGAGACGATGATGTCGGTGGCGACTTGTGACCACGGGGCCGGAACTTCGGCGCCGACCATTTCGAAGACGATGGAACCGTCAGGGTTGGTGATGCGTGAGTCGCGCCGTTCCCAGGTGGTGCTCTCAAAGGGGTCTTCACCGGCTCTGGTGTATCTCCGGGGAATCCTCATTCCAACCCTGGTGTCTGTCATGCCTACCTCCCGTCAAGCGAAACCGTTCAACCTTCAGCACCGTTGCTGAAGCCCACCTCCAACATCCCCCAAAACCACAAGATGTAGTGGTGCCGTTGGGGATTCGCCACATCATCTTGGGCTGACGGAGTGTAATCACAACACTGTAGTTACGTCAAGGTCATTCCAAGATTACCGGCGACCTATGACACAAAATCCCCTCAGAGAGGAAGTCGAGGGGAACCAGGCCACGGTAGATCCTGAGCCTCGGGTCGCGGAAACCAAGAAGCCTTGGGCGCGAAAAATATACAAGCGGTCCCGCGTAGGATTCGCGCTGAGGAGGGATGGACACGGTGGCCACCGCCGGCACGCCCAACGAGTTAGAAGCCACGTTGGCCGACAACACCCGGGCCCGGGAGCGATTCGAGAAGCTTTCCCCAAGCCACCAGCGCGAATACATTGAGTGGATCAGAGAGGCCAAGAAGCCAGAGACTCGGAAGCGGAGAGCGATCGAGATGCTGCTTGACGGAAACAGCTAGGCGAACAACCGGCCCTGTGGTTCGGGTCGTCGATAGCGAGGCTCGGTGATCTCGGGGATGGTGTCCATAAACGCCCAGCTCTTGCGATGGATGGCGCTGGGACCGAGCTCGGCGAGGGCGGCCCGATGCTGGGGGCCGCGGTAGCCCTTATTGTTTTCGAAGTTGTAACCAGGGAAGCGGATTGCCCATTGGCGCATGATGCGGTCCCGGGTCACCTTGGCAAGGATCGAGGCCGCGGCGATCGAAACGCACAGAGCATCACCTTTCACGATCTTGCGGACCCTCCCGCCGACGAAGTCCCAGTTGCCGTCGATGAGTGCGATGTCGGGCACCAGGCCCAGCCCGGCCAGGGCCCGGCGGGCGGCAATCCGCTGCGCCTCGGACATCCCATAGCGGTCGCACTCCCAATGCGAGGCGTGACCCACCGACCAGGTCGAGCACCAGCCGGCAATCCGGTCGAAGATTGCTTCTCGCTCATCTTCGGTGAGCATCTTCGAGTCGCGGATCTTGTACACACGCTTGTCTTTCGGCACCACGGCGGCCCCCACACTGATCGGGCCGGCCCACGAGCCCCGCCCGACCTCGTCGACGCCAACCACCACCTGGCAGCCTTCCTCCCACAGTTCACGCTCGAAACTCAACCCGGGGGGCTTGCGCTTGATGGCTTTGCGCAGCTTCGGGACCGTCGTGGTGGTCATGCCGGCGAGCGTACCAGCGCATGCGGTGAGTTCGGTAGACCGCGAACTGCCATCCCGGCGCCGGGATCCCTCCGGTAGCGTGCCGGTATGAAGGTGTCAGTCGTCGGTGCGGGAGTGATTGGTCTCACGTCGGCCATCCGGTTGCGAGAAGCCGGCCATGATGCCGACATAGTCGCCGCTGAGCTTCCCACCGAGACGGTCGCTTCTTCGGTCGCGGGGGCGATCTGGTACCCGTATCGCACCTCGCAGAACGCCAGGGCGGCCGGGTGGAGCAGTCGCACCTTGGAGGTGTTCACGGCGGCGGCCCAAGCGGGCCTGCCGGGAGTGGCGATGCGGGAGGCGATCGACCTTCTTCCCGAGGCGATGCCTGACCCCTGGTGGGCCGACCAGACCCGGGGTTTTCGAAGGCCAGAGGCGGACGAGCTGCGGCCCAGCTTTGTCGATGGCTGGATCCAGGAGACTGCCGTTATCGACGTGGTCCCCCATCTCCGGTACCTGGTGGCCCGGGTTGAGGATCTCGGCGGCTCCATCACCCAGAATCGCCTCGAATCTCTCCAGGAAGTAACGAGTCCCACCGGAATAGTCGTGAACTGCTCGGGAGTGGGAGCCGCCGATCTGGTGGGAGATGAGCAGGTGTACCCGATTCGGGGCCAGGTGGTGCGAGTGCGGGGTAAACCTGTACCCCGCGTAAGCATCGTGGAGCGTGGTCCTCTTGCCCTCGCCTATGTCATCCCTCACGGCGAAGAATGTGTCGTCGGCGGGACCACCAACCCCGGTGCTTGGGACCGGCTCCCGGATGACGCTGTTACTGACGAGATCCTCGAGAAGGCCACGCTGCTCGAGCCCGGCCTCGCCCATGCCGAGGTGCTCGAAGTAAAGGTGGGCCTCCGGCCGGGACGTCCCCGGGTGCGCCTCGAATACGAGCCGGTGGCGGACACGCTCGGGGTGATTCACAACTACGGACACGCCGGGAACGGCTGGTCGCTGTCGTGGGGATGCGCCGAAGAAGTGGTGCGAATCGTCGACCAGGTGGCGTTGTTGGGAAGTTAAATTGAGCCTACGGGCCTGTACGGAGGATTAACTCGCTGGATTGGTAATCAGACGTGGTTGCGACCCGTCGCCCCCCTGGTGTCACCTGTCGATCGAGTTCTTCTCGGCAAGTTCGGGCGGCGCATGACCCCGTTCCCGACACTTCTGCTCACCACCATCGGAAGGAACAGCGGAAGGACCGTTGATACGCCGCTCTGGTACCTCGAAGAGGGTCGGAAGCTGGCAGTGATCGCATTCAACTTTGGACGCCTCGAGCCGGACTGGTCGCGGAATCTGAGAGCCAACCCGACCTGCACCGTGAAGATCCGACGAAAAACCACCGCGTATCGAGCTCGCCCGGCCGGAGGCGAAGCATGGGATCGTTACCTGGAGGAGTTTGCCGAGTTCTATCCGACCTATCGCGACTACATCGTCCGGTCGGGTCGGGAGGTTCGCATCTGGGTGCTGGAGTCGGCCGGCTCGTCCGCGCCGCCCATACCACCCTCCTAGGTGTCCACCCTCCTAGCATCGCCTCGTGAAGATCGCAGTAATTGGTGCCGGGACCTGGGGCACCACAGTGGCGTCACTTGTGAGCCAATCAGCCACGGTAAAGCTGTGGGCGCGGCGCCCTGAGCTGGCGGCTGCCATCAACAGTCGGCATCAGAATCCCGACTACCTGGAAGGGTTCGATCTCCCGGAGGAGCTGGTTGCCACCAGTGAGCTCGACGACGCACTATCGGGAGCGGAGGTCGTGGTAATGGCCGTTCCCAGTCACGGGTTTCGATTGGTGCTGGAGGCGGCCGCTGCGCAGATCCCCTCAGACGCGCCCATCATCAGCCTCGCCAAGGGATTGGAAGCCGGCACTCGCATGTGCATGACGGCGGTGGTGCGCGATGCGCTTCCCGACCACGACCCCGGCATGATCGGCGTGCTCACCGGGCCCAACCTTGCCCGGGAGATCCTCGCCGGGCAGCCGGCGGCTTCTGTGGTCAGCGTTTCCAACGAGGACGTGGCGGCCCATCTTCGAGCCGTGTTCCAGGTGCCGACTCTCCGGGTCTACTCGAACACGGATGTGATTGGTTCCGAAATTGCCGGCGCCCTCAAGAACGTTATGGCTTTGGGGGCCGGCATGGCTGCCGGTCTTGGTTACGGCGATAACTCGATGGCCACGTTCATCACCAGGGCGCTCGCCGAGCTGAGCCGTCTCGGGCGGCAGATGGGCGGGGATCCGCTGACCTTCGCCGGGTTGGCAGGGATGGGCGATCTGATTGCCACATGTGTCAGTCCCTTGAGTCGCAACCGCAGGGTGGGCGTGGCGCTGGCCGAAGGCCGGAGTCTCGACGAGATCGTGGCCGACATGAAGATGGTGGCTGAAGGGGTCAAGACCACGCCGGTGGTGCTCGAGCTTGCGGAAGAGTACAAAGTGGAGATGCCTCTTGCCGATCGGGTGGCTCGGGTCTTGGAGGGCCAGTCGGTCAGCGAGATGCTTACCGAGCTGATGGGGAGGCCGCCAAAGGCCGAGATCGAATAGGAGGCCCGGCTGCGGGTATCTCCCGGAGAATGTCGGTAACCCGACATTCTCCACCGGCTTTGTCCCTCGCCAACGTTTGATTACTCGATCCAGGGAGAAGGCTGTAGAAAACGTCACGCTGCTCGCCGCGTTTGGCGCGGGGTTTATTTCGTTCATCTCACCGTGCGTTCTGCCCATCGTGCCCGGATACCTCACGGTGATCACCGGCCTCGACATCACTTCGGAGGCTCGGGAGGGGCAAACAACTCGCATCGTCCGCGACACCAGCCTGTTCATTCTCGGGTTCACGATTGTCTTCGTGCTGCTCGGGATCGGCGCCACCTCGGTGGGGAGCGTCATTGTTGACAACCAGGACCTCCTGGTACGGATCTCGGGGCTGACAATCCTGGCGATGGCTCTCTACCTGCTCGGGTCCGTGTGGGCCAACGCGCCGTGGCTCTATCAGGAGAAGAGGTTTCACCCTCAGCTAGATCGCTTCGGGCCTTTCGCATCTCCGGTGGCCGGTGTGGCATTCGGGCTGGGCTGGACTCCATGCATCGGGCCGGTCCTGACATCGGTGTTAGCGGTTGCCGCGACGAGGGACGGTGCGGCCGAAGGAGCCCTGCTGCTCGCTGTCTACTCGCTTGGCCTCGGGGTTCCTTTTCTTCTCACCGGTTTGCTGTTCGGGCGCCTCACGACGGCGTTTACCTGGTTCAAGCGGCACCTGCGAGCCATCACCCTCGCCTCGGGCCTTTCACTTGCCGGATTCGGAGTGCTTCTCGTATTCAATCGCCTCACAACTATGACCAGCTTGTTGCAGGACGGCTTCCGGGCTGTGGGGTTGGAAGAGCTGATCTTTCTCGGATAAGGAGCGTAAGTGGCCAAGAAGAAATCAAGACGTAAGCCGCCTGCCCGAAAGCAGGGCTCCAAGCCCGCGCCCTTAAGCAAGGGTCAGGCCCCGGTTCCCGGTGCCAAGAAGCAGCAGCGGTCTGCCGTTCGGGCGGCTGCTGCCCGCAAGAAGCAGAAGTCGCAAACCGTCGTCATCTGGTCGGTCCTCGGGCTGGTTCTGGTGGGCGTCCTCGCAGCATCGGTCCTCTTTGGGGGAGGAGCCAGCGGGGTATCCGAACCAGAGGCCTGGGACCTGCCGGCCATGGGTGCCACGGCCGACACTCAGGAGCGAGTCACCCTCGCCGAGTTCTCCGGCTCACCGACTGTCGTCAACTTCTTCGCCTCCTGGTGCATCGAGTGTGATCGTGAGTTGCCATTCTTCGCCACGGTTTCCCGGGAGCTGGAGGGCCGGGTGGATTTTGTAGGTGTGGCGTCAGCAGAAACCGGCAATGCGCTGTTTATGCCTGAGAAGCACGGCGTCGATTGGTGGCCACTGGCCCGAGACGTTGGTGGGGGTGGTAACGATCTGGCTGTTGCCCTCGGCGCCCGTCCCCGAGCCATGCCGCTTACCGCCTTCTACGACGAGAACGGGCAGCTGCTGGATGTTCAGCTGGGAGCCATCAACGAGGCAACACTCCGCGGCAACCTGACGGAGTTCTACGGGATCGAGCTCTAAGCCTTGACCGGTGGCTGTCGCCTCCGTCGCGGAGCATTCCACAACTCCGCTATTCGGCGTCGGAGAAGAGCCTGGTTAGGCGGGACGGAGATGCCTGTCACAGACGGCACAATTGTCAACGCGAAGCGCCATAGACGGCTCCTCGGGGTTGCGGCCGGCACGTAGTCTCGCAAGAATGGCAGACTGTCAGATTGCAGTTGG
>CAXMOO010000160.1:0-2631 GCA_964195005.1 uncultured Gammaproteobacteria bacterium
GAGATTTCACGATCAATGCCATGGCGTTGCCGTTGGTCCCCGGGGGTGATGACCCGATTCTGGTGGATCCCTGGGGAGGCCTGGCCGACCTCGGGGCAGGGGTGCTCCGCACCCCTCAATCTCCCGAAGTTTCCTTTACCGACGACCCGTTGCGGATGCTCCGTCTCTATCGGTTCGTGGCCACCCTCAGTTTCGGAATCGGCGAAGGGGTTGAGGCGGCAGTAAACGACATGGCCGGGCGGCTTTCCATCGTGAGCGCAGAGCGAATTAGAGACGAGTTCTCCAAGCTCATAGTCGCGCCCGAGCCCAGTGAGGCTCTAGCCGGTTTGGTGGACAGTGGGCTGGCGGCACAGTTCATCCCCGAGTTGCCGGCACTGGCCCTCGAGCAGGATCCAATCCATCGGCACAAGGATGTCCTGGCCCACACTCTGGCAGTGGTTGACGCGGTCGGCGCCGACCTGGTGGAGCGTTTAGCGGCGTTGTTTCACGATGTTGGCAAGCCGGACACGCGGGAGTTTGGAGCCAGGGGAACAGTGAGTTTCCATCATCACGAAGTGGTCGGCGCCCGGATGACCCGCAGGCGGCTGCGAGCCCTCAAATACCCCAAGCAGGTCGTGGAGAACGTGAGCGATCTGGTTTACCTCCATATGCGTCCCCACACCTTCAAGATGGGTTGGACTGATCGAGCGGTGCGTCGTTATGTGCGCGATGCCGGGCCCCTTCTCGAACGTCTCAACGAGCTCGTCAGGGCCGACGTCACGACACGTAATGAGAAACTGGAACGTCAGATCCACAAACGCATTGACGAGCTCGAGGAGCGCATTGTTGATCTGCGCCGGCGCGAAGAGCTGGATGCCCTGCGGCCTCCGATTGATGGCCACGCCGTGATGACGCATTTGGGGATCGATCCGGGGCGCCGGGTGGGTGTTGCTATGGACCTCCTAATGGAGTATCGAATCGACGAAGGTCCCTATACGCCCGAGGAGGCATATGCCCTGCTCGACACCTGGGTGAAGGACGGCAAGATTTAGGCGGGTGCGTTCTGCCAGACTGCTGGCTCCCAACATGTAGAGGAAAGTCATAGCCGTGATACTCACAAAGGACTTCTCCGGATGAAGAAGGTCGTCCTGGCCTACTCAGGCGGTCTCGACACGTCTGTGATACTCCACTGGCTCATGGAAGAGCGGGGCCTCGAGGTAGTCACCTATACCGCCGACGTCGGCCAGGGTGAGGGGGTGGCCGACGCTCGTGACAAAGCGCTTGCCACCGGAGCCACGGAGGCAATCGTTGAGGACCTTGTCGATGAATTCGCATCCGACTTCGTCTTCCCGGCGTTACGGGCCAATGCGATCTACGAGGGCTATTACCTATTGGGAACCGCCTTGTCGCGCCCGGTGATTGCCAAGGGCCTGGTGGAAGCTGCGGCTGCCACCGGTGCCGACGCCATATCCCACGGCGCCACGGGCAAGGGCAACGATCAGGTGCGATTCGAGCTGAGTGCGATGGCGCTCAATCCGGAGATTCGAGTGTTAGCGCCGTGGCGGGAGTGGGATATGCGAGGCAGAGCCGACCTCATTGAATACGCCGAAAGGAACGGGATCGAAGTCCCGGCAACAGCGGAGAAGCCGTACTCGGTGGACGCCAACCTGCTTCACGTTTCCTACGAGGGCGGAGTGCTGGAGGATCCCTGGGAGCCCCCCCCGAAAGGCATTTTTGAACGCACGGTTGATCCTGAAGAGGCCCCGTTCGAGCCGGAGACCGTGGACGTCACGTATGCCAACGGAGATCCGGTCGAGATAAACAATGTCGCCCTCGACGCGGTCGGGATCCTTGCGCTCGCCAACGATATCGGGGGCCGGCACGGTGTCGGCCGGATCGACCTGGTCGAGAATCGATTCATCGGCATGAAGAACCGCGGCATATATGAGACGCCGGGTGGCACTTTGCTCCATCACGCCCATCGGGCCGTCGAATCCCTGACCCTGGATCGCGAGGTCCTGCACCTCCGTGACGAGCTGATCCCCAAGTATGCCGCCATCGTCTACAACGGGTTCTGGTATTCGCCTGAGCGGGAGCTGCTGCAGCAGACGTTCGACGCAGTCCAGGAACCCGTGAGCGGCACGGCCCGGCTCAAGGTCTACAAGGGATCGGTGATGGTGCAGGGTCGGCGGTCCGATCAGTCGCTATACGACCCGGCGGTGGCCACTTTCGAGGCCGACGATGTGTACGACCAGGGTGACGCCGGGGCCTTCATCCGCTTGCAGGCGCTTCGCCTCCGCAATATTGCCCGGCGGCAGCGCTGATGTGGGGAGGGCGCTTCTCGGAGTCACCGGCTGAGGCACTGTGGCGCTTCACGGTGGACGAAAGCGACCGGCGGCTGCTGGGAGACGACGTGGCCGGATCTCTGGCGCACGTCAAGATGTTGGGGGCCAGCGGCATTCTCGACCCGGCCGACGTCGATTCGATCGTGGGCGGGCTCGAAGAGATTCAAGCGTCCGCCGCCGCCGGCACCTTCGAGTTTCAGGACGGGGACGAGGACGTGCACAGCGCAGTGGAACGCCGCCTCTACGAGCTGGTAGGCGATGTGGCAGGGATGCTCCACACCGGAAGGTCTCGCAACGACCAGGTGGC
>CAXMOO010000161.1:0-2462 GCA_964195005.1 uncultured Gammaproteobacteria bacterium
CCAGTTCGCGTCCTACAACGGCACCGCGCCACTCGAGGCCTCCTCTGGAAGCCGGGTCCGTCACCGTCTGAACCCGCGGGGGAACCGGACCCTGAACTTCGCCATCCATATCGCCGCAGTAGTTCAGTTCCGCAACCAGAGCGAAGGCCGAGTCTTCTATGACCGCAAGATCGCCGAAGGCAAAACCCACAAAGAAGCCATCCGAGCCCTGAAACGCCGCATCTCAGACCGCGTCTACAGCCACCTCATCGCCGACGCCCGCGCCACAACCTCGATCTGACCTGAGGTGGGTCCGGGAGGACACTCAGGAACGACTCTGTAGTCCAGCGTGACCGGCTCAACATCCTGAACACCGGTTCTTCGGACAAGTCACTTCCCGGACCCGACACCCACGCTAGGGCCGATCCATGGCCATCGCCAGGGGTCCAACCCAACGCGCCCCGGCACCCCCGAAATCTCCCCTTGACAACAAAGAGGCATCTGAAACTCCGTCGTGAGCCGTTGACCAGGTGTTTCGTCTCATGCGGCGGCGTAGGTGCCCGTCCAGGGGATGTATGTACTTGGGGTTTGTGTCGCCCCTCCGGCTCGAACCCCCACGACCGGCTGGAGTGTGCCCGACCGGGCAGTGGGATCGACTCACTGCCATCCCATCCCGTATCCCATCTACTCCACGGACGGGGCCGGATTGGGCGGACTGGGTCGCACGGACTCGCACGTGTTCATGCGGGCTGGACAGTTGTCGGAGTCTTGCCAAGGTTGAGGTCGCCGGTTCGAACCCGGTCGTCCGCTCAAGGAAACCCCAGGTCAGAGGCTCCACCCTCATGATCTGGGGTTTCTGTTTTTTGCAGGTGATTGGGATTGGTGATTGAGTTCACGAATTTTGCTGCCGTCAGTGGGCATGGCACGACCCTTAGGAAGCATCAACGAGGTCTCGCCGGGTGTATTTCGCATTCGGGTTCTGCGAGGGTATGAGGACGGCAAGCCTCGATACAGCCAGATCACTCACTACGGAGACAAGGCAGGAGCCGAGAAGAAACGACTGGAGATGGTCAACGCCTTGCATCCTGCCGTGACCAAGAAGAAGAAGGCAGCTACCGGATGAAGCGTGAAGGAAGCCGTCGACCGGTGGTCATCGGCCCACGAGGCTGTGTGGACCGCCAACCAGAACAAGACGGCCCAGTACCTGACGCCCGGCCATTCGGCTCGCTACTGAAGAAACACGAGGGCGGGTCTCGGCCCAGCGGCCCGCGTGCTCGCGGCACACATCGGCGTTGTCCTCCTCCGGGTGTGCCAGCGCGGATTCCTTCCTGCGAGCGTGAACTGAAGCACCCCGGGTCGCGTGACTGCTCTGATGTGTCCCTGGGCGCATTGAAAATGCCTCTACCTCGTCGTCAGATCTCTCGATCTGACTGGCTCGGGCCAGGAGCGCTGGATGAACCGCTGGAAGCCCGCCCTCAACGCCTTCGCGATCACCTTCGAAGGGCGACTCTTCTAGAATCACGACCACCCACCACTAACGAATGACGCGCCAGACCAGTTGTACCGAGCGTCTGACAGCCCCTCGTGTCCGGTCCGAATAGTTGACCGTCTGGTGTGATCCATGTGTATTGGGCAGTCCCTCCCTCACCGGATCAGAAGAGGGGCGTCTGCCGGGAGCGTGACGGACAGGGTGGGGCTGGGCGCCAGGGTGAGTGAGGCGCCTCCCGAGACAGCAAGGCGGTAGGAGACGAACTGGGCCATCTGGGGGATGACCGGTGAGCCGCCGGAGATGTTCATCGCTGCTGCTTCAGGGGTGAAGAACACGCCTTCTAGGTCCATCGAGGCGCCACCGTTGATCTTGTATTTGCCGCTCGACTTCTCGGACCAGACGGCCAGCGCGGTGAAGGGTCCTTCCGATGGAGAGGTCCATGCCGGTGGTGACCCGCCTGCGATGCTGAAGTAGCCATCGTGTTGATAGATCATCGTGCGGTTCGAGGTGAGTCCGCCGCCGGTGAGGGACAGGTTGCCGCTGCGCATGTAGACCCAGGAAGCAAGCTCCGATGACTTGGCGACACAGCCGACAACACTGCTCAGGCAAGCGGCGGGAAGTGACGACGTGGGGTTGTTCTCGTTGAACGTGAGCTGGCCGCTGGTCAGCGAGATGTTGCCGTCGAAGACGATGTTGCCGCCGTTGAACGTCACGGAGTTGCCAGTGAGCTTGAAACTGGCGCAGTCGACGTGCCAGTTTCCGGAGAGGCCGCCGACTGGAGTCACCGGATCGTTGCAGCCATAGAAGTCCGACCAGAGCTGAAAACCTGAAGGTGTGCCGCTCGCCCCGATCACGGCGCGAAGGTTGTTGATGTGGGGTTCCGCACCTGATGTGCAGCCCGATACCTCAATTCCGTGGTAATCGGGGTAGGACGTCTGGCAGTTGTAAGTGTGGTCGAGAGGGGCTCGAGTGGCTCGATTCGCTCGCCTGATCG
>CAXMOO010000162.1:0-3325 GCA_964195005.1 uncultured Gammaproteobacteria bacterium
CCACCACCACAACAACGACGATTCCCCCCACCACGACCACGACAACGCCGCCCGACGACTCCTGTCCACCGGGCCAACGACGAAAGGGAAACTGCTAGCGAAGCATCCCCGCAGTGGCCTCGTCGGGTTTCGGAGAGGCAGCAGACGCTACAGGCCAACAGCGGGCCATGTTCATGCGGCTACGGTGATATCAACTCTTCCGCCTTCCGACCTTCGGGTTTGGAATGAGTAGTTAACCCTCGGAAGTGGGCCTTGTTGCTGCGAGGCTCACTTCCTTTTGGCCGGGCGATGATCTACTCGCTCCCAGTCAGATCGTCCTTAACGCCGACGCCGGGATTCCAAGGTAGGTGTAGGCGGCCTCGATCCGGGAGGTTACGCAGGATTCTTCCGCTTCTCTGAACTAGTTGAATGGGACGAGGTGACCGAGACTGTGTAGAAACCGTGGACACCAGCCGGACCCCACCGGACACTCCGGCCAGCACGACCAGTGCCACCAGGGCTGCACTGAGCGGTTTCTTGAGTACGCGTCCAACCATCGTTAGTCCTCACACAATAGGGGGCGGACCCCGTAATGCGCATACTGCCGGTGACAACGCGAAAAATAGCCCTGTCTGCTAGCTTCAGAATCCAGTCGAACCCCCTGGAGTCGAAGCCGAACGGACAAGCAAACATCGGCATCACCCCCTAGCCCAAGGCCTAGAGGACGGCGTGATGCCATTCAGTCCTCGCAGGCTGAGCGTGTTTGCCTTAGGGCAGAGTGTGGTGGAGATTTGAGGGGGTTCGATGCTGCGCTTCCTGCTTATTCGGATGCCTCAGCGGTGACCCCTTCACCCGGTCGTGTCATTCCATCGGGGGGCTGTGGCGACTATCCCCGTAGAGGCTCTGAGCGGCCGCGTGCCGCGTTCTCGGCGTCCCCGCGGGCCTAGGAGGAGCGCCGTGGCGGATCAGGTCAGCGTTGCGGGTTCTTCTTGATAAACGGTATGCCTCCGGTGAACCGCCGACCGATGAACGACCATGGCCTCTTGGCTTCTGGCTTATCGGGTGCCGGCTCATGCTCGTGCAACTCCCGATCTGGTTTGCCCTGTTCCGGCTTCTCCGCAGCTTCATCGTCAGATGTCATATCCAGATTGTACGACGCGAGGGAGCGACCCCGCCAGTGACAACGCGAAAAGTAGCCCTGTTTGCTAGCTTCAGAATCTAGTCGAACCCCCTGGAGTCGAAACCAAACCGACAAACATCGGCATCACCCCTCCCCAATCGGATGATGCCATTCAGCCTCTGAGGCTGAGCGTGTTTTCTCGTGCGAGCTGGTGAAGATTTGAGGGGGTTCGGCGTCGTATGCATCGGCCGTGACTGCTGGCCTCGTCGGGTTTCCCCACGGCTACTTCATCATTGGCCTCGGTGACCTCGTTCTGGAGTGGGGGGTAACGGCTTGGCGGTTAGAAGGACGGGGGTATATGGGATACGAGTGGCGGTGGGTGGTGTAGCTGAGCGAAGCGGCTATAACCCTTGAAGATGACGGGTGCACTGAGAAGCACTGCGATGACAACATGCTCGTCAGCACGGGCGGGTCCAGCCCGGCCGAAGGTTCGGGGGACGCGAAGCACGTAAGTTCGTGATGTCCTGTCGGAAACGCCCACGGATCAGTTCTTCCAGAAACGACGATTTTGAGGGCCCCGAGGAGCAAAGCGTTCAACCTATTGCGCAAAGTGGTCGATAGGCCGCAAGGACGGCGATGCCGGTTTGGAGGAAAATAAACATGAACGACCAACGTGATCACGCTTTCGTAGAGAGCCCCGTCGACGATCCGTACCAGGATCTAGCCGAATTGCCGCCACCACCGCCCACGCTGACAGCAGATCTGCTGCCCGATCCCGGCCCGGCCCGGACCGAGATCAACCGCCGCGTCGGCCAGGGTGTCGGTCAGCTGATGCTGTTAGGAATCGGGATCATGTTGTTGGTGTTCGGTGGGCTCACCCTCTCGCAAACCGGCTTCGAATTCGGGCCAGAAGCGACCCATTCCTCGGTGGCGGGACTCCACCACACGGCCCTGATGGCCATCATCGACCTCGGAATGGGTCTGGTACTCCTGTCGGCCGGAGCACGGAGGCGGTTGGACTGGGGCTCTGTCCGGCTCCTCGGCGGGATCAGCCTCGCCTTCGGCGTTGTGCTCCTCGCCGAACCGGCTGTGCTGCACAGCTGGCTGGGAACCCACGCCGCCAGCGGTTGGCTCTTTGTGATCATTGGCGCCTTGATGCTCGTCACGGCCATCGTCCATCCGATGGTGCTCGGCGACGATGGCGAGGGTATCTCCTAGCCACGAGCACGGTGCCGGGATGCCGTCGTCCGATCAGACGTACCACAGATACTCGGACACGAACTCGGCCGGTACGGCATAGACCACGACGTTGCTGTCGTAGCTGCGATTGGTTTGGTTGAAACCGGGGTCATGTTGTTGAAGAACGGGCAGACGCTAGAAGATCACTGCCGCTACAAACAGCGCGCCGCGGTTGAAACGGGGAACGCCATGGGTGCGAGAGGCACGTCACGCACATGCGTACCTCTGCACGTCCACCTGAGATCAGTGCCCGATATCGTGCCTAAATCAGCTGGCTAGGTCCGCTTCGATCAAACGGCGGGCGTAGTCCCAGGCCGCACCACGAAGAACGACGCCGTCGATCTCGCGGTTCCCCTCATCCCAATAAGGCGCGAGCTGATAGGAGTACGTCAGCCTCTGCTTGTCCATTAGCCGACGGCTCAGATCCTCAAGAGTCGCTGCGGAATCCATATCAGAGCGGCGAACCTTCGAGCGGTTTTCGTACGCCTTTGTGACGGCCCGATGGTGCTCGTCGGCCTTCGCAGGTAAAACCAGGTCCCGGTGGTGCAGCACCCGTATCCGCTTCGTACTTCTCCCGCTCGCTGCGATCTCGCGAAGTGCGACATAGTCGCCCATACCCCCGTAGTCCGCTCTGCGTTCGAAGCCCCGCGCGACCTGCGACTCCTCAACCCTGTAGCGGTCCCAGGTCGGATATCGCCTCCAGCCCCGGGATGAGGGTTTGTGGTACACGACGTGGCCCTTATTGAGGACCGCGGCCTCTTGCGATCTCATTGACTCCTCCTGTGGTCCGCTCGACTTATGTATAGCGAAGCGTGTAGAGATAGGCCAGGCTGGTTGGCGGCGGTTCCCAGCCCCTATTCGTCCTCTGGGTGGATTCTGTCCACTGCGATCCAGTTGGCGGACCAGCGACCCTGCCGGTATTCGCGACGGAGTGACCTAATAAGAGCCTGCCCACCAAACCGTGTGGCTCATCCCAGTCCTGTCCAC
>CAXMOO010000163.1:0-9943 GCA_964195005.1 uncultured Gammaproteobacteria bacterium
GCAGTGGCGATGACTCCGACGATGCCAGATGCCAGATGCCGCAAGGCCGCAAACTGGGCGATGAATGGAAGTGCCGTTCCACCGATGCCTAACCACAGCAATTCGGCTCCGACCCCGGCCGAGATGTCGGTGGGGAAGGTCAGCAGCATCGGGATCTGGCCATGCGGGTTGAGGCGGCCTCGCCACCAGGCGTAAGGGACCAGGACCGCAGCCGCGATCAACGCTCTCGCCTCGGATACCCGGGTCGGATCGAGGTCGGAGAAGACGTCGGCGGCGATGGCCCCACTGACGCCGTAAAGCGCAGCCGCTGTCAGCGCCAGGAAAATCCCCGGGGCTGCCGGGAGATCAGGGCGGGACATCAGCCGGGCTCAACAGGCTGGCCTGTTGTCAACCCAATCCGACGCGGTCGTTGAAGGCTTCGATCAACTCGTCAATGGGATCGACCAGCGCCTGAATTGATGTCCAGTAGTCCGGGTCGTACCACTGAGCCTGGATCTCATCAAAGGTCTTGCCTTGCTGCTCGACCCACGTGTAGTACTTGAGATTGTGGATTCGCTTGCGGTCGTAATACGAAAGCTCGTGAACGTGGTCGATGGCGGTCCCCAGCAGGTAGCGATGGTATGAAGCTGCGGCATCGAGCTTGACGTACTCACCCCGCTCGTCGTTGAGCTCGGCCAGGCGGCTGCCATACATCTCCATCGAGTCCGTGCCCACGGTGACGATCACATCGTTGGAGCCGAGCTCGTAATACTTGGCGAACTTGATGGCAGCCAGCATGTTGCCGACTCCCGAAATCCCCAATAAGGGCAGGCGCTCGATGTGGTCGGGCTTCACTCCCTGGTCGATCAGGTATGAGACTCCCTCTGGCTCGTTGAAGAGTCGGATCAGGCTTATGGTGGCCTCATCGTCCAGCCCGATGGCCATGTCCGTGTTGCGGACGTTATGGACCCAGGGAATGTGCTTGTCCCCGATTCCCTCAATCCGGTGCTCACCAAACCCGTTGTAGAGAATGGTGGGGCATTGGACTGGTTCGGCGGCGGCGATCTTCGACGTCGGATAGGCCTGCTTGAGGTAGTCACCGGCGCCGATGGTGCCGGCCGAGCCGGTGGTGACCGTTAGGCCCTGGAATACGTCACGGGGACCGAGCGCACTCTCGATTACCTCGGCCATCGCCGGACCGGTGACGGCGTAGTGCCACAGGTAATTACCGAACTCGTCGAACTGGTTGAAGATCATCAGATCCTCGCCCGAGGCTCGCAACTCGTTGCACTTGTCGAAGATTTCTTTGACGTTGGATTCCGAGCCCGGCGTCTTGATGATCTCCCCGGCAACGCCTTCGAGCCATTCGAAGCGCTCCCGGCTCATGCCTTCGGGGAGGATGGCAATCGACTCGCACCCGAGCAGGTTGGAGTCGTAGGCGCCACCCCGGCAGTAGTTGCCCGTGGAAGGCCAGACCGCCTTGGTAGTAGCCGGATCGAATTGGCCGGTCACGAGCCGGGGCACCAGGCAGCCGAAGGCTGCCCCCACCTTGTGGGCTCCGGTTGGGAACCACTTGCCCTCCAAGACCAGGATCCGCGCCTGAGTCCCGGTCAGCTCCGGGGGCAATTCGAGGAAGTTGACCGCCCCGAAACCGCCTCCATGGGCTGCCGGCTCGTTGTGCCAGCTAATTCGAAACAAATTGCGAGGGTCGAGGTCCCAGAGCCCGACGTCCTTGAGCTCACTCTTGATGGAGTCGGGGATCAGCGACGGATCACGCATCTGCTTGAAGGTTGGGACCCGAATCGACCTGTCTCTTGCCACGCCAACGGCCGAGGAGAGAGCTTCATCTTGCACGGTCAAGTCGATCATCAGGTTCCCTTCATTGCTTCGCGAAGCGCATCCAAACTCGGTTCGATGCGCATGGGCTCGGTGCCGGCACTGGTCACTGCTCGCATCGCCGAGGCGATGTCCTTGAGGCCGTTGCCGGTTGCCAAGACTACGACCCGGTCGGACGACCCGACAAGGTCCTCCCCGGCGGCCTTCAAGAGCCCGGCATAAGCCGCAGCTCCGGCCGGTTCGGCGAAGACGCCTGAGCCCCGGGCCAATGCCGGAATGGCGGACAGAATCTCCTCATCAGTTACCCGCAGGTAAACGCCGTCGGTCTCTGTTACCGCTGCCAGGGCCTTGATGCGGTCCCGGGGCAGGTCGGCACTGATCGAATCGGCAACCGTGTCGGCGGAGATCGGAGCCTTCGTCAGCACATCCTCACCACTCTCGAACGCCTGCACCATGTAGTCACTTCCTGCTGCCTGGATACCGAAGATGCGCGGGCTGTGATCGATCCAACCAAGAGCCACGGCGTCCTTCATCGCCTTGTGAACCCCGCCGATGATGGAGCCGTCCCCCACACTCACGAACACGGCATCCGGCACCTGCCAATTGAGCTGCTCGAGTATCTCCAGGCCGGCCGTCTTCTTGCCCTCGGTCATGAAGGGGTTGAACCCGGTGTTGCGGTTGTACCAACCGAACTCTTCGGCAGCCGCCATGCAGAGCTCGAAAGCTGCATTGTAGTTGCCCTTGACCAGGGCAACCGTGGAGCCATAGGCAAGAAGCTGGGTGACTTTGGCCTCCGGGGCCGACTCCGGAACGAAGATGACGTTGGCCTGCCCGACACTGGCTGCCAGCCCACTGAGGGCGGCGGCGGCGTTGCCGGTGCTGGCGGTGGTGACCACGTCGGCACCTAACTCGGCAGCCTTCACCAGTGCCACGGCACTAGCCCGGTCTTTGAGTGAGCCCGTGGGCTGGCGCCCCTCATCCTTGACCCACAGTCGGGCTACGCCGACTGCAGCGGCTAAGCGGGGAGCGTCATAGGTGGGAGTCCCCCCCACCGTCAACGGCGGGACCGAAGCGCCAGGGTCAACCGGCATGAGCGCCCGGTAGCGCCACATGGTGGGGTCAGACTCCTCGCGCAAGCTGTCCGGGCTGATCCGCGTGCCGACAAGGGAATAGTCGTAACGAACATCGAGAATGCCCTCGGAGCCGTGGTCCGGGCAGACGTATTTGTTGTCGGCCGCCGGGTAGGACTTGTCGCAAACAACGCAAACCAGGCCGGTGACATGGTCGAGCCGGGTCACGGAACTATGCGCGTCCCGGTTTCGCCTGCCAGGGCCCGCTCGAGATTCTCGGGATTGGTGATGAGCGCTTCCTTGCCCCCGGCCTCGAGGAACTGGACCACGGCCCGCATCTTGGGAGCCATGCTCCCCTCGGCGAAGTGCCCGCCATCGTCCAGGTATTGCTTGACCTCAGCCAGGGTGAAGCTATCCACCCACTCTTGCTCGGGAGTGCCAAACCGGAGCGCTACCTTCTCCACCGCCGTGGAAATGATGAGCAGATCAGCGTTGATCTCCGAAGCCAGTAGCGCCGAGGCCAGATCCTTGTCGATGACGGCGGCCACCCCATAAAGATCGCCTTTCTCGTCGGCGACCACAGGTATCCCCCCACCACCGACGCAGATCACAACCACCCCGGCGTCCATGAGTTGGCAAATCACGTCGATCTCGACGATTCGTTTCGGCTGCGGCGAGGCCACCATCCGGCGCCAGCCACGCCCGGCGTCCTCCATTACAACCCATCCCTCGTCCTCTTGCCGCTTTCTGGCCTCAGCTTCTTCGAGGAAGGTGCCGATCGGTTTTGACGGATTGATCATGGCCGGATCGTCGGGGCTGACCTCCACCTGCGTGACAATGGTGGCGACAGATTTATCGATCCCCATCGCCCGGAAGTCATTGACCAGGTTCTGCTGGAGCGCATATCCGATAGCCCCCTGGGTGTCGGCCCCGGCCACGTCCATGGGTATCTCGTGCAGCTCATCACGAGAGAGCTCGGAGCGCCGCATGATGAACCCCACCTGGGGCCCGTTGCCGTGGGAGATAGCAACATCCCATCCGGCGGCGACAAGATGGGCAATGTGTTGGTCGGTTTCACCGGCAGCTAGATACTGGTCCTCGACGGACTGATGGTCCTTGTCCTTGATCAGCGAGTTGCCGCCGATCGCAATGACTGCCGTGGGCATCCCTTACTCCACTGCGCCCAGCACGAGGGCGAGCAGCGCCATCCTCATCACGACGCCGTTGTAGGCCTCCTGCCAGTAGCGGGCGTGGCGGGTGTTGTCCACCTCTGGAAGCAGCTCGTCCATCCGCGGCAGTGAGTGGAGGACGATGGAGCTGCTCGGCGCCTTCTTCATCACCTCGCGGGTGATCTGATAGTTGGCAGGTGTCAAGTTGTACTCCTCTTGCTTCTCCTGCCGCGACGCTGTGTAGTCGGGCTGTACCACCGGCTCCATGTAGAGAACGTCGGCCTCGGCGATGACCTCGTCGATGTGGTCGACGATCCGCCAGCTGGTGCCTTTCTCGTCCAGCTCGGCGAGAAACTCCTTGGTGGGAGACATCTCCTCCGGCGCCAGGATCACCATCTCCGCATCGAACTGCGAGAGGGCATACCCGATGGAGTGCATGGTGCGCATGCGATGATCGCCGATACACACGAACGTCTTGCCGTCGATGCTGCCTGTTTCTCTTTGGACCGTGTAAAGGTCGGTGAGGACCTGGGTGGGATGCTCGCCCCAGCCGTCGCCGGCGTTGATGACGGGAATCGATGCCCAGTGGGCAGCCTCGTGGGGCGCCCCTTGCTGAAAGTGGCGCATCACCAAAACGTCGCCGTAGTACTCGAGCATGTGGACGGTGTCTTTGATCGACTCCTGATAGAAGTCGCCGGCCCGGGTCATCTTGGCGTCGGAGAAGCCGGTGACGTGCCCACCGAGGCGATGCATGGCGGCCTCATGGGCAAGCCGGGTCCGTGTGGAGGGCTGATAGAAGGCGGTGATCAAAGTTTTGGCGGCCAACAGGTCGGTGTTCCGTCGCTCCCGGGCGATCGGCTCGAGCTGGTCGGCGATCCCGAAAACGTGCTCGAACTCATTTCGCTCAAAGTCTTTCAACGACAGGATGTCGCGTCCGGCAAAGCTTCGCATTGCTTCTTCTCCTCATTTCCGGGGGCTGGACATAACTGAATGCCCCGAGGTACCATGGCAATTGTCATACAATCATACAACAGTATGACCGGACAGGACAAACGAAACCTTGATAGACCGCAGCCCCTCCCTCACCGACCAGGTAAAGGCCCACCTCAAAGAACGAATCGTCGACGGCGAATTCGAAGAGGGTCGCATCCCGTCGGAGACCGAGCTCGCCGCCAGCCTGGGAGTGAGCCGCACCACGGTGCGCGGAGCCCTGACAATCCTGGAACAGGAAGGGGCCATCTACCGCAAGCAGGGCGCGGGCACCTTCGTCAACGAGCCCGGCCTGCAGATCAAATCCCGCCTCGAGGAGATGTGGTCCTACGAACAGTTGCTGGAAGATCACGGCTACACCCCGTCGGTCCGGGTCCTATCGGTCGAAACCGAACCGGCCGCGCCGGCAGTGGCCGAGGATCTGGCGATCGCCACGAGCGACCCGATCCTGGCGGTCGAAAAATTGTTTCTAGAAAACGATGACCCGGTCGTTCTTACCTGCAACCGCATCCCTGCCGAGCTCTTGACCACCAAAGTGACCGCCCGACACGAAGCGCCGCTGTTCGCGTTCCTCGAAGAGCACACCGGTCGGCACCTGGCCTACTACATCTCGGAAATCGTCCCGGTGACATTGGGGGATCACGCAGCCGGGCTGCTGGAAGTGCCGACCGGGACCGCCGCAGTCAGTTTCGAGGAGACCGGGTTCGACAACGACAACCAACCGGTGGTGCGAGCCACCTCATACTTTCGTGATGACCTGCTCCGGTTTCGCCTCATCCGGCGAAAGGCCGGGGCACCCTAGACAAGGAGAGAGAAGATGCAGACATACTTGCGTGGCAGAGACATGATCACCACCCAGGAGTGGACCAAGCACGAGCTGGACACGGTGCTGGACGTTGCCTTTGACCTGAAGCGCAAGCGGGCCCTCGGCGAGCAGCACCCGTACCTCGATAACAAGGTCCTGGCCATGCTGTTCTTCTTCTCGAGCACCCGCACCCGGGCCAGCTTCGAGGCCGGCATGGCCCAGCTCGGTGGTCACGCCATGTTCCTCGACAGCACAAGCACCCAGATCGGCCACGGTGACACGTGGAAGGAGATCGGGGACATTCTCGGTCGCTACAACGACGGCATTGCCATTCGCCAGGTCGATTGGGGCATCGGCAACGACTACATCCGCGCTGTTGCCCAGGCCAGCCGGACGCCGGTGCTCAACATGCAATGCGACTGGTACCACCCGTTTCAAGCCCTCGCCGACTTACAGACGATCATCGAGCACAAGGGTGACCCCAAGGGCCTGACGATCAACATGAGCTACGCCTATGCGGCCAGCTATCAGAAGCCGCTCAGTGTGCCCCAGAGCCTCATCCTGCTCTTGACCCGCTTCGGCGCCAATGTGCGCCTCACCCGCCCGCCTGAGTTCAAGCTCATGCCCGAAGTCGTCGCCCAGGCCGAAGAAAACGCCAAAAAGGCCCATGGCAGCTTCGAAATCGTCGAAGACTTCGACGCCGGCATGGCCGGTGCCGATGTGGTCTACGCCAAGAGTTGGGGGTCGATGCTCACCACCGACGACCTCGAGGAGTCGGCCGAGATATCCAAGAAGTACACCGACTGGATCACCGACGAGCGACGCATGGAAATGGCAGACGAGGACGCCATCTACATGCATCCGCTCCCGGCCGACCGCAACATCGAAGTGACCGACGGCGTCATCGATGGCCGCTGGAGTGCCGTGTTCGATCAGGCCGAGAATCGCCTCCACGTCCAAAAAGCGGTGATGGCACTAACGATGTAGCGGCGGCATCGCCGCTACATCGTTCACCCCTCCCGTGAAACGGGAGGGGTCACGGGGTGGAGTGCGCCCAACAACGGCGCGACGACGAGACATCGAACGAGTTCACCTCACCGAAGCAAGACCGCCTTAAGCAACGCCACAGGACGATTCGCTGGTGGGCCGCGATGGCTCCCGGACGGATGAGCCGCGACGGCTCCCGGAATGCCCGCCCCTCCTCAAGCTCCCAACAGAAATAGAGGGCCGTGCAAGATGTCTATATCGGCCATGGACGCATCGTCGCGGTCGTTGTGCCTCAAGCCTTGCCGAGCACCAGAGCGAGGAGGGCCATGCGCACGTACATGCCGTACTCCATTTGTCGGAAGTAGGCGGCCCGGGGGTCCTCATCGACATCTGGGTTGATCTCCCCCACCCGCGGCAGCGGATGCATCAGAGCCATCTTGTCCTTGGCGTGAGTCATCGTCTCCGGCGTTATGACGTACGAGTCCTTGACGGCCTCATAGTCGGCGGGGTTCTCGAACCTCTCCTTTTGGATCCTGGTCACGTAGAGAACGTCTGTCTCCCCCAGCACGCTGTCGAGGTCAGTGGTCTCGTGCTGGGTGATCCCGGCCTCGTCGATCTCCTTCACGAGAACTTCGGGCATGCGCAAGGCCAAGGGTGAGACGTAGTTGATGCGGACATCGAAGAGGGTGAGGAGCTTGGCAAGGGAATGCACTGTGCGCCCGTACTTCAGGTCGCCGAGCATGGTGACGGTGAGCCCGTCGATGGTGCCCATCTCCTCTCCGATGGTGTAGACGTCGAGCAATGCCTGGGTGGGATGCTCACCAGGCCCATCCCCGGCGTTGATAATCGGTTTGGTGGCGGCGTAAGCGGCTTCGGCAGCCGAGCCCTGCTCGGGATGGCGGAGCACTATGGCATCAGAGTATTGCTCGAGAGTCCGCACCGTGTCGCGCAAGGACTCGCCTTTCGACACCGAGCTGAACGTGACATTGTTGATCTGGATGACGCTGCCGCCGAGACGCTCGATGGCAGCCACAAACGACGACGAGGTCCGGGTGGAAGGCTCATAGAAGAGATTGGTGAGCACCTTCCCTTTGAGCAGATCAAATGTGCCCACCCGGTGGACCATCTCGCTCATCTCGTGAGCGACTTCGAAGATCTTCTCCAGATCGTCCCTTTTGAACTGCGACACCGAAAGAATGTCCACGCCGAAGAATCGCGGGTCGCGCTTCTCACCAAAGGGCAGATGTTCGGTAGGGCGCCTGATCGTCATCTATCCGTCTCCTTGTTTCAAGAAAAACACCGCCCCGGAGGCGGTGTACCCACATTGGATGGTGACTCGGTTCATCGGTGGAGAACATAGTCGAACTACCGCGCCAACCTCTAACTCTTCCTACAAGAGTTTTCGCGACATGGGTCCGTCCGACACAAAACGAACCGCGGTCACCTCCACCACGAAGTGAGGGAGGCCGGGAGGGGGTGGTGCTCACCACCGGCGACCTGACAAAGCCCAAACACGAGTCGAGGAGTGAACCAGGCACCCTTCCCGGCGCGGACCCATTGAACTCGATGCACGGGCCCCATATACATCGCATGGTGGCACGTCGCATTCACCCCGAGCAGCGTGAGCAGCTGCGTTACCTGCGAGCCAACATGACCGGCGCCGAAAAAGACCTCTGGTATCGACTCAACCGCAACCAACTGGGCGTGCACTTCCGGCGACAGCATCCGATCGGTCACTACGTCGTCGACTTCGCCGCGGTCCGTCCCCGGCTGGTTGTCGAAGTCGATGGCCCCACCCATATCCACCCGACGCGCGAGGTGCTGCGTGAAAAGGAGATCATTGATCGCGGTTGGCGGATCGTTCGCTTTTGGAATGAAGAAGTGTTCTCTGATCTCGACGCCGTGGTGGAGAAGATCAAATTTCACCTCGATACCTGACCACACGGCAGTGGTTAAGGACCGACTCCTCACCCACCCTGCCGTGCCCACGCCGCTGTTGGGAACCACCCTCCCCGTACCCCTCCCACTCCGCTCCGAAGACTCCGCTCCGCAGGAGGGGACACATGCTCCCACCCTCCGCTCCGAAGACTCCGCTCCGCGGGAAGGGAGTCCCAGCAGCTAGCTTGCCCGCATGTGGTACCAGAACGCCACCTTCTACGAGATCCCGGTCCATGCGTTCTACGACTCGAACGGCGATGGGCTCGGTGACATCGCCGGCATTACCGCCAAACTCGACTATCTGCAATGGCTGGGCGTCGACTGCCTGTGGATTCTTCCCTTCTACCCCTCGCCGATGGTGGACGGCGGATATGACGTCAGCGACCTGACCGGCGTTCGGGCAGAGTTTGGAACGATCGACGATGTTCGTGAACTACTGGCGGAGGCTCATGCTCGCGACATGCGGGTGATCGGGGACGTGGTCGTGAACCACACGAGTGACCAGCACCCGTGGTTCCAGGAGGCTCGTCGGCCCGGCTCGCCAAAGCGCGATTGGTACGTGTGGAGCGACACGCCCGAGCGATACGCGGATGCCCGGGTCATCTTCATCGACACTCAAGACTCCAACTGGACCTGGGATGACGTCGCGGGTGCCTATTACTGGCATCGCTTCTACGCAGAACAGCCCGACCTGAACTTCGACAACCCCGAGGTCAGGGGAGCCGTCAAGGATGTCATCCGGTTCTGGCTCGATCTGGGATTCGACGGGCTGCGCATGGATGCCATCCCATATCTCTACGAGCGGGAGGGAACTATCTGCGAGAACCTCCCCGAGACCCATGCCTTCCTCAAAGAGCTCAGGACGATCTTCGACGACGAGTACGAAGACCGAATGATGATCGCCGAGGCCAACCAACCTCCCGTGGATGTGGTCGCTTACTTCGCAGAAGGCGACGAGTGTCATATGGCCTATCACTTCCCGCTCATGCCGACGCTCTACATGGCTCTCAAACGCCAGGTGACCGGCGACATCGAGGAGGCCCTGGCGGCAACGCCTCCGATTCCGGCCACCTGCCAATGGGGGTTTTTTCTCCGCAACCACGATGAGCTGACCCTCGAGATGGTGACGGAAGAGGATCGTCAGTTCATGTATGAGCAATACGCGCCCG
>CAXMOO010000164.1:0-19984 GCA_964195005.1 uncultured Gammaproteobacteria bacterium
ATTTCCACAAACGCCAGATTCTGGAGGCTGGCTCGGATCTGACGGCGTTTGCTTGGGCGTACCCTTTCGAGGCTAAAGCTGTCGAGATCTTGGATCAGATGCATGGGAATGGCACCGTTTGCTGCCCCTTCGTTTCCATCCGCAAGCGCCGCCCGGTACGCCCAACAATTTGGAGCAGGCCGGACGATCTCCGAGCTCGAGAGCCGAGCATAGAGATGGGTGGGCTGAAACCTTCCGAGGTCGCTGCGCCAGAAACGGCCCTTCTTCGATGTGACATGAGTGCCCCGGGTTCTGATGAAGATTGCGAATTCTTCCTCTGTCATCGATTTCACGGTTGCTTGCTGTGCGGCGGTCATGTCCCATATGTCGACCTCTGTTGAATAGGGGTGATCAGGCGCCGACCACAGCTGCGATCAGGGAGATCCAAGCGGGGGTATAGCCATTCCTGTCAAGGGTTAAGGCCCAGCCCAACCGAATAGACAAAGTGTTGGGGACCCCTGCTTCGGCGGGGGTCCCTCTTCACTGTTCGAGCCGCACATAACGGCACATATAGAGCGGTATTGGAGCCGTCACGCGGTGTGTCGTCCAGAAGCATTGGGGTGGGCGAGGTTCTGACCTCTTGCTCGACACCGCCGATCGAACAGTGTTCGATCGATTCCGTTATCAGATTGTTATCAGTGGCCCTATCTCGACGAGGGATCGAAGAGCCGCCGAAGGGCAAACACCAATAGCTAACTCGTGATAGTCCCACCATCTATCACGATCGTCTGTCCTGTGACGTAGGACGCTGCTTCGGACAACAAGTACACAGCAGCTCCGGCGATCTCGTCGGGTTGGGCGTGACGTCCGAGCGCAGTGCGGCTCACTACGTGGTCTCGTAACTCGTCGCTCTCGACGATGGTTGCTGCGAACCGGGTCTCGACTAACCCGGGGGCAATGGCATTGACCCTGATCCCGGCGGGGCCCAGTTCATGCGCCAGCGTCTTGGTCATAGAAATGAGCGCCGCCTTGGTCATCCCGTAGACCCCCTGCAAAGGAGCAGCCTGGATTCCGGCAATGCTGGCGATGTTTAGGACCGCGGAGCCGGGCGACGCCGGCTGGTCGACGAAGGCCTGGATGGCCGTCATGGGGCCTTTGAGGTTCACCTCGATCGTCTTGTCGAAGGCGGCTTCCTCGATACCGAGCAGTGGCCCGAAATACGGGTTAGTGGCGGCATTGTTCACCAGACCGTGGACGGGCCCAAAGGCTTCTCTGGCGGCTGCAAAGAGGGCCGCTACTTCAGCCGGCTTACCAACGTGGCAGGCCACTGCGCGGGCCTCCCCTCCAGCATCGGCAATGCGTTCGGCAACGACATCGAGTCCTTCCTGGCGGCGGGAGGCCAACACCACGCTGGCTCCCGCCCGGGAAGCTGCCACGGCGATTTCTTCGCCTATGCCCCGGCTGGCTCCGGTGACGATGATGCACTGGTTTGCCAGGCTGATTTCTGCAGTCACAGCGGCACCCTACCTTGCCGGGGAGGCTCCTAGGCTTGGGTCACGGAAGGAGATTCGAGATGCGGATAGAGAAGGACTCAATGGGTGAGGTGGAGGTTCCCGCCGACGCCTATTACGGAGCGTCAACCCAGCGAGCCCACGACAACTTTCCTATTTCCGGGATCACGTTCAGTCGCCGTTTCATATGGGCTCTGGGAGTCGTCAAGGCCGAGTCGGCTCGGACGAATTACCAACTCGGCACCTACCCCGAGGACATAGCCGATGCCGTTGCCGCCGCCGCCGACGAAGTGGCCGACGGCACCTTTGACGACCAGTTCGTGCTCGATGTCTTCCAGACCGGCTCGGGGACCTCAACCAACACCAATGCCAACGAAGTCATCGCCAACCGGGCTTCCGAGCTTCTCGGCGGTGAATTGGGTAGTGGCCTGGTCCACCCCAACGACCATGTCAACCAGGGGCAATCGTCGAACGACGTGATCCCCACTGCCATACACATCGCCGCCGTGGCCGCGATCCGCGATCAATTGCTACCGGCGTTGACGACGTTGGCAGAAGCCCTTGACACTAAGGCAAGCGAGTTCGATCACATTATCAAGTCGGGACGGACTCACCTCATGGACGCCACGCCCATCCGCCTGGGTCAGGAATTCTCCGGCTATGCGGCCCAGATTGCTAAGGGTGGGGGGCGGGTGGAGGCAGCGCTCGGTGATCTCGAGGAGCTGGCGCTCGGCGGCACGGCGGTGGGTACCGGCATTAACGCTCCTGAAGGTTTTGCGGCTGCCACGATCGAGCGGATTGCCGCCAGGACCGGTTATCCGTTCCGGGAAGCCGAGAACCACTTCGAGGCTGCCGCCGGCAAAGATGCGGCGGTGGCCGCTTCGGGGGCCCTCAAGGCCGTGGCCGGCGCGATGTTCAAGATCGCCAACGATCTCCGCTGGCTTTCCTCCGGTCCCCGCACCGCCATCGCCGAGATCAAGCTTCCAAGCCTGCAGCCCGGTTCGTCGATCATGCCCGGCAAGGTGAACCCGGTGATTCCTGAAGCGGTGATGATGGTGGTCGCCCAGGTCATGGGTAACGACACCGCCGTCACCTGGGGAGGTGCCAACGGCAATTTCGAGCTCAACGTGATGATGCCGGTTATCGCTCACAATCTCTTGCAGTCCATCGAGCTGCTGGCCAACGCCGCTCAGGTTCTGAGCGAGAAGTGTGTCGTCGGAATCGAGGCCGACGAGGAGCGAGCCCGGGAGTTGGTGGAGCGCAACATAATCATCATCACGGCGCTGGCCCCCCGGCTCGGATACGACCTGGCGGCTGAGATCGCTAAGGAGGCGTTCGCCAGCGGCCGGGGCGTGCGTGAGGTTGCGATAGAGAAGTCGGGGCTCAGCTCGGAAGAGATCGAAGCGGCCCTCGACTTGCGAGGGATGACCGAGGGTGGTGTGGTCTCGTAAGAGGCTGTCGGCTTCTAGAAGCAGTCGGTGCCTGCCTGTCGCTCATTCGGCCCGTCAGAGGGCAGGCATTACCTCAGTTGCGAGGCGCTCCATGAGCTCCACCTGAGCGTCAAAGGAAAGCCCCGGGAAGTAGGACCTGGCGACGAAGCGAAGCGGCACCGGCACGCGATCCTGCACCGCCTGAAATTTGTCTGCTACCTCGGCGCCGGTGCCGAGAAACACCATGCGCCGCAGCTTGGCTTCCATTCCGGAGTCAAGCGGGGGTGGTGCGGGAGCCGGGCCGGCGCGGGTGGCTGACGCTTCCATGTCCCCATACTTCCAGCGCTGGGCCCAGACGTGGTCCCGCATGAGCAGCCATGACTCCTCTGCGTTATCACCGGGGAGGGCAATGGTGTAGTACCACCACTGGAATTCGGCCGGATCCCTGCCGGCTCGCTCCAGCTCGTCAGAAGCCCATTGGACTTGAGCCACCAGCTGATCGGGAGAGGCGTTTGAGAAGAAACCGTCTGCCAGCCGGCCTGCCCGGCGCACCGCTGGTTCGGCCCCGCCGCCGATGAGGACCGGAATGGCCGGCTCGGGGACGGGCCGAACCGCCACCGGCGGCAGGTCGTAGATCTTGCCGTGATGATCGAGCGGCTTTCCGGACCAGGCCTGGGGAAGAATCTGCAGGATTTCCTCCATAGCCTGCCCGCGTTGCTTCAAGTCGGCTCCGAGCGCCTCGAACTCGGCGACCATCCATCCCAGGCCCAGCCCCAGAATCAGGCGCCCCCGGCTGATCAGTTGCACAGTGGCGGCGTCTTCGGCCAGGCGCAGCGGGTGGTGCAGGGGAGCCAGGAGAACGCCGGTACCGATGTCGATCCGCTCTGTCCGTGCCGCCATCGCCGCGCTCACCGGCAGCAAAGAAGGCATGTAGCCGTCGTCGATGAAATGGTGCTCTGTGGTCCATACGGACGAGAAGCCGAGGTTCTCGGCGATCACCGCCAGTTCGATCGCCTCCTGATAGACCTCAGTCCAGCTGCGCTGATCGCCCGGCGTCAGTTGAGCCGATACAAGTCCGAAACCGAGACCGTGGCTCATTCGTCTCCAGCCAGGGCCTGCTCCAGTGTGGCCCAGGGAAGGTCGGCGCACTTGACCCGGACAGGAAACTTGCGCACTCCTTGCAGTGCTTCGAGATCTCCGAGCACGGCTCCCGGGCGCTCCGGATCGATCGAAGGACTATCGGCCTCCTCAATCGACATCATTGCTTTGAAGGCGTGGATCAACTCGTCCACTTCTTCGCGATCCCGGCCTATCAGAGCCTGGGTCATCATCGAAGCCGAGGCCTGGCTGATCGAGCATCCGGCACTGACGGCCGCGATATCGGCGACGGTGTCGCCATCGAATTTCAGCTCGACGGTCACCTCATCGCCGCACAATGGGTTGTTGCCCGCAGCTTCGGCGTCCGGGTTGTCGAGGTGATCGTGATGGCGCGGGGCCCGATAGTGGTCGAGGATCACCTCCCGGTAGAGCTCGTTAAGCGACATCAAATATATCTTTGACTTGTGCCAGGCCTTGGATGAGGGCGTCGACCTCGGAGCGATCGTTGTAGATGTAGAAGGAGGCCCTGGTGGTGGCGGTGACGTCGAGCGAACGGGCCAGGGGGCGAGCGCAATGATGGCCTGCCCGAACAGCAATGCCCGCCTGGTCGAGGATGGTGGCGATGTCATGGGGGTGGACGCCTGTCAGACTGAACGCCACGGCCGCCCCACGATGGTCGACGTCGGTCGGACCATGAATTGTCACTCCCTCGACTCTGCCCAGCTGGTCGATGGCGTACCCGGCTAATTCCACCTCGTGGGCGCGAACTGTTTCCATGCCCAGCTTGGTGAGGTAATCGATGGCCGCGCCCAGGCCGATGGCCTCAGCGATGGGGGGAGTCCCCGCCTCGAACTTATGGGGTACCTCGGCCCAGGTCGAAGTCTGGAGCTCCACCTCGGAGATCATTTCTCCTCCACCCTCCGCAGGCTCCATCGCCTCGAGTTGCTCGATCTTTCCGTAAAGAACTCCAATGCCGGTTGGGCCCAGCATCTTGTGCCCGGAGAAAGCCAGGAAATCAACGTCGAGTTCGGCCACGTCAAGTGTCAGATGCGGCGCAGCCTGGGCGGCGTCCACAACCACGATCGCTCCAGCACCATGGGCGGCGTCGGCGATCGGGCGGATGGGGTTGATGGTTCCCAATACGTTGGACATGGCTGTGACCCCGACAACCTTGACGCGTTCGTCCAGTAGCTCATGGACCGCGTCCAGGTCCAGCAGGTAGTCGTCGGTGAAAGGGACGTAGACCAGTTCGGCCCCGGTGTGACGGCTGACGATTTGCCAGGGGACGATGTTGGCGTGATGTTCCATCAGAGTCAGAAGGATCCGGTCGCCGGATTCAAGGTTGTCCAGTCCCCACCCGGACGCGACCTGGTTGATTGCGGAGGTCGCACCTCGGGTGAACACAACCTCGCGGGCGTCGGCGTTGATGAATTGTGCCACCTTCGACCTGGCATCCTCGTAACGCTCCGTAGCCTCGTTGGAGAGGCCGTAGGACCCCCGATGGACATTGGAGTTGCTGTTCCTATAGAAGTCGGAGATGGCCTCAATCACCTGAGTGGGTTTCTGCGAGGTGGCGGCCGAATCGAGATAGATCAGCGGTTTGCCGTTCATCTCCCGCTCGAGAATGGGGAAATCGGCTCGCAGGTGGGCCAGGTCGATCATGCCGGCGCGGGAGCCCGGTATCCGTCGTAACCGGATTGTTCGATTTTGGCCGCCAGCTCGGCACCTGCGGTCTCGACGATCTGCCCGTCGATCAAGATGTGGACAACATCGGGGGTGATGTACTCGAGTAACCGTTGGTAGTGGGTGATTATCAGGAAGGCCCGGTCGGGCGACTGCAGCCGGTTAACACCCTCTGCCACCTCTCGCAACGCATCGATGTCGAGGCCCGAGTCGGTTTCATCCATCACGGCGAGTTCCGGCTGCAGCACCGCCATCTGCAGAATCTCATTACGTTTGCGCTCTCCTCCAGAGAAACCCTCGTTGAGATAGCGATCGGCGAAGCTCGGGTCCATCCCCAACTCGCGCATGGCGTCGGTCACTAATAGGCGGAGCTCCAGCACCGTGTAATCCACCCCGCTTCTATTCGACAGGGCGTTGCGCAAGAAGTTGACGATCGTTACTCCGGGGATTTCTTCCGGATACTGAAAGGCGAGGAACATTCCGGCTTTGGCCCTCTCATTTGGTGCAACCGCCGCGATTTGCTCGTCGGTCCAATCCGGGCCTGCCACCAGCTCCTGGCCCTTGAACCGGATGCTGCCGCTGGTGACCTGATAGCCGGGATGGCCCATCAGCACGTTGGCCAGGGTGGATTTGCCGGAACCATTGGGCCCCATCACGGCGTGGATCTTGCCGCGGTCTACGGAGAGGTCTATGCCTCGCAAGATCGTCGTCTCTTCAACAGAGACGTGCAGTCCCGCCACTTCGAGGATGGGTTCCATGCGGGAAGTTTAGGGTTTGACCCCCCGCAGCCACCAGGGAAATCTTTCGGTTAACAAGGAGGGGCATCCTCGCCGGCAACGTAGACGCCGACCACGGCGTCGTCGGCCAGCAATTCCGCCTCGAGACCGGGGATTTCGCTCGAGTCGGAGGCGATCGCTCGCAGTGAGACCCGCATGTCGGTGACGGTGATTCCCTCCAGCACATCGGGGAAGTCGGCGAATTCATCTGTGAACTCCGCGTAGGCGGTGTCCCTCCCGACAATCTCCAGGTCATCGACTCCGGGTGTCGCCAGGATTTGACTGCGCAGCCGGGTGAGAGCCAGGTCGTCACCGGCGAACACAACAATGGCGAAGCCGGAAAATCGATCGCAAAAAGCGGACCCGGCCGTATTTACCGAGGCCACATCCGACAGTGCCCGGAGCTGGGTCGCTACCTCACCAACAAAGCTCGGGTGAGTGACTTCGACCCTGAGTGATGTCGGCAGGTCGGCGGCGTCGATCTCGGCAACCACCGCGGGTTGGTCGGCATAGAGTCGTTCCAGCTCGGCGAGGGCTTCGAGACTTCCGACGTAGACAGCCGACTCCACTCCCGGCCAGCCGGCCACAGTCTGTTCCAGGGTCTGGCCGGGGGAGTACTTGTTGAGCCAGGCCACGATGTCGACTCCCGCGTCGGGGAGGGTGGTGGTCGTCGTGGGCTGAAGCGTTGTTTCGACCGGCGCCGTAGTGGCAATAGTGGTCGTCACTTCCGGAGACTCGGCCGCGTCGATACGAGGACCGGCCGTGCACGCCGAGGCAATAAGGGCAGATGCCAGTGCCATGAAAGAGAGCTTCATCCCCATGTTATCGGACGCATCCGCCGGGTCTTCACTCCCGGCCCCGATAGGATTCCGGCCAATGGACTTCAGAATCTCGGAGGAAAGGCAGATGCTGCGGGAGGGAGCCCGCCGGTTCCTCGAAGAGCACAGTCCGCCGGATCGAGTCCGCCAGGTCTCCGAATCAGAGGATGGCTACGACCGCGAGCTCTGGGAGGCAATGGCTACTCAGGGTTGGCAGGGCATGCACATTCCCGAGGAGTGGGGAGGGGCCGGCTTCACTTTCCAGGAAACGGCCATCTTGCTGCACGAAATGGGCAGAGTGCTGGCCCCGGTCCCGTACCTGTCATCCTCCGTACTCGCGGCAGCCGCGCTAATGGCCGGGGGAAGCGACGAGCAGAAGAAGGAGTGGCTCGGCGCCATCGCCGCGGGAGAGATTGTCGCCACGGTGGCAATCGCCGAGCCGGGTGAGGGTTGGGACCAGGCATCGATCAAGTCGGTCGCTTCTCCAGGCGGATCGGGATTCACACTTGACGGGACCAAGTCCTACGTCACCGCCGGCCACACGGCCGATATGGTGCTGGTCGCTGCCGGCAACGGCGAAGGGGTCGGCTTCTATCTCGTCCGGGGAGCAGATGTCCAGGCCGAGAAACTGGTAACGCTCGATACCACCCGACCGCAAGCCATCATCGACTTGAACTCAGTCCCGGCCCAGCGCCTCGGTGAGAGCGGCTGGGACACTGTCGAGCATGTGTATGACCTGGCGCGGGTGGCTCTGGCCGCCGAGCAGGTCGGAGGAGCTGAGCGAGTGCTGGAAATGGCAGTCGCTTACGCCAAGGATCGCATGCAGTTCGGCAGGGCTATCGGCTCGTTTCAGGCGATCAAGCACATGTGCGCCGACATGCTGATGGAATTGGAGGCCGCCCGCTCGGCGGCCTCCTATGCGGCCTGGACGGTCGCCAACTCTCCGAATGAAGTCGCCCAAGCGGCTCCGCTGGCGAAGGCCTACTGCTCGGAAGCGTTCTTCCGCGCCGCGTCCAACAACATTCAGATCCACGGCGGGATCGGCTTCACGTGGGAACACGACGCCCACCTGTATTTCAAACGGGCTAAGTCGACCGAGCTGCTCTTTGGCACTCCGGCAGCCCACCGTGAGGTTCTGGCCGATCGTCTCGGCCTTTAAGGGACTTCGCCCCTAAGGGTCGGGCAGTCCCGGCTCCGATACTTGGTCTGGTGAGTTACCAAACCTATACGCACTTCACCGCGATCCTGGCGCTCACCGCCAACGTGGCGACCCTTGCCCTGGTGGTGAGCTGGCGCCGGTCCCGGGTCGCTCCATCGCCGGCGATGTGGGGGGCCGCCGGTGTTGCCGGCGTTGCCACGGTGGGAAGCCTCATCTACTCCCTGGGGTTCGACCTTCAGCCGTGTGACCTGTGCTGGTATCAGCGAATCGCCATGTACCCGCTGGTGCTGGTACTGGGTGTTGCCGCGTTCAGGGCCGACCTCGCCGGTGCCCGTAGATACGGCCTTCCGTTGGCCGCCGCTGGTGGGCTGGTCGCCGGATACCACTATCTGCTTCACCACTTCCCCAGCTTGGAGGCCGGGACCTGCTCGTTCTCCGTGCCCTGTTCGGCCCCCTACGTTTGGCGATACGGATTCTTGTCGATTCCCTACATGGCTCTCAGCGGGTTCGTACTGATAATCGTCGCCCTTGCCACTGCCCGGGAGGACTCATGAGAATTGTGATTGCAGGTGCATTGCTGACGCTGGGCCTGGCCGCCTGTGGCGGCGATGGGTTCGTGAGCGACGGTTTGCCGACCACCACCCTGATAGAGGTTGCAGACTCGGTGGAGATCAGCGGGGCGGCACTGCCCGAATTGAAGTCCGGGCCTGATCCGGCTGTCGGAACAGTCGCCCCCGAGGTGACCGGTCCCGGTTTTACCGGAAAACCGGTGACGATCAGCCATGACGGCACCGCCAAAGTCATTGTCTTCTTGGCACATTGGTGTGACCAGTGCCGGGGGGAGGTGGAGGAGCTGGCACCCTACTTCAGTGCTCTTGAGGTGCCCGTCGGGGTGGAGTTGTACTCGGTGGCGACGGCCACCCAATCCACCCGCCTCAACTATCCGCCGTCCGACTGGCTTCTCGAAGCCGGCTGGCAGCTACCAGTGCTGGTGGACACGGCAGGCTTTGACGTTGCCAGGGCCTACGGCCTCAGCGGTTTCCCCTACTGGGTGGTATTGGATGGGGAAGGAGTTGTGCTTACCCGGATCTCCGGCAGGCTCGGCGTCGAACCGGTCGAGGCCCTGCTGGCCAAACTGGCGACTTTTTAGGTGACGATCCCATTGGCGCAGCCGGCCAGGGGCTCAGGGGCCGAGGGCGCATCGCGGAACGCACCGTGGAACTGGTCGAGTCGATTGTCGGTGGCACTTTGCAACTTGAGCTGATTGCCCCACGCGGTGGCGATGACGGGCGCGCTCTGGTCCGGGAAGAGGCTGACGATGGTCTCGGAGCGGCGGCCGAGGCTCTCGAGGATGCCCGTTTCTTCGTCGGACAAGCCGGCCCGGTAGGTAATCCAGACCACACCGTGCTCCATCGAGTGCACGGCGTTCTCGGTCCGGATCTCGTTCTCGTAGAAGCCGCAAGCATGCCATTGCGTATTGTGATTGCCGCCGGGGGGAGGGTCGGTTGTTCCGTAGTCGATGGGCCCGTCGATGTGCTGGGCATTGATACCGCTGAAAGTCTCGACTCCGGCCGGGGCGTCGGGTCGCTCGCCCCTCCCGGTCTCAACTCCGCTGACGACCAGCCAGATCAAGCCCGCGGTAACGAGAACCCCGCCAGTCCCTATGGCGAGGGCCTTCCATTTCACTCCCGAATTCGTGCTACTGGCCACGGCCGCAGAGAATAGGGGCCGATCGAAGTTATTTGGGCGATTTCGTCCGAGCTCCAGGTTCCGAGGGTGCCGGTAGCATGATGGACATGAGCCCTTTGCTTCTGGGAGCACTCCTCGTGGCGCTTCTCCTTGGTCTGGCAGCAGCCCTTGTGTGGCAAGAGGCGATGCAGCGCTCGGGCCCCGAGCAACTCACCTACGTGCTCGACGATGCCGTCGAATTCGTCGATCAATATGTGGGAGGTGCCGGTTGGCTCGGCCGGGAAGACATCCGCCGGATCCTCGAGTGGGAAGTGGTGTATCTACAGGGGATCTCCCCCCGGGGCGCCGGGAAGCTCGAGCCGGTGCGAGTGGGGAATTCCGACGACGCCGCTCGGTTCATCCTCGACCAGATCGGCCAACCGGCCGGGTACTCCCCCGACGATGTGCGACAGGTGTTAGCCGGCGAAGGCGCCTATCTGGTCAGGATCGGAGCCGTGGGTAGCGCCGTGGAAGGGGAGGAGTGGTGAGCGACCGGGCCAGGTGGGAGGAGCTGGCAGGCGAAGGGCCCGAGCGGCAGTCAGGTTTCAGCTCGCTGTCAGGTGAGCCGGTGCCGGGCCTCGGTCTTCCCCCGGAGGGGGATCCGCCCGAGCGCATTGGTTATCCGGGCCTCTACCCGTACACGCGGGGCATCCATGCCACCGGCTATCGGGGGCGCCTCTGGACCATGCGCCAGTTCGCCGGATTCGCCTCAGTCAAGAAGACCAACGCCCGTTTTCGCCATTTGCTGGCCGAAGGTCAGGGCGGACTGTCGGTGGCTTTCGACATGCCAACGCTGATGGGATACGACAGTGACTCGTCACGAGCCCTAGGCGAGGTGGGTCACTGTGGGGTCGCGGTCGATTCTGCAGATGACATGAATGCCTTGATGGACGGAATTCCGCTCGATGAGGTTTCGGTATCGATGACGATCAATGGCCCGGCTCAAGTTCTGTTCGGATTCCTGCTCGTGTCTGCCGAAGAACAGGGTGTTTCCTGGGATCGACTGGCCGGCACGTTGCAGAATGACATCCTCAAGGAGTACATCGCCCAGAAAGAATGGCTGTTTCCGCCGAAGCCGCACCTGCGAATGCTGGTTGATCAAGTCGAGTTCTGTCGAGACCGGGTGCCGCTGTGGAATACCATTTCGATCAGCGGGTATCACATTCGTGAGGCGGGTGCCACGGCGGTGCAAGAGCTGGCGTTCACGCTTGCCGACGGCTTTGCCTACGTTGAGGCGTGCCGCGACCGGGGCCTGGAAGTCGACTCGTTCGTGCCCCGGTTCTCGTTCTTCTTCGACGCCCACATCGATTTCTTCGAGGAAATTGCTAAGTACCGGGCAGCCCGGCGTATTTGGGCTCGCTGGATGAGAGAGCGGTACGGGGCGAAGGATGAACGATCGCTCAAGCTGCGCTTTCACACCCAGACGTCGGGTGTTTCCCTCACTGCCCAGCAGCCATACAACAACGTGGTGCGGATCGCCATCGAAGCTCTGGCCGCCGTGATGGGGGGTACCCAGAGTCTGCATACCAACGCGCTCGACGAGGTCTATGCCCTGCCGACCAGGGAAGCCGCCGAGCTGGCGCTGCGTACCCAGCAGGTCATCGCCGAAGAGACCGGAACGGCGGACACCGTCGACCCGCTGGGCGGATCGTGGTATCTGGAGCAGCTCACCGACCAGGCGGAGGCCGCTGCCGAGGAGCTGTTCGCGGCAATCGATCGCAAAGGGTCCGGTTCGATGCTGGCCGGAGTCCTGCGCGGCATCGAGGAGGGCTGGTTCCAGGGCCAGATTTCCGATTCCGCGTACGAGTTCGAGAAGAAGGTGACGGCAGGCGAGCGAGGAATCGTCGGCGTGAATCGCTACGTCCGTGAAGATAAGAAGGACATCAACATCCTTCGAATCGGTACTGAAATCGAAGAGGAGCAGCGCCACACTCTGGCCGGGTTGCGAGCCGATCGGGATGAGGACGCCGTATCTGCAGCCCGGGAAGCCTTGCGGGTCGGGGCCGAAGCCGACGCCAACCTGATGGAACTCATCGTGGAAGCAGCCAGGGTGCGGGCCACGGAAGGTGAAATTGTCGAGACCCTGCGGGAGGTGTTCGGTGGATACCGTGAACCGGCGTGGATCTGACCTCCGGACCAGGCTGGTGGAAGCCTTCCTGGCGGTCTACTTCTCGATAGCGCCCAGCTCCATTCCCTGGCACCGATTGAGCATTCAGCCTCCCCCCGCCTACGAACTCATGGTCGGTGAGCCGGTACGTAGACTGAGGCCATGACCGATTACTCCACCGAAGAAGCGGTGGTCGACGAACTTGTGGACTTCTTCAACGCCCGCGATCTCGAAGGCATCCGCGAGCTTCTCGATGCGGAAGTATCGGCGCCCTTTTTTGGAGGCACCGGAGCCGACATCACTATGCAGGGAATCGGCGAATTGGTGCTGGCATATCCCGGGATCGTCTCCACCCGGGGCGAGCTGGGAGACGAGCCGGTGCTTGTGGCCTGGATTCCAGGCGAAACCCACATTTACCTGCGCATGGGCTACTTCCTGTTCACATTCGCCGACGGGGATGAGAACGGCGAGGAGCTGATCGAGCACATCGACTACTCAGACGAGATAGACGACGGCACCCTGCTCGCCGAGCAACCGGACCCGGCCGACATGGCCGAGGGTGAAGACTGGCAAACCTGGGCCGAAGGCGCCAGTTAGTGCTCTGTCACTGGTCGGGGCACTAGAGAAGGGGAGGGGATGGGACGCTTGCTGCGCTTCGGGGAGAACCGTTTCGTCGGTGTGCGCGATGAAATGACTGTCTACGACTGCGACGATGAGTCGCAGTTTGCAGCCCTTGAAGCCCGGGTTGAGGCCGAACGACTCACCGAAAAGAACATGTTGTCGGCTATTGCGCCCGACACCCTGGCAGAAGCCCGTAATCGGGGATTTCGGCCCGTTAGCTAGCGGTCAAGAACCCGGCCATCAGGCCTGCCACCCGGTCTTCTCGGAAATAGAAGAAGTGGTCGCTTCCTTTGATCACATCCACAGTTGCCCCGATTGAGAGGGCATATGACTCCAGATCCTTAACTGTTATGAACTGATCCCGATCGCCGATTATGAAGAGTCGCCGGGCCTCAGCCAGCTCAGGTGATCGAGGGGGTGATTGCATGTACTCGGTATTTACCGGCGGGGCAATGCCGACGTACGGGGTGGAGTCGCCCTCGCGAGCCTGCCATCTCAGCGCCGTAGCTGCTCCGAAAGACCATCCGCCGAGGGCCAGCGGTAATCCCCGGGTTGCGGCTTGCTCCATTGCCGCCGCCACATCATTCACTTCGCCATCGCCGCCACCCCATTCGCCGGATGAAGCGCCGACTCCGCGGAAGTTGAACCGCAGCACCGAGAAGCCGTCCCCGACAAGCCCTTTGGTTACTTTGTGCATGAGGGGTGAGGTCATAGTGCCGCCTTGCTGCGGATGGGGGTGGCAGAACACGAGCGCGCCGAGAGGCTCGGGTGGCTCGTCCCAGCGTCCCTCGAGTCGCACTCCATTGGCGGTCTCGAGCTCGACTCGATTCAACGGAACTCAGCTTCCACTTCGGCCCGTTGCGCCTCGAACTCGGCGCCATCCAGCACCGGCCGATTCCCCCGGTAGACCCGGAGAATCAGGACGTCTCCCTCAGGGAGATTTGTCAAGAAGTTGCCGTCCGATTCCGGGCTGAGCGAAGAGGCCGGCTGGACCCCCATGACCAGAGCCGTCAGATCGTCGAGCGCGGACGGCTCCACCACCGACCCGGGGTCAGCTTTGAGCTCAGCCGCCGGCCGGGGCGGTCCCGGCGCCAGCTCCAGCTCGTCGTTGAGGTCTACGGCATAGCGGGGAGCGAAGGCAACAACGCTTTTTCCACTTGCGAGCAGCCATAGATCGGGTATTGGCAGGGTCAGTTCGGAGGCCACTCACACGCTCCGGACGTACAGCCACCAGGCGCCGGCACCCAATATGACCAGCGCGGTGATCAAGGCGGTGATTATCAGGTAGCGAGTTTTCACCCCCTCACCCTATCCCCACCCACAATTGAGGAACTCCCGACGCCACAGTGCCGTGTCATGCACAGCACTAGGATCGACGGGTTGTAGGAGGCACTACGCGTGTACGACGTCGTCATCATCGGGGGTGGGCCCGGGGGCTATTCCGCCGCCCTTTACGCCCATAATTTCGGCCTCAGTGTGGCAATGGTCGAGAAAGACCGTGTCGGTGGAACCTGTCTCCTCAGGGGCTGCATCCCCGCTAAGGCGTGGTTGGAGGCGGCCGGCGTGTTCACAACAGTGCGAGATTCAGCCGATTTTGGGGTGCAGGTCGGATCTCCGAGCTTCGACTGGGGCCAGGGCCTGGCCCGTAAGGATCGGGTTGTAGATCAGCTGGTCAGCGGCCTTGCCGGCTTGCTGAAGCAACGCAAAGTCGATGTGATCGACGGCTACGGCCGACTGAGCGGTCCCGGCAAGGTGCTGGTCGAGACTACCGAAGGGAAGCAGGAGTTGGAGGCAGCCAATGTCATCATCGCCACCGGTTCCGTGCCAAGGGCGATTCCCGGGTATGAGTTCGACGGGGACAAGATCCTCAGCTCAGACCATGCTCTCGACTGGAGCTCGAGCCCCGGGCGAGTAGCCATCATTGGAGCCGGGGCCATCGGCTGCGAGTTTGCTTCCCTTCTGGTGGACCTCGGAAACGAGGTCCATCTTTTCGAGATGATGGACCAGATCGTCCCCGGAGCCGAGCCGCAGGCCGCTCGGGCTCTTGAGAGGCAGTTGAAGGCACGGGGGCTAACGGTCCACACCGGGGTGACGGTGGGGGAGCCGGAACGGCGGGGAGACACGGTTGTTGTTCCCTTCGGGGACGAGTCGGTGGAAGTCGACACCGTGCTGGTGGCCGTGGGGAGAGCGCCTCGCACCGGCGACATTGGGCTTGACACAGCCAAGATAGATGTCGACCAGGGTTTCATTGTTGTGGACAGTCAGACCGGCCAAACTGACGAGCCCGGGGTCTTTGCGGTAGGCGATATCGTCGCCGGGACTCCCCAGCTGGCACACGCCGGTTTTGCCGAGGGCATCTCGGTAATCACTTTCATTGGCACCGGAGAGCCCGATCCGGTGAATTATCGGGCGGTGCCGCTCGTGGTGTATACCCACCCCGAGTTTGCCAGCGTCGGCCTCACAGAAGCGCAGGCCAAAGAGTTTGGCTACGAAGTCGAGACCACCTCCAAGACCTTCGCCGGTGTGGCGCGGGCGATTATTCGAGGCGAGGCCCATGGTGTGGTCAAGCTGGTGGTGGAGAAGGATGGGCCCATTCTGGGCGCCAGCGTCGTGGGTCCCGACGCCGGCGAGTTGATTCACGAGCTCATGCTGGCTGTGGGCTGGGAAGCGCTTCCGGCCGAAGCTGCCGCCTTCGTCCACGCCCATCCCACGCTTTCGGAAGCCGTGGGTGAGGCGTTAATGGAGGCCAGCGGGAGGCCCTTGCATTGAGGATTGGTGACCGACATGCGGTTTGATATCGAGGCTCGCGAGCTAGACGACGCTCAGTTGATGGATATGTATGAGCTGATGATCACGGGTCGTCTGCTCGAGACTCGACTCCACACCATGTACCGCGGGGGGCGGCTCACAGGTGCGGTTTATCCGGGCGTGGGACAGGAAGCCGCCATGGTCGGGTTCGGGTATGCACTCGAGGATGGCGATATCTTCGGGGGCACCCATCGCGATCTGATTGCCCAGTTGGCGAGGGGCGTGACTCTCGAGGAAACCTTGCTCAACTTCTTCGGCAAGGCCGCTGGTCCCACCAAAGGTCGGGATGGAAACAGCCATTTCGGTGTGCCCGATAAGGGCACGTTGATGGTGGTGTCTCCCCTTCCCGATGCTTATCCCGTCGCATTGGGGTGGGCTTTGGCCTTTAAGCAACGGGGCAAGCCATACGTGGCATTGGCCGACTGTGGCGAGGGCGCCACGGCCACCGGAGCGTGGCATGAGGCGGTAAACACCGGCGCGGTTTTGCAGCTCCCGATCGTGTTTACCGTGCAGAACAACCAATTCGCATATTCCACGCCCAACGAGCTGGAGTTCGCCGTGGGGGAGATCGCCGAGCGAGCGTCCGGCTACGGAATCCCCGGCGTAACTGTCGACGGAAATGATGTGCTGGCCTGTCACGCCGCAGCCGGCGAAGCAATCGACAGGGCGCGGGCCGGCGAGGGCCCCTCGTTGATCGAGGCGGTCACGTTCCGCCACTTCGGGCACGCCGGCCATGATTCCGCCGACTACGTCAAACCCGATTTCCGGGAGTCCTGGATGGACCGGGATCCAATCCCTCGTTTTGAGCAATACCTCATGGAGCGAGGCGTTCTCACCAGCGAAACCAGGGAGAGAATGGCGGAGGAGATTGAGAGCCGGATCAAATCGGGAATCGAGTGGGCCCAGGCCGAGCCCGATCCCGCCCCGGAATCGGTGGACAAAGACTTGTTTGCCGTGCGGGTCGACGAGCCCGCTCCGGGCCCGGGTACGGGAGAGGGGGACCCCATCACCATGCTCGAGGCCATCAAGGCGGGATTGATGGAAGCGATGGACGAGGACGATTCCGTCTTCCTGCTCGGCGAGGATGTGGGAGCGTTCGGTGGTGCCTTCAAGGTCACTGAAGGGATCATTGAAAAATTCGGCCCAATGCGGGTGGTCGATTTCCCGATTGCCGAGGTCGCCATCATCGGCGCCTCCGTCGGCGCGGCTCTGGCCGGGTTGCGGCCGATCGCCGAGCTGCAATACACCGACTTCATCTATCCGGGGCTGGATCAGCTAGTTACTGAAGCTGCCAAGTACAACTGGAAGGGGGGCGTTTCGGTACCCATGGTGGTGCGGGGCCCCTCCGGGGCAGGCTTGCGGGCCGGGCCCTTCCACTCGATCAGTCCTGAGGGGATGCTGGCCCACCACCCCGGCATAAAGATTGTCGTTCCCTCAACACCGACTGCGGCTAAGGGCTTGCTGACGGCAGCCATCAAGGACCCCAACCCTGTTGTATTCCTGGAACATAAGAAGCTCTACCGAAGCATCAAGGAAGCCATCCCCGGCGGAGCCTATGAGATACCTCTCGGCCGGGCCCGGGTGGCTCGCCCCGGTCACGACGTCACCATTGTGACGTGGGGGGCAATGGTCCACACCTCACTGGCGGCGGCCGAGGAGATTGCCGCGGAGGGGACCTCTATCGAGGTCGTCGACTTGCAATCGTTAGCCCCGATCGACTGGGATGCCGTCTTTGCCTCAGTATCCAAGACCTCCCGCCTGGTGATCGTGCAGGAAGACGTCCCGGTTGCCTCGGTGGCATCCGAGATTGCTGCCCGGGTCGCCGGAGACCTGTTCTGGGACCTGGATGGCCCCATTCAGCGGGTCGTTCCTCCTCACACCCACATCCCTTTCCAAGCCGGGCTCGAGGACGCCTTCATTCCCCAGGTGGAAGATGTGCTCCGGGCCGTGCGTTCACTTGCCGTCATTTAGGAGATAGATATGGCCACGACCGTCACCATGCCGCAGCTCGGCGAGACCGTTACCGAAGGCACCATCCTCAGCTGGGCAAAACGGCCGGGAGAGGCCATCTCTGAAGACGAGGTCCTGCTCGAAATTTCCACGGACAAAGTTGACACCGAGGTCCCGTCGCCGGTTGCGGGAGTCGTTCACGAGATCCTGGTTGCCGAAGGAGAGACAGTGCCCGTGGGCACTCCACTGGCTGTGATCGGAGAGCCCGGTGAGGAGATCGCGGCGCAGCCGGAGGCTGAGGCGGCCCCGGGCCAGCCCGTAGAGGTGCCAGTCAAGTTGGAGCCTGCCTCCGAGCCGGTTCCTGCCCTGGAGCCTGCCGCCGCGGCCGCCGCTGCCCCCGTTAACGCCCCTGCCGGAGTTCAGTCCGGGCCCGGAAACGGCATGCGTCAGGTGCTCTCGCCGGTGGTCCGCAGACTTGCGGCCGCCTCCGGAGTCGATCTGGCGACGGTGCCGGGCACCGGCGCGGGGGGCCGTATCACCCGCAAGGATCTGGAGGCCTTTCTCGCCTCCGGTGCCCCGGTCGCCCAGGCGCCGGCGGCCCCTGCCGTCGCAGCCGCCCCGGCGCCAAGCGGGGTTGCACCGCCAGCCCCGACCGCTCCTCTGGTTCCTGAAGGTGGGACCGCCGCCGCTCCGCCAGAGGGGGTGGCTCTATTGAGCGGGGACCACGTCGTCGAGCTCGATCGCCTTCGGGTCCGTATTGCCGACAACATGCTTCGTGCCAAGCAGTCTGCCGCCCATGTTTGGGCCTCCATAGAGGTCGATTACGAGAACGTCGAAAGAGTCAGGCAGGCGCACAGGGAAGAGTGGAAGAAGACGGAGGGCTTCTCGCTGACCTATCTGCCCTTCATTGCCCGGGCGACCGTCGACGCATTGGCCGCCTTCCCGGTTGTGAACAGCTCCATCTACCCCGAGCAGGGCAAGGCGGTTTTCCACACTTCGATCAATCTCGGAATCGCCGTTGACCTCGACCAGAAGGGCCTTCTCGTGGCAACCGTGCGAGGGGCCGACGGTTTGCGAGTTGTCGGCCTGGCCCGGGCGATCAGAAGCGTGGCTGAGAAAGCCCGTGACAAATCCCTCCAACCAGACGACGTCACGGGAAGCACGTTCTCGATAACCAATCCGGGGCCGTTCGGCTCATTCCTAACTGCCCCGATAATCAACGTGCCGAACACCGCCATCCTGTCCACCGACACCGTGAGCAAGCGGCCGGTGGTTGTCACCGATGCTTACGGCAACGACTCGATTTCGATACGCCACATCGGTTACCTCGGCTTCAGCTGGGATCACCGGGCCTTCGACGGTTCAACTGCCGTGCTATTCCTGCAACGACTCAAGCAAAGCCTCGAAACCTGGGATTGGGAGCAGGAGCTGGCGTGAGGATCCGTTGGCTCGGCCGGCTTCCGTACGGCGAGGCCTGGGACCTCCAAAGGGCTTTTCACGAAGGCCGGGCTAACGGTCGCAGCTCCGACGACTACTTGTTGCTGCTCGAGCATCCCCCGACTTACACAATTGGCCGCAATGGCGATGAAACACATCTGCTCGCCGACGATGCGTTGTTGCGAGAGCTGGGGGCCGAGCTCTTCCATGTTGATCGGGGGGGCGACATCACCTTCCACGGCCCCGGCCAGCTTGTCGGCTATCCGATTCTGGCGTTGCCCGAGCCCCGCCTGGTAGTTCCCTATGTGCGCCGGCTCGAGGAGGCCCTGGTGGGGGCGCTGGGGGACCTGGGTGTTGCTGCTTGGACGGACGATGGATACACCGGCGTCTGGACTGATGAGGGCAAGGTTGCAGCCATCGGAGTTCGGGTTTCCCGGGGAGTGACGATGCACGGCTTCGCGGTGAATCTGGATACCGATCTCGGCTTCTTTGAGCACATCAATCCCTGCGGTCTGGCCAGACCGGTTACATCCCTAGTTGAGATCCTCGGCCGCAAGGTCAGCCACGAGGAGTTCATTGATGTTCTGGTGCCCTGGTTCGTGAAGGTGTTCGAGGTGGATGAAGTCGAGGAGCAGCGGGCTGCCTTCGTCCGGGGCACTGGTCGCGTTTTCGACGTCGATGAGCGCATGCTCAACATTCAGCCCTCCGAGCAGGTGGTGGTGCGGGGCCGTCTTGCCGGCGAGCCGCCCAGGCCGGATTGGATGAAGGTCAAGGCAGTCATGGATGACAGCTATCTCGATCTCAAGAAGCTGATGCGTTCCCAAAGCCTCAACACGGTTTGCGAGGAAGCAGGGTGCCCCAACATCTATGAGTGCTGGG
>CAXMOO010000165.1:0-5910 GCA_964195005.1 uncultured Gammaproteobacteria bacterium
GGCTTTAACCTGCTCATCGCCTTTGGCGAGGTCCCACTTGGCGACCTGGTGCATGAGCTTGCCCTTGCCGGCGCCGAAATAGTGGGCCATCGCCGAGACGATGCTGCCGTGGTTGACCTGGCCGTTGGGTCCGGCGATCGAGACAACATGGCAGCCAGCGACACCGGTGGTCGGCTCCGAGTCCTTGGGAACTATGTCCGCCACGGTGCACTTGGCCAGGGCCTCCTCGCCTTCCTTCCCGAGTGAGAAAATGAGCATCTTGAGGTCGAAGTCGAGATCCCCAGAAATTTCGTCGTAGTCGACTTTTTCCGGGGCCGGGTCCTCTGCCATGTCCATCTGGGCAGCGGCCGGTACCAGCAGGGAAAGAATCAGGGCAAAGACGCCCATCGAAGCGGTAAAACGCATGTGTCGTACTCCTAGAGTTGTGCCTGGTCCCCAACCCGTTAGCACCACTGATAGTAGTGACATCGACTACTTACCGCCACCACAGAATGACTAGTCCCCATCAAGGACTCCCGCCAGGGGCCGGCACCCGGTATCCTCCACTTAGACCACCGGGGAGCTCGAGTTAGTCGGGCTGAGAGGTTGGCCACGGAAAAACCGATGCCGTCGACCCGATGACCTGAACTGGATAATGCCAGCGGAGGGAGCCGGGATGCACCTGAAAAGCCTCAGCCGAGATAGCTACGCGTCCTGGGGGGCCCTGGCGCTGGCAGTGGGCCTGACAGCGGCTGCCTGCAGCAGTGGCGGGTCCGACACCGTCACCCTCCTCACCCACGATTCCTTCGACATATCTGAGGCCACACTCGAACAGTTCACCGCCGAGACGGGCCTCACCGTCGAAATCCTACGGGCCGGTGACGCCGGCAGGATGCTGTCACAAGCAATCCTCACCAAGGACAACCCACTCGCCGACGTCATCTTTGGCGTTGACAACGCCTTCCTGTCGCGGGCTCTCGAGGCCGGCATCACCCGGCCTTACGAACCGTCGCGACTCGGACAGGTAATACCCGCCTATCGGCTCGACGCCTCCAACAGCTTCACACCCATCGACTTCGGCGATGTCTGCCTCAACTACGACAAGGCGGCGCTCGCCGAGTTGGGGGTGGATCCCCCCGAAACTCTCACCGCTTTGCTGCCGGTGGGGCAGGCGGCGGATGCAGTTGAGGAACTAGCCGACTCACTTGTCGTCGAAGACCCGGCAACCTCCTCACCCGGCCTGGCTTTTCTTCTGGCCACCATCGTCGTCTTCGGAGAAGGTGAGAGTGGAATGTCCTGGCAGGACTACTGGCGAGGCTTACGCGACAACGGTGTACTGGTTGTCTCCGGTTGGGAGCAGGCCTACTCGGGGAATTTCTCGGCGGCGTCTGACGGCGACAGGCCGCTCGTAGTTTCCTACGCCTCCTCGCCCGTGGCCGAGGTGATCTTTGCTTCCGAGCCGCCGACCGAGGCTCCCACCGGGATTGTCGAAGCCAGCTGCTTCCGCCAGGTCGAGTTCGCCGGCATCCTCACCGGATCGGACTCGGGATCGGCCGCCGAGAAGCTGCTCGAGTTCATGCTGTCGAAGGAATTCCAAGAAGACATTCCCCTCAACATGTTCGTGTTCCCGGTCGTTAGCGACGCGGCGGTCCCCATTGAGTTTCAACGACACACCGTGGTCGTCGAGGATCCCCTCCGGCTCCCTCCTGAGCTAATCGAAGAAAATCGCGACCGATGGATTCAAGAGTGGACCGAGATAGTCCTCAGGTGAGCTCTCCCGGGCAGAACCTCAAGGCATGGACCTGGGCGCTGACAGCGCTGCCCCTCGTTTTCCTCGGATACTTCTTCTTCTACCCGCTGGTCAGCATCGTGGTCACGAGCTTGACGCGGGAAGGCAACCTCGATCTAACACCGTTCTCGGATGTCTTGACGTCAGGCTCGCTGCTCGCGGTGGCATGGTTCACGTTGTGGCAGGCGGCGGCCTCGACCGTCCTGACCCTCGTGGCTGCTCTTCCTGTGGCCTATGTGCTGGCTCGCTACCAGTTTCCCGGGAAACGGCTGCTCCGGGCACTCATCACCATTCCCTTTGTCTTGCCGACTGTGGTGGTCGGGTCGGCATTTCTGGCACTGTTCGGAAGCGCCAGCCCGTTTGGACTCAACCTCACGCGGACGATCTGGATCATCTTGCTAGCCCACCTCTTCTACAACTTCGCGGTGGTGGTGAGGACGGTTGGGGGCCTGTGGTCCCACATCGATCCTCGCATGGAGGAAGCGGCCCGGGCCCTCGGTGCGAGCCGCTGGCAAGCTTTCCGCGATATCACGCTGCCGCTGCTGCGCCCGGCCCTGGCGGCGGCCAGCTCGATCGTGTTTCTTTTCACGTTCACGTCATTCGGGGTGATTCTGATCCTCGGCGAGCTGCGCTTCGCCACCCTCGAAGTGGAGATCTTCCGCCAGACCACAGCCTTCCTGAATTTCGGTGTAGCAGCTGCCCTCGCGGTACTGCAGCTGGTAGGGGTCACCCTCATCCTCTGGGCCTACTCGCGATATCAGGAACGCCGCAGCGTCAGCCTGAGCCTCAAACCGGAAGCCCTGGTGGCGAAACGCCCGGCGTCGGGTCGAGCCCGGCTGATGGTGGCAGGTGTTGTCGTGTACGTCGGGCTGTTGCTGGGCACCCCGCTGGTCCTGCTGATCCAACGGTCGCTATCCGTCGACGGCGCCCTCGGTCTGGATTTCTACCGAGCACTCGGCGAAAGCCGGCGGGGCAGCACGGCTTTCATTTCTCCTCTCGAGGCAATCGGAAACTCACTCTGGATCGCGGTGGTGGCAACAATCGTCGCTCTCATTGTCGGAATCAGCGCAGCGACTGTCATCGCGATGCGACAGAGCCGGGCCTCGAGATTCTTCGATGTGCTCCTGATGCTGCCACTCGGTACGTCGGCAGTGACAATCGGCTTCGGAATGCTGGTAGCTCTCGACTGGCCGGTGGACCTGCGCAGCTGGACGCTCCTCATCCCTCTGGGGCACGCCCTGGTGGCGATTCCTTTCGTAGTTCGCATCGCCGTGCCCGTGCTGCGCTCGATTCGGCCCGAGCTGCGCCAGGCGGCCGCCGTGCTCGGGGCTTCTCCGGGACGGGTCTGGAGGGAGCTCGAACTGCCCATCGCTGCCAGGGCCATGGCAGTCAGCGCCGGTTTCGCCTTCGCCATCAGCCTGGGTGAGTTCGGCGCCACCTCATTCATCGCCAGGCCAGACACCCCGACCCTGCCGGTGGCGATATTCCGCTTCCTGGGCCAACCGGGAGCGATCAACTTTGGCCAGGCCATGGCAATGAGCACCGTCCTCATGGCAGTCACCGCACTGGTGATACTCGCCGTAGACCGCTTCCGGGTCGGAGAGCTCGGCGAGTTCTGATGCTGTCCCTGGTGTCTCTCAACAAGCGGTTTGGCCCCATCGTCGCTTTGAGCGACGTGACCCTTGACGTGGCCGAGGGTGAAATTCTGGCCGTGCTCGGTCCCAGTGGTTCCGGTAAGTCGACCCTCCTGCGAACCATTACCGGGTTGGAGCACCTCGATTCGGGGTCCATCACGTGGAACGGAAAGAACCTGGCCAAGGTACCGCCCCATGAACGGGGTTTCGGCCTCATGTTCCAGGACTACGCCCTGTTTCCTCACAAAGACGTTGCCGGCAACGTCGCCTTCGGTCTTCGCATGCAGGGATGGGAGGCCGACCGTCAGGATCAGCGGGTCAAGGAAGTATTGGAGATGGTGGGGCTGGGCCAGAGCGGCCACCGCCAGATCGGCAACCTGTCCGGTGGCGAGGCTCAGCGGGTAGCTCTGGCCAGAACGCTGGCACCGGCCCCGGCCTTGCTGATGCTCGATGAACCGTTGGGGTCCCTCGACCGCTCGCTGCGAGAGCATTTGCTCACCGAGCTGCGGGAGATCTTCCAGCGCCTCGAGGCAACCGTCCTGTATGTGACTCACGACCAGGAGGAGGCCCTCACCGTCGCCGACCGGGTGGCGGTCATGGAAAGCGGCCGGCTGATCCAGGCGGCGACTCCGCAAGCTCTGTGGGAACGACCCGCCGAGCTGTTCGTCGCCGAGTTCCTCGGATTCAGCAATCGTTTCGCCGCCGAGGTGAGTGACGGCAAAGTCGATCTGGGGTGGGCTGTCGTACCGGTGGATGCAGCCGACGGACCAACGGTGTTAGTGATTCGGCCCGACGCCCTGCGAGTGGACCCGGCCGGCACGATAAGCGGCCGGGTGGTGGACGCGGCCTTCCGGGGCGATCACTATGCAGCCCGGGTTCGCCTTGCGGACGGAACCGATCTGGAAGTGACCTATCCCACGAGGCCCCGGCCGGGCACCGAAGCCCGTCTCTCGTTGGATCTAGAAGGGGTCCTTACCTTCGAGAGCTAACCGGTGATACCGAGCTCGGCTTTCAACTCTTCCAGCTTCTCGTCGGCCTGCGCCAGTGAAACGGCTTCTCGCAGCTCGATTTCGGCGCCCTCGGGCGTGGCCTCCCGCAACTCGGCATGTGCCATCGCCTCAGCCTTGCGCTTCTCAATCTTCTCTTCGACCCGCTCGAGACTGGGGATCTCGTCATCCAGCGTCTCCGACATGATCTCGACGGCCTTGTTTACCGACTCCTGCATCTTGGCTTGCTGAAGAGCTCCCAGCAGCTCAAGACGCCTGGCGGCCAGCTCCTGCAAGCGCAAGGCGTTCTGGCTCACGGCCGACTTGGCCTTCTCGGCCTGGTCCATGGCAGTTCCATACTGGCCTTTGAGACTGTCCAGATTGGATTCAGAGGCCTGCAACCGCATTGCCAGCGACTGGGCCGACCTCGTCCACTTCTCAGTGTCCTCGACGTTGCCGGCACTTCTGGCATCCTCGGCCTTCAAGAGGGCCTTCTTGGCCAGCTCACGAGCGGCACCGACGTTGTCGGCAGCATCCTCGATCTTCGACTCGAGCTGGACTCGATGAGCAACCACCTTGGCTGCCTGGTTACGCAGCTGCTGGTCGCGCTTCCTCGCCTCAGAGATCGCTTGCTCAATCTCTATCTCCGGATCCATTGCCTGCTCGGCCTTGGACTTGAACAGTTGCTTTAGATAGCCCCAGAGACGCTTCATGAAACCCATTACCTGACTCCTAATTAACGGTCAGCCAATCTTAGGGACGGCCCGGGAAGCGGGCCACCCCGGTTTGTTAGCGGCGCAAGCCCCTTCCGCGAGAGACTCCACTCCCTCTTCTGCGCGAAACCCCGCTGCCGCCCGACCGCCGCCTGACCGAGCTGCGGCCGCGGCTGGCCCCGCCCATCGGGATTTCCTGGCTCTGGGTGTATCGGCGGTGTTGCCGCGCTCTAGGGCGGGCCCGCCCGAACCCACCAAAGCCTCCCGAGGAAGCCGTTGAGCCGAGGATCACCTCAAACATGTCCATCGTGCCGAATCCACCACCTCCGTAGCTCTTGGGAGCCATGGGCGCGGGGATAGGACGGCCCCCTACGCTGATGGGGCGCGGCTCCGGCTGCTGACCGCGGCGCAGCCGTTCGGCGTCGGCCGGACACACCCGGACTTCACGCTCGCCGGCGCTGGTTCTCAACACGGCGGTTTCCCGGGCCGGCTCGTGAGCAGGATCGAAGAAACAGGTCGCCCGCTCCTTCTCCGGTTCGGGGGGAGCCTCCTCGCCATCGCGCAGCGCGACGGCGGCCCGCAACTGCCACCGGGCCTTGTCGAGCGCGTCTGAGATCGTTTCCATCTGTGGCAATTTGGTGGTTTTCTCCAAAAGATCGAGAGCATCGGCGTACGTTTTCGAGGCCGATTCGAAATACTCCTGAGCCTCGTGGTTATCGGCCACGCGGATAGCGTCGGACTCATCCAGGATCAGATTGGCAATCTCATCGAGCTGATGCTTGATCTCGGTGCGAGCCTCATCGAGGTCA
>CAXMOO010000166.1:0-3682 GCA_964195005.1 uncultured Gammaproteobacteria bacterium
GTCGAAGAGGACGCGGTCACCGTCGTAGTAGAAGAGGATGCTGTCGTCGCCGTTGTCGAAGAGGATGTCGTGGCAGCGGTTGTCCCTGAGCAGGCAGAGACCACCAGCATCAGTCCGACCCACCAGGCCCACGACCTCGCACGACTCACTAAGGCCACAGCAGCGACACGTTCGAATCTATTCCATGGGTACCCCCGAAAAGGCACGAACCCGACACTTCGGTCCGTTTCGCCAACCGCACAAGTCCTCAGAACGGACTCCGCCTACGCAGGGCCGCTAGCGCATATGTGCCGATATGCGCTACCTGAATCCACTCGAGGGACCGCCCTATCACGGTCCCCCGAGCCTCCCCCTGTCCATCGCACCGGAGGCGGCACGATGCCCCCCTATGGCGAGCTCCACTTTCGTGTCAGATGGGGGTAGCGCCTAGGGCCGAACGGCTGTTGGTTGGCCGCTACCGACCCACGCAGGTAGCGCATATGTGCCGATTTGGGCGTCCTATGCGCGCTGTTCAAGCAGCCTTGTTCCCAATTGTGAGAAGGAAGTCCCACGTGGTGCGGTAGCTGCCGTCGTCGGCGTCGTTGGTCTGGTTGATCGCTTCGCGCATCGCGGCGTGCGCCTCGTCCCATCGACCCATCTGTTCGAGGGCGCGGCGGGCAGCGATCAGTCCACCCGAGTTCTCGAAGGCGAATGTCTCGAACGCATCGGCCGAACTGAACGTCACCGTGAATTGCGGACGCTCGAAACGCAAGGCCACATCGTGAGAGGCGAAGAGATCCCGGACATGGGCCGGATCACCCCACAGAATGCTTGGCGATACGAACTCGGGCGGAGCTGGAAGAGACTCAACCAGCGTCGAGAACACCGCGTTGTTTGTCCCATCTGGAGTCCACGCCGTGATCCCGAACACCCCCCCGTCGGTGCACACCCTCACTATCTCTGAGGCGACCAGATCGTGGCGGGGAGCGAAGATCGCCGCAAAGCTCGACAGCACCACATCGAAGGCGCCATCCTCAACGGGGAGCGCCTCGGCATCACCCAACTGGAGATCCAGCGTCACACCCGCGGCTTCCGTGCGGCGGTGAGCCTCCTCGAACCAGGCATCGGTGATGTCAACTCCGACCACCTCGGCTCCGACCAGTGCCGCGGCCACAGCAACGCTGCCCGATCCGGTACCGACATCAAGGACTCGCTGGCCACTCTGCACCCCGGCCTCTTGCACGAGTATCTGAGCAGCGGGCTCGATAAGACGACCCACCGGTGGGTAGTCGCCTTCCTCCCACAACTGACTCTGCATCTCTTTGAACTCTTCGAGCTCCACCACACGCCTCCGAAACACTTCACCAATCTCTACGGCTTACAGCCGCACTACCAAACAGGACCTTACGCAATGTCCCAGACGCTGAGGACAGGTAGCGCATATGTGCCGATATGCGCTACCTACTTGGAATGTCCTCAAGGGTCGTGCAGGGATCGATCTGGCAGGTGGCGCTTCGTCAGTCTCGGAGTTGATGGCGATACGCCACGTGGGCACCACGTCTCTTACCCGGATCGGGGTCGCTCTCCAGGATCTCTACGAGCCACTGCCACCACTCTCCGACATTCGGGCTGTCCAGTTCGGTTCGTTCCGTCTCAACCCACACATCAAGTCGTGACCATGACCCTCGCACCCAGCCGCCGACCATTCGATCCAGCATCTGATGGTCTACCACGCCTTCGTACACCATCGAACCCCACATCTCGCATGCGCTATCCACAGCAAGCGCCGCGTCGAGCAGCTCAGGATCGCTACGCACCACCTCCGGGTCGACGTGGTTGGGCAGCGCCAGGATCGCCCTGACAGCCTGCCGGACCTCCTGGGTTTGCACTGTTCCCACCACTGACACCGCTGCTGCGTCCCGTCGGTCACGCACCGCCTGACGAAGCTGCACCACAGCGAAAACAACACCCACAATGACAGCGACGGCTGACACCAGGTTCACGACCGTCGCCACATCGACTGCGAGGATCACTCCGCCCAACATTCAGCCCAGGCTACATCGGCGAAGCCCACCGAATCTGATCTTCGGCCCAACCGACCCTCGCCACGACTCGGCAGCCAGGTAGCGCATATGTGCCGTTATGCGCTAGCTCGATTGGTGGCTAGTCACCCGAGCCGATGATGGTTGTGTCTCTCTTCACAAGGCCCATCCGCCGATCAGTTCCCAGCAGGGGGACTTCGATAGGTCCACGCACGGTGGGGACCGTGGAACCATCGAAGGACTGGACCCCGGAACGTTCCGGCCATGAGTGGTCGGCCACGCTCCGGGGTTCGGCGCGTCACGGGCGAGGTAGCGCTTATGTGCCGATATGCGCTGCTGAAACTGCTCGAGGGATCGCAGTACCACGATCCCCCGAGCCTCCCCGTGTCTATCGCGCCGGAGGCGGCACGATGCCCCCCTGTGGCGATCTCCACTTTCGCGTCAGAGAGAGGTAGCGCCTAGGGCCGAACGGCTGTTGCGCGGCCGTTGCCGAGCCAGCCAGGTAGCGCATATGTGCCGATATGGGCGGGCGGTGGGGGTGATCCCTGATAGCACCGGGGGGCGACTTTCGGTCATGATGTCGCGATGGAGCCAAGCGCTGACATGAGCGAAGAGCTACACGGGTTGGACTGGTGCTGCATCCACCAGCTAGAAGTCCCTGGAAACAAACAGTGGGCCGGAAAGCCATGTCCGTACTGCGGCAATCCGCTTCCTCTGCGCTCCCGGCCCTACCGCATCGCCGCCGACGGGACGCCAGGGGCAACGGTGACACAGCGGGATCTCAATCGTGTCCAGCGGCATTACCAGCTGCTCCAAGCTGAGCAGCCCGACCTTGCCCAGGACGAGTTGTGGCGGCGAGCCGAGCAAGCTGCGGCCTCCAGCGAGGGCCCCTCCGATGCCGAGTTGTCCCAACTTGTGTTCGAGGAACAGGAGCGACAGCGCGCCCTCGCTGCCCTCCGCATCTTCGGGGTAAGCCTGCGAGCCGTGGTCGGCTTCATGCTGATGTGTGTTGCGACCGGCTCGGCCACGGTCATACTTCTGACGCTCTTGCTTCCCGTCTCCTTCGAGGAGGTGATCCCAGTCACTGTGTGGGTGTGGCTGTTGCTGTTGGCGCTTCTGTTGGGGCCGCTAGCACTTGGCGTGCTCGCATCCGCTGGGCGCCAGATAGAGCGCTCTCAGGGAGCCGTTCGCGGGGAGGCTCTCGTATTTGGGGGTCGCCTCTTGGCGGCCGTGGGTAGCGTCGAGATGGCGCTGATCATCCTCAGGGGTGCCTTCACACCCGGAAACCTCTGAGCAGGCGCCGCTGACACGATCTGATTTGCCTGACAACGAGCGATCGGTTGGCCCAATATCCGATATCGAAGATCCGGCAATATGCGCGGGTCGCCGTCTGAGGCCAAGCAGCGCATATGTGCCGATATGGGCGGGTGTGAGGTGATGCCTGATATCGCTGGTGAAGCATTATCAGTCATGATGGCGGCGTGGGAAGGCAGAAGCCGGATCAATTCGGATCAGTGGCAGGGATTGTGGCTTTGCTGCTTGCGGGCTGTGCTGCGGGTGGCTTCACCCCGCGCGACACGGTGAACGATCCCAAGTTGTCTGACGCCGAACAGGTAGTGGTGGAAGCAGATTCACACATCGGATTGGCCGCCGACACCATT
>CAXMOO010000167.1:0-34250 GCA_964195005.1 uncultured Gammaproteobacteria bacterium
CGGCTCACCTGGCGCTCGACCCCTTCGCGGCGCATCGACTCGATGAGCACAGCCAGCTGCAATTCACCCCTGCCGGCTACTTCGATGACCTCTGGTGAGGCCGTGGCCCCGATTCGGATCGACACGTTGCCGAGGACCTCACGTTCGAGGCGGTCCTTTATCTGGCGGGAAGTCAGGAACCTGCCGTCCCTTCCCGCCAGCGGCGATGTGTTCACGCCGAAGGTCATTCTCAGAACCGGCTCATCGACGGTGAGTCTCGGCAGGGGCTTCGGATTGTTGACATCTGCGATTGTGTCGCCGATCTCCACTTCGGGGAACCCTGCCAGGATGAACAGGTCGCCGGCCACGCGGTCGGTCACCTCGGTCCGCTCCAGTCCCGTGAACCCGAGGAGGCTCGTCAGCTTGCGTTTCAGGGGGGCTTCCTCGTTGCTTTGGCAAAGGGCAACTTCCTCCCCGGCCCGCATGGTGCCCTGGGCAACCCGGCCGATAGCCAGGCGTCCCAGATAGTCCGAGGCGTCGAGGTTGGTGACGAGGGCCTGGAGTGGGGCATCGGGGTCGCCCGATGGCGACGGGATGGTGTCGACGATGGCGTCGAGGAGGGTGGACAGATCGGCTTCCGGATCGGGGATACCCATGCCGTTCATTGCCCTCCCCTGGCGGGCCACGGTGGAGATGATCGGGAATTCAATGTGGTCATCGGAAGCATCCAGGTCGAAGAACAGCTGGTAGATCTCGTCGACGACGTCTTTGATACGTGAATCGGGGCGGTCGACTTTGTTGACGACGACGACGGCGGGCAGGTGGAGGTCCAGCGCCTTAGACAGCACGTATCTGGTCTGTGGCATCGGCCCTTCAGCCGCGTCCACGAGCAGCAAGACCCCGTCGACCATGGCCAGGGCACGTTCGACTTCTCCACCGAAGTCGGCGTGGCCCGGGGTATCAACCAGGTTGATCCGGGTTCCTTTCCATTTCACCGACGCCGCCTTGGCGAGGATGGTGATGCCCCGTTCGCGCTCCTGGTCGCTGGAGTCCATTACCCGATCGACCCGCGTCTCATGTGAGGCGAACACGCCCGTCGAGGACAGCATGGCGTCGACGAGAGTGGTTTTCCCGTGATCGACGTGCGCGATCAAGGCGACATTGCGGAAGGAGGATGCAGACATTGCCGGGGAATGGTACAGCCACGGTCGCCGTCGGCACCGTCCTCATGTGCCTTTCCTCATCTCCTAGGCTTCCCCTCCATGAGCGGTGACCCTTTCACGCAGGCCATCCACGGCGACTCTTTCGTTGAGGATGGAATCGACGTGGCTCCTCCGATCCATGTGACGTCAACCTATGACCGTTCTGAGCAATCCGAGATGGTGTATCGCCGAGATCGACACGTCACTACCGAGCGTCTCGAGGCCGTCTTAGGGGCTCTCGAGGGTGGCCACGCCGTCTGCTACCCGTCGGGCCTGGCGGCAACGGGCGCGGTGCTGCGACATCTGAAGCCGAAACGGGTCTTTCTGTCGCCGGACGTATATCACGGCACTCGCTGGCAGATGAGCGAGGAAGCCCCTTGGGAGCTGATAGATGACATGGGCCGGGCAGGGGAGGGAGATGTCATCTGGTTTGAGACTCCGTCGAATCCCAAAGCACTCATCATCGACATAGCGGAGGTGACCGCCGCGGCCACCGACGGCGGCGCCAGAGTCGTGGTCGATTCGACCTTTGCCACTCCCATACTTCAACACCCCCTGGCGTTGGGCGCCGACTTCGTTATGCACTCCACTACCAAGTACATCGGCGGGCACTCCGACGCAATGGGGGGCGTGATTGTCGCTCCGGATGAGGAGACGGCCGTTGCTCTCCGGAAGGCTCGCCGCCGCGACGGTGTGATTCCGGGCTCACTCGACGCGTGGTTGACCCTGCGGGGCGTCCGCACGCTCCCACTTCGCATTGAACGCCAGTGCCGCAGCGCTATCGAAATCGCCTCGTTTCTCGAAGGCAGGGTGGCGACGGTGTGGCACCCCAGCTTGACGTCCCACCCCGGCCATGAGGTGTGGGAGCGGCAGATGACTCTTCCCGGTGCCATCATCGCCTTTGAAATGGAGACTCAGGAGGCAGCCGGGGCGGTCCTCGCCAGGTTGCGGGTCATCTCCAACGCCACCTCGTTGGGTGGAGTCGAGTCGCTGATAGAGCACCGGTTGCAGGTGAATCCCGATGCACCCCCCGAGCTGTTGCGGTTGTCGGTGGGCCTGGAAGCCCCGGCCGACCTGATTGCCGACCTCGAGCAGGCCCTCGGCTGAACCGGGGAGCCAGTCGGTCTACCAGTATTCCTCGTAGTGGACGTTGCCTTCCACGCCGCGATGGTCAACTGTGAATCCTCGTTCGGTGAGGATCTGACACACCCCAAGCTCTTCGGGAAAAGTCGGGGTGTTGTCCTCCCATTCCGGAAAGCCGATCATTAGAGGATTGCCGCAAAGGAAGAATTGGGAGCGCTCAGGTGTGGGCTCATGCCCGAGCACCTCGTCGAGCATGCCACTTCCGATGAGCTGTTGGATGTAGACCTTGTTGTTGATGGTGTCCGCTTCCCGAGTGGTTAGTGGGAGGTAGGTGTAGTTCGGGTAGAGCTTCTCCAGGCGGCGGTGGGTCTCCAGATAAGCCAGGTCACGCTTGTAACGCACGCAGCATGCGGCGACGATACGGCCGGTGTGCCCATCGCGCAGAAGCTGGGCAGTCATGTTGTTGTGGGGCGCCTCGCCGGTCCCCGTCGACAAGAAGATCACATCCATCGTTGGGTCGACGACAGGCTTGAGCGTGTACCGCCCTGCCACTTTGGCGCCCATGAAGATGCGGTCTCCCTTCTTTTTGAGCGCGAGGCGGGGGGTGAGCTCGGGCAGGTGCTCCATTCCCTCCGGCCGGACCAGCACTATGTAGTACTCCACCCCATCGATGTCCTCGGGAGGGACGACTTTGTCGTTGTTGTCGAGGATCGGATGGGAGATCGAGTAGGACCGTCGCACCAGCTTCTCGACTTTGGCTTCGTCGAGGTGTTCATCTTCCCCATCGAGGCGGGGCTCCCAGTAGCCGAGTGCCAGCGTGGCGTATTGGCCGGGCTGATGGGAGGCATCGCCTACATCCGGCTTCACCCGCAAGATCCACAAATCGCTGTGGTAGTTCTCGAATTCGGTGATGGTGGCGTTGTAATGCTGCTCCCGCAGCTTCTCAGCGAGCCCTTCCCGAACCAGGCTCGGACGAGCCTCCAGATCGCGGGCTCCGGCCAGGTCGGGGAAGTGATCGTCGTGGAGGGCTTGCCAGGCATGGCCGGGCGATATGGTGGCAAACCCGGAAGCGGCAGTCTCCGACGGACTGTGGTCCTGGTCACTGAGTACGTACACCGCGGCGGGGCCCTCACGCTCGCTCTCGAGTGTGATGCCGATCCGCTTCAGCCGCCCGGCGAGGCCGGCCCCTCCGAGGTCGTAAATGATGCGATCGAATTGCAGGTCGGGCGTTCCCCGATCGGAAAACGTCACCATTGGAAATCCGTCGACGTCGATGACCTCTTGCGGATGGGCCATCCACAAGATTGCCGCCCCGCGTGAAGACTCGATCTCGAGTAGATCCTGGCGCACCAGCGTCGCCAAACTGTCGAACGATGTGCTTGGCAGGCTGAGCACTACCCCGGTGTATCCGCTTGCAACGAGGCTCTCGCATTGCTCGGCCCCGGATTCACCTACTCCCACCACCAGAATGTCGTCCCCGGGGGGTACGTCGGCAGGCATCTCAAAATGAATGCGATCTGTCAGCGAGGCCGGGATCTCATAGTCCGGCTTCCTGGATTGCTTGGCGAAGCCGGCCGCCACCACCGCCACGCGGGCAGTCAGCGAGAGGTCCTCGCCCTCGATGATGACTTCCTCGCCTTCGATGATGCGCGTGACCGGTGTACCGAAACGGGTCTCGGGCTCCCCGCCCAGCTCGGGAAGCGGGTGGGCCTCGGAATCGATGATGACTATTCGCTTGACACCGGCCTCGAATGCATCGAGGGCCACAGACAGGCCGGAGCGGTTGGCTCCGATGATGGCGAGGTCGTAGTTGGTCAATGACACGTCAGGCTGGTCCACCCGAAAATACTGCCACGCTTGTCACCGGACGGCGAGCACCGGCACGTCCGACAGATGAATCACCTTATGCGAAACGCTTCCGAGCATGGACGCCGGGAGGTCGCTCAAGCCCCGGGTCCCTATCACTATTAGATCTACGCCCGTGCCGTTGGCGTGCTCGATAATTTGCTGCGCCGGGTTACCTCGCCTGGCAACCACCTCGACGTCCGGCACTCCGAGCTCGCGAACGCGCTTTTCCGCGTCGTCCGTGACCTTGGCAGCGGCCAGATTGAGAACGTCCTGTTCATGGAACTCAACGTGCTCGATTCGCTCCAGCTCCTGCAGATCACTGAGGGTGCTCATCACACGCGGATGGCGAGCTACGTGCAGAATCGTAAGCTTGGCGTGGTATCGCATGGCGAGGTCGGCGGCGATCCCAATTGCGTGGTCGGCGTGATCAGATCCGTCGATCGCTACCAATAGGTGCTTAAACATCACTCTTACCTCCAATTCCACCGTATCTGGAGAAGGAAGAGCTTGCTACGGCCGTTTGTCACTACTCCTGCCACGTTTGGGGGCGTTCGGCGAGCTGGTCGAAGTCCAGCTCCCGGCACAGCTCGAGATAGGGTCCGCGGGCCACCCCGTGCCATTCGAGATCGGCGATCGATTGGTCCAGAGGGACGTCCCGGCGTAAGACTGCCAGCTCGCGGAAGAGGAGTGCGTCATCCCGATTTTCGGCCAGCGTTTGTGCCAGGCGGGCCGCGCTCCGTACGTTGACGGACCATCGCTCGGCATCGTCTGGTATCTCCTCAATAGTCCGGTAATGGGCGAGAACTGTTGCCGTGGACTTGGCTCCCCATCCGTGTAGCCCGGGGATCCCGTCGGCGGTGTCACCAACCAGCCCTAAGTAGTCGGGGATCGAGGAGGGGGCGACACCGAACTTTTCCCACACGCCGTCTTCGTCCCGTTCGATCTCCTGACGACGGTCATAGGTGACGACCTTCCTTCGGATCACACACTGAGCGAAGTCCTTGTCGGGGCTGAGAATCACCACGCGCTCGACATCGTCGGCGTACTTCCAGGCGCCGGTGGCCAGGGCGTCGTCTGCCTCGAACCTGGTCATCGCCCAAACCGTCACTCCCATCGCCTCGAGGGCCCGTTCCGCCAGCGGGAACTGCTGCATCAGCACCTCGGGGACACCTTCGCCTGTTTTGTATCCGGCGAACATCTCGTTACGGAACGATTCGATTACTTGGTCGGTCGCCGCCGCCAGGTGGGTCACACCGGGCTCTCGCAACAGGCTGAGCGTCGAGGCGATGAGCCCGGCCACCGCGCCCACTTCTCGTCCGTCGGGAGCGCTGCGCTCGGGGGCGCCGAAGAATGCGCGAAACAGCTCGTACGTCGCGTCGAGCAGGTGTAATTGCATGCCCGCGATCCTAGGTTGTGGGCTTCTCCTTCCCTCGTGGGAAGGAAGGTGGCGCCGGCCCGCAGGCCCGGTGACGGAAGAGGGGAGCACCAAGCCACCAACCATGAGCTTCCCCACCTCGCCCATTCAGGCGCCAGAGGGCGGTTCCGCTCGGGGCTTCGCGGTAGTACCGTTGCCGTCATGAGAAGGGCCGATACCAGGAGGATTATTGGTGAGGCCGAGCTGATCAGCGGCCTGTTTTCAAACCAGTGGCAGCTCGTGCAGCATGGTGAGGTTCTGGCCAACGCCATCCGTCGTCCCCGCAACGCTTACACCAGGGTTACTCTCAAAGACGGCACCCGCTGGACTCTGCAACCGGACGGCTGGGGGGTCGTGCGGGCAGTGGAGGACGACGTTCCTTTCGCCAGGGCAACCCGGGCCTCGTTCTGGGGTAATCGCTGGGAGATCTCCGGGGTGGATTACACCTACCGATTGGTCCATGACGGTCGTATACCGCGTCGCTGGGTGCTCGAAGTTGGGACGGAACCGGCTGCCTGGCTCCGTGGCTCTGCAGTGAACTACAACCGGGTGCGGTTCAACGCCCCGATCTCGATTCCCATTTCTGCCGGCTTGTTGGCGTGGCACGTGGTGGCCCGGCCCTGGGAGGCGGTGGCATTCGCTCCCGAGCTCCTCACTGCCGACGGTCGGAGAGCCACTGCCGCCGAACCTCTCTCGTAGACCCTCCAAGTGGCAGACGGCTCCACTACCTCACCTTTAGTAAGCACCGACTGGCTTGCAGAACACCTGGACCATTCCATTCTTCGGCTGGCGGACACCCGCTGGTACCTGGGAGAGCCGGAGCGGGGGCGGGAGGCCTTTCTCGAGGCCCACATCCCCGGTGCAATCTATGTAGACCTGGACACCGACCTGTCGGCAGAAGACGGGCTGGGGCGACACCCGCTACCCGATTGGGATATCTTCGCCGTTCGCATGTGCCGGCTCGGCATCGGCGACAAGAATCGCGTGGTGGCCTACGACGATCGCGGGGGAGCCATCGCGTCCCGTCTGTGGTGGATGTTGCGAGCCATCGGCCATGAGCACAGCTACGTCCTGGACGGGGGTTTGACTGCATGGACAGAGGACGGCCACCCGGTCTCCGATCATGTCACCAGCCACCCTGAGGCCGACCTGTCGGTAAGCCTCCAGTCGGGACTGACTGTCGACCGTGACCAGCTTCGCGAACGCCTTGGTTCCATCCTGACGCTCGATGCTCGCTCGGGCGATCGCTACCGGGGAGAGGTGGAGCCCATCGATCCGATCGCAGGCCATATTCCCACTGCGATAAGCGCCGACTTTGAGGGGAACCTGGGCCCGGACCAGCGCTTCTTGCCGGTCGACGGGCTGAAGGCGCGCTACCGGAGTTTGGGTGTTGATGGATCCGGGACCGTGGTGGCCTACTGCGGGAGCGGAGTCAGCGCTTGTCACAACGTATTGGCGATGGAGCACGCCGGCCTGGGTCGGCCGCTGCTCTATCCGGGATCCTGGAGCGACTGGTCGACCGCCGGGTTCCCGGTAGCTACCGGGCCGGATCCGGGAGAACCATCCGGCTGAGCAGAGTCAACTTCTGCAGCTGCGGCGGGTTAGCCTTTCAACGATGATTCGAGCAGCACTCGTCGCTGCCACCCTCTTGGTAGTTGCCGCTTGCAACGGCGGATCCGGGGGTACGACGGCGACTCCCGCACCCACCACCCAGCCGTTGACGACCACGAGTAGCCCGCAAGCGACGACCGCGCCGGCCGACACGCCAACGACGTCGACTACTGCCACCACCACGACTGTTCCAGACTTCGACCTCATCGAGGTAGACCTGACGGCCCCGGGAGACGATCCGGGCCGGGTGCCGGTTGAGCTGGGTCACACCGTTCGGTTGGTAATCACCGCCGACACCACTGACGAGGTCCACCTGCATGGCTACGACATCAAGGCCAGCTTGGCTCCCGGCTTCCCGGCTGTGCTCGACTTTGTGGCGGACATTCCCGGTATTTTCGACGTGGAGCTGGAAGGCACCGGGCAAGAGATCATGCAGCTGCAAGTGGCCCCTTGATCCATTTACCGCCCGTCGTGGCTCATGGAATTGGCGGACGAGCCGATCTCCCCGTACCTACGACTTATTTCATGGCTGGGGCCGGTCTGGCAGTGGTCCTTTCGTTCGTGCTCGTGGCGGCTCTCTGGAAGGAGCCCCGCTGGCAAGAACCGGTTTCCGGGCGTCCCATCGGTGGATCCCTGCGTCGGTTGGGCAAGGTGCTGCAGGTTTTTGGGCTCGTCGCCCTTACCTTCGTGGTGCTGGCCGGGATCATCAACGGGGACTCGGCAGATAACTTGCTCTCACCTGTGCTGGTTTGGATCTATTTCTGGCTGGTGATCCCGTTCCTGTCTGCCCTTGTGGGCAACTTATGGGTCTTCCTCAATCCGTGGCGGACCCTCAGCCGGTGGATCAATCGTGATGCTCCCGAGCGCCCCGACCTCGGCAGGCTTATCGGCTTATGGCCGGCGGCCGGAGCGTTCGTGGTGTTCACCTGGTTAGAGCTGGTGGTGCCTACCAACACGCAGCCCCGAACGCTGGCGTTGGCCGCCATCGTTTACACCCTCTACGTCTTGGCTATGACCCGTTTGCTTGGCGTGGAGACCGGGTTGAGCAGCGGTGAGGCGTTCGAGAACTACAACGGGTTGATCAGCGAGATTGCCCCGGTAGCCCTGGAGCGACCTGAAGGAGTAGGAGCGCAGGCGCTTGATGGCCCACCGCGTTTGATGTGGCGGGGTTGGTTGCGGTCGCTTCCCGCATTGACGGTTCGTCCCGGGCTGGTGGCGCTGGTCATAGCGATGATCGGGACCGTCACCTACGACGGTCTGTCTGAGACCAACTTCTGGCTCTCAACCTTTGGGTCGACTGCCGGCCAGGAGTGGTTCGCCACTCTTGCTTTGCTGGCTGTCATCGCCCTGGTCGGGACTGCCTATCTGCTGGCATCGGCCGCAGCGGCCCGGCTCGGTGACTCCGACATGACGGTTTTAGACGTGGCCCGCTCGTTTGCTCACACGCTGGTGCCCATCGCCCTGGCGTATGCCTTTGCCCACTACTTCACGTTCATTGTGTTCGAAGGTCAGCAACTGATCCATGAGTTGAGCGATCCCTTCGGGTCGGGCTGGAATCTGCTCGGCACAGGTGATTGGAAAGTCAACTTCTGGATGTCTGCCGAAGCCGTCTGGTACGTGCAGGTTGCCGCCATCGTTCTCGGCCATGTAGCCGGAGTGGTATTGGCCCACGAACGGGCTCTGCGCGTGTTTCGGTCCGAAACCGCGGTTCGCACCCAGTACGCCATGTTGTTGCTGATGGTTGGGCTTACCGCCCTGGGCCTGGGTGTACTGTCGGGTTAGTGTCCCGAGTCGCAGCGGCTCACCCGGGCAGCTGGCTACTGGGCGACGGTGGGGTCTACGACGAGTGTGCCGTCAACGATCTCACCAAGGAAGGACACCAGCTGGTCCGTCCAGCTGACGCCCTGGGCGTTGCTCAGCGGAACCGACAGGACTTCCTCGTAATTAGTCACCAGGATCGAAGCACCGTCGCACAGCGGCGGAGCTGACTCGGCGAACAACTCGCACAGGCGGGCGCCCTGGTCGTCTATCAGCAGAAGGCCCTTCACGGCGATCACGCCGGTGGCATCGGTGGCGAGGGCGTCGGCGACGCTCAGGCCTCCGTCAACCAGCATGCCGGTCGGGGATGGTTCGTCCGGCGTGTCAGCGGGGGGAGGGAGATCGGATGGCTCATCGCCGGGCACAAATGTGTCTTCGCAGTCGGGCTCATCCTCGATGCACGCGCCGGCAACGTCCGGCGTATCGTCAGGATTGGAGTTGGGTGGGAGCACCGCGGACGCGTCCGAACCAACCGGTGCTCCAGGCGCCGCTTGTTCATTGCCTGAGCCACACGCAGCGGCGACGAGCGCCAGCACGGTGAACACAGCTATCAGGGACATCTTCATTCGTGAAACCTCACATTGAAATAGTGGATGGGGACCTTTTGAGTCGCCATTACGACGCGCCGGGCCGACGGAAAGGTTCCCACCGTTCGGCGCGTGAGTTTTCGTGCACGGTGGCGTCTCTCGTCGCACGGCGAGCGCGCTCAATCAGGCCCTCCGGGTTCTGACTGTTGGAACTACCCTCCGTGTGGGCCCGTAGCTCAATCGGTAGAGCAGCGGACTTTTAATCCGAAGGTCGTGGGTTCGATCCCCACCGGGCCCACTGAGAAGAACCCCGTACTTATGGGTGTTCGTCGTGCGGCAAACCGAGAGTCCTTCCGGATTGAGCTCACTCATAACAATCTGATAACGGAATCAATTGAAACAGTGTTCGATCGGTCAGTGGCGATAGCGTCCGGGTGCTGCCCTGAGCTGTTTTCCACCCCGGGGCCGAGCGTTTCTGACTTCGGTTCAACCTTGCCCGTGGTCGACGGCGTCGGGATGGAGGTAGTGGGGATCGGTGATGCCCTGTTTGCGCATGGCGATCCCGGTGAGGATCTCCCGTGCGCAGCGGTTGGCGACTAGTGGGGTCACGTAGGTCGGATCGACCAGCGGGTTGAGCTCCACCAGCTCTATTCCAACCAGATTGGTCTCGGCCCCGAGGCGGCGTAGTAGCGGGAACAGTTCCCGCGGGGTGAGACCATTCGGTTCCGGGGTGCCGGTCCCGGGTGCGTATGCGGGGTCGAGCACGTCGATGTCGAGCGAGAGGAACAGGTAATCGGTGCCCTCAGCCGCCTCGCTGATGGCCCGTTCCATCACGTGGTCCCAGCCGTGTTTCTCCACCTCGGCCATGAAGTGGTATCGGAAGCCCTGGTCCCGCATCCATCCCAGGTCCTCGTCGTCTGGCATGTAACCGCGCAGACCCACCTGGATGAAGTTGTTGCCCGCAACGTGGCCCTGCTCAATCAGCTTCCGAACCGGTGTCCCATGGGTGAGATGATGACCGATGCCAAAACGGCCGGCATCGTAGTGGGCGTCGAAATGGATCACACCAACTTTGCCCTTTCCATACACGTCGGCCAGCGCTGCCACGTCCGGGTACATCAGCGCATGGTCACCACCGACGATGAACGGCATAGCCCCGGTCTCAGCCACCTCCCGGACCAGCCCGCGCACCGGCTCGATCGACCGATGCGTCGACTCAAAATCCACCGCGGCGTCTCCATAGTCACAGATGACCAGCTCTTCGAGGGCATCCACCCGGGTATGGGCGTGCGGCAACCCGCTGGCAACGCTCGGCAAGTACATGTCGTTGGCACGCAGCGCTCTCGGCCCAAAGGCGGCGCCGCGCATCCCGCCGGAAAAATCCAATCCGGCCCCGAGTATCGCCACCTCGACCTCGGCGGCCCGCAGATCGGCCGGCGTCAGGGCGATCGGACGTTGGAGGAAGGTGGCGATCCCGTGAGAGGACAGCGCGAACGGATACCGGTTGACATTGATCAACCCCGGTGGCCGATCGCCCTGAAGATCCTCCACCGGAGACCGCCACAAGTCGACAGTGGGATCATCCGGGTTCAACTCAGGAAAATCAGTCGACAACTCAACCATGGTGACCAGTCTCTCCTCTTTGCTCACGACGCTCGGATAACCCTATCCGAGGTCCGGCCGGTTCCGGAAGGCGGCGGGGGCGGAGCTCGACCGCCTACCGAAGAGATGCTCCGGTTCATCGACGAACACAAGGAAAGACGCAGCGTTGCTGGGCTGCGTTGGACTTCCCTGGGATACTGGCCTTATGGGCATTAACCCGACGCTGCAGCGGAGCGTGCGTCGTTTCAACGCCGGCAACAGCTTGCTGAAACGAGCGATCATCAGGCTCGGTTATTACCTCTTCATCGTCTTCCCCCGTCCGCTACGACGGGTACTGGCCGCAGCTTTCATCGAGGTCGTGTTGTTCGTCAAGAAGGTGACTGGGGTCGAGCGCCAGGACGGCCTGACAGCGCAGAACGAGGTGGGAACGTTGTCATTCTGGGGAGTCCCCACAGTCGACGTGGCCCGCTTTACCGTCACAGTCGACGGCGCGGTGGAGAATCCTCGCCTGTTCCGTTACGACGACTTATTAGCTCTTTCTTCCACCGAGCGGCTGATTCGCATGGATTGCGTTGGGGGGTTCCGCAACAACACGATGATGCGGGGCGTTCTCCTGTCGGACGTGCTGGCCATCGTTCAGCCGACGACCGACGCAAGGCGGGCGGTTTTCCATTGTGCCGATGGATACGTCGAGGCATCCCCCCTCGCCGACCTGGAAGCTGCCCGTGCCACACTGGTTTACTCAACCAACCAGGCGTCAGAGGACCGCCTCGGCTACCCGCTCCGCCTCGCTATACCGGGAAAGTATGGGTACAAGTGGCCGAAGTGGATACAGCGCATCGAGATCGTCACCCACCACCGTCTCGGCTACTGGCCCCAGCGGGGCCTACCCGACCGGGCAGAAGTCGGAGACCGCTGGTAAGGGGACGCCGCGGCCTCCTACGCCTCGAGAACGCCGGTGGCTTGCCCGACCTCGATTAGGTGACCATCGGGGTCACGCATGTAACAACGGATCTCAGCTCCCCGGTCGATCGGCGGGGTCAGAAACGTGGCACCCTTCTCGGACCACTCCTCATACTGTTTCTCGATGTCGGCAACCCGGATGTTGAGAAAGGCGCTCACCCGGTTCGGATCCCCGGGTACGTCGAGGAACACGCCTGGTTTATCGTCAGTCGGCCCACCGCCCACGTTGATGATTACCCAGCTGTTGGCCAGGCGTACGATCGTGGGCTCACCGTCCATGACCACGCTGCCCCCGAGCACGCCAGCGTAGAAATCGCGAGATTTCGCTACGTCCGCTGAGACCACAAAGTGCGTCAATACGATGCCCTCGGCCGGGGCTGGGAACTCGTCAGTCACGTCTACTCCTCCGCTGCTCTCAACAGCACCCTATCGTGGATAGTCGATTCACAGCGGAGACAACGCGAAGAGCCGCCCATATCCCCCCGCTCCTGCCATCAAAGGAAGCTATCAGGGTCCTGTAAGGGGGGACGTCGGGCTCGGTAGCCTCCGACCATGGCCACCTACCGGGCACTTCGGCTCATAGAGAAGAACGCTCCCCTCGTTGAGGATGATCTTCCGGTTCCCGAGTTGGCGGGCGGCGAGGCCCTCGTCCGGGTTCTGGGGGCGGGGATTTGCCGGTCGGATGTCCACTATTTGCAGGGCAGTCCCAAGTTGCCGCCGCTCCCGCGCACGCTCGGGCATGAAGTGGCGGGAGTTGTGGAGGCGCTGGGCCCCGATCCACCGGTGGGGATCATGGTGGGCCTCCGGGTCGGGATTCATTATCAGATCAGCTGTGGGATCTGTCGTTACTGCCTGGCGGGTAACGACCAATTCTGTCTGTCTGGTGAGATGGTTGGCAACACCCGCGACGGCGGATATGCGGAGAAGGTTGTCGTTCCGGCCCGAAATCTGGTGGCGATTCCCAACGGAGTGCCCAGCGAGCACGCGGCGGTGATGATGTGCTCTTCGGTGACTTCACTTCATGCCCTCCACAAGAGTCGACTCCAACCCGGCGAACGGGTGGCTGTGTTTGGTCTCGGAGGCCTTGGGCAGTCGGCCGTTCAGCTGGCGTTGGCACTTGGGGCGTCGGCGGTGTACGCCGTTGATCTGAATCCGGCCAAGGTTTCCCTGGCCGCTCATCATGGCGCCATACCTGTGGCGGGTGGACCGGATGCTGTGCACGCCATCCTGGCCGACTCGGGCGGGGTGGACGTGGCCCTCGAGCTCGTTGGCCTGGCCGCCACGATGCGCCAGGCAGTCGACGTGCTCGGACCGCAGGGACGGGCGGCTGCGGTCGGGCTGACAGAGGAACCGTTCTCCGTTGACTCTTACGCGGATCTTGTCCTGCGGGAGGCAGAAGTCATCGGCGTGTCCGACCATGTGGCATCTGAACTCGGTTTGATTCTGGAGATCGCCGCCCGGGGCGATCTCGACCTTTCCGACATCGTGACAAGCCGGGTTGCGCTCGAGGCGGGTCCGGTGAATCGGGCTCTGCAGGACCTGGCCGCCTTCGGGGACGAGGTGAGGACCGTGATCGTGCCCTCCCAGCCGGAATAGCGGCAATCAAGTCGCTTATCAACTCACTGCACTGGTGACTCGCCACATCGGGGAATGCTTCCGGTCGACAACTGCTTGGCAAGTCCCGGATTGCTAGATGTGCGGTTGGGCGTTGTGCTCATGACTTTGAGATCAGTTGATCTGTAGCCCGGGCGTGACTCAGCCCCGAATGACAGAATCCGGGTAAGATCCTCCGTCATCGTCGACGAATGAGGGCTGTGCACCCGTTTACCCTCCTCGCCTGCACATACAACCTCTGGGGCACTTCCGGTTGGCGGGAGCGGCGCCGACCACTGGAGCGGTTTCTCGAGCTGCACCGCCCCGACGTGCTGTGCGCCCAGGAGCTGTCGCCGGCGGCCTGCGAGTTGATCAACGACACGCTTCCGTGGACCCGGCGCGTCGAAGACCCGTTCGCGGGGTGGACCGGGGAAAGCAATGTGTTCTGGAATTCGCGCCTGTTCCGGATTGTCGACCATGGCGCGGAGGACATCGGGATCCCCGAGGGGAGCGGCGACTGTTCTGGGTGCGGCTGGTCACCGAAGCCGGGAGCACGATGGTGATCGCCACGGCCCACCTCAGCTGGACCGGCAACGTCCGGGAGCTGACGGAGCCAGTCAACGTGCGTATCGCGCAAGCAGAAGCGGCTGCCGCCTTCCTCGAACAGTTGGCCGACCCCGACGAGCCCTTGTTATTCATGGGCGACTTCAACGATCACCTACACCCGCTCCGGATACTGCGTCTCGCCGGATTCGACGATTCGTTCATGGCTCTGGGTCGTGAGCCAGCTATCACCTTTCCGGCGTTTCCGATGGCCCAGCAGCCGCCCGAGCTGCTCGACTGGATGCTGCACCGCGGTCCCATTTACCCCACCCTCACCAGTGTCGTCGACTTCCATGTGGGCGGATTCGCGCCGTCCGATCACAAGCCGGTCGTCACCACGTACAAGCTCACGGACGGGACCGAGCCGTGACCATCGGTGCCCTTCTTCTGGTCCTTGCCGCTGCCGGGATGCACGCGACCTGGAACCTGCTCGCCAAGCGCAGCAATGCCGGCCCAGAATTCGTCTGGCTCGTCGGTGCTACGGCGACGGTTGTCTATGCCGCTCCTCTCGTCGTACTTTTCGTGATCGATACACCCTCCTTCGCAGGACTTGTGCCCCTCTTCCTTGCCGGCACCGTCCTGTTGCACCTGGGCTACTACCTCACTCTGCAAAGGGGCTACCAGGCGGGCGACCTGTCGCTCGTGTACCCGTTGGCCCGCGGCACCGGCCCGGTCCTGGCCATGGTCGGAGCGGTCCTGATCCTCGACGAGCGCCCCAGCCTGCTCGCCGTCGGGGGAGCCGGTCTCATTGCGGTCGCAGTTCTCGCCCTTGCTGCCGACAGCGGAAGATCACGAGGCGAGGGGGCTACCCCCGTTCCGGCGGTGATGTTTGCCTTGCTCACCGGACTGTTCATCGCTTCGTACTCGTTGTGGGACAAATACGCGGTGAGCACTCTGGAGATCAACCCCCTAGTGCTGGTATGGGTGTCGGCGATCGGCCGCGGCACGCTCCTCGCTCCCAGGATGCGGGCTCGGCGTAACGTCGTCCGGGAGTTGTGGAGTAATCATCGCCTCCAGATCATCGCTGTGGCGGTGCTAGATCCGCTTGCCTATCTGCTCATACTGGCGGCGTTGCGGTTCACTCCGGTCAGCTACGTGGCTCCTGCCAGGGAGATCAGCATCCTCTTTGGCATCTTCATCGGTTCCCGTTTGCTCGCGGAAAAGAGCGCCGGCCGCCGGTTGAGCTTCGGGGGAGCCATGGTCTTCGGCGTGATGGCGCTGGCGGTGGGATGATGAGGAGGCTCCCGCCGAGGTTGGCTACGGCGAGATTGCATGTCTGATGGTGTCATCCATCCGGGGGTTCGTTGAGCCCGGCCGTTGAGCGAACGAGGAACCCCCTCCCGCTCGTTGAAACGACAAATGCCTCAGGCGTCGCTGCCGCCTGACCGGACGAGCACCATCGGCGCTGCTCGACCCCACGTCACGCCCGGCCAAAATGCTGAGGCGGATGCAAGCACCTTTCAAGCGATGACGGGAGGAGTTTCGTGGGCCGCCAGATCCGACAAGCGTGATGCAGGAGTGCGTCCTAGCCTCGTCTGATACTGCCTTACGAAGGAGCGCGATGGAGCTAGGAGCATTCTCAATCAGTCTCGCCGTCAAGGACATGGCCGTATCACGAGACTTCTACGAAAAGCTCGGGTTCGCGATGGTCGCCGGTGACGGTGAGTCCTGGACGATCATGGCGAACCAATCCGCCGCCATCGGGCTCTTCCATGGCATGTTCGACTCGAACATCTTGACCTTCAACCCTGGCTGGGTGGGCCTCGGCCAGCCGGCTGAGGAATTCACGGACGTACGAGTGCTCAGCGACCAGCTGCGGGCGGCCGGCATCGAGAGCAGTGAGAACACGACCAACGAAGCTCCGAGCGGACCGGCAAGCTTCAAGGTCGCCGACCCGGATGGCAACGTGATCCTCATCGACCAACACGTTTAACCGCCGACACGAACGGGTTTGATGCGGTTCACGCCTCGGGGTCTATCTGAAGCCGCGCGGGCAGGCAGCAGTGCCTCGTGCTACCCGCGCACATCCATCTGCAGGTACTCGGTGACCCGCAAGAAATTGGCCGGCGCCTTTGTGGTCGGGGGCAACAGCTGCCACCCATCTTCTTTCGAGACCAACCTCGGGGACACCAACTCGAGCTCGTCGTCGTCGATCTTGAGCGTGGCAGACCCGGCGGCCAACACGTTCTGGACCCAATCCGAGTCCGCGCCATACATCACGATGAAGATGTAGCCACTCTCGACGGGGTGGGCGTCGAGGGGTGTTCGGTATTTTTTCCCGGACGATCGGCCCACATGCGTCAGGACAGGCCTAACGCCCCGTCTTAGTTCTCGCGGGTTGAAGACTCGTTTGTTGACCTGGGCGACCCACATCGGCACGGGCATCAGAACCCCCCGGTACCGAATGCAGTGGACTCGTCGTGGACGGTGGTTTTCATGGCGCTTCTTTTTCGCATTACCGAGCCGTGACAAGGTTACGTACGCGTGCATGCGACTGCGCAGCTGAATCAAGGCGGCGCACCGACGGCTGGGGTCGCAGCCGTTTGTGTGCGGGTTCGCGGCTTTAGCCTGGGGTAATCGCCGATCCCTATCTGACCGAAGTGAAGCAGCTGGCCGAGGAGTGGATGAGAGCCGACGACCGAGTCGGTGTTCTTGAATGTCGCCACTTCTTCTCCGGAGCGGCGGTGTATCGGGATGGCTCCATCGTTGCCTCGCTGACGCCGGTGGGTCTGGCCTTTAAGGTGCCCACCGAGGTTCACGACAGGCTCCTTGAAAGCGGACGTGCGCAACCTCTCCGTTACTTTCCCAGATCGCCTATCAAGCGAGACTATGTGCTTTTCCCCGATTCAGCCATCGACCCGGGCGACGCCGTCCGGCTGATACTTGGCGACCACCCACCGCCCTGAGCGCTCAGGGATGCCGCTAGGCGGGGCTCCAAGAGGGAAAGACGCTAACAGGAGGACGACAGGCGACGCGCGAAACGCTGCGCCACTGTTGACGATGTTCGAATACGACGCTGCGAAATACTCAGCCCGGGGTCGTGGTTCGAGCTCCCGGCCTACTCCCCGGGCTCGGCTGAGAAATCGCCACTGACCATCAGCCAGTCGGGCTCCCCGAGGAAGAACTCACGATCGGCGGGGCCGGTGGTGTTGGTGAAACGGAAGAAGAACTTGCCCGGATCCGGGCGGAAAGAAGCCACCGTATCGGTTCCCAACCCCGCCCAATCGCCGGAGAAGACCACATCCCCGGCTATGCCGTACCAGAACAGCTGATCGGTAGTGGCGATTGAGCCGGTGGGAGCCACGTTATTCAAGTAGACGATGCCATTCGTCTCACGCTGCAAACCGATTGTGTCCTTCCCGTCTCCGTTGAAGTCCCCGGCAAAAGGAACGTCCGACCCGAGACCGAACCAGTAAGTGAGGTCCTCTTCAAATTCCCCGCCCACAGGAGGTAAGACCTCGTCGACGAGAACCCGGCCTCGTCGGAAGACTGCGATGGTGTCACAACCATCTCCATTCCAGTCTCCGCTCAGCGGCACGGCGCCGGCAGCATCGAGGTGGAACCAGTGGTCCGCCACGCCCGTGGTGTTGGAGTTGCGAAGGTAAACCCTGGCATCGCTCGGTCTGTAGACGCCGGAGGTGGCGATGCCGTCACAGTCCCAATCGCCCAGGAATGGATGGTCACCCGACGCGCCGAAATAATGACTCGTTACCAGGCCGGCCGAGTCCCGCAGATGCCACTCGCCCGAAGCAGGATCCACGAGACCGATGGGGATCGGGTTGAGTGGCTGCCAGGCCGGTTGGTGGTCCCAGGCCGGATGATTGGTCAGGTCGATGGGATTGGCGCCGTCAATGTCCATCACCATGATTTCTGACGACACCCGGTTGATGTTGGCGGCGGCCACCGCGATCCGAGCGCCGTCGGGCGAGACGGCGGGATCCACCGCGTGAGTCCACCCACCAGGATTCGGCAGCTCGGTCTCGCCCGACTCGGAGATGAGTGCCACGCTCGACCACTTGTCGTGAGAGGACACGCGGCCGACCGCCAGATAAGCGCCGTCGGACGCCCAGTCGATTCCTGCGTTGTTCCATCCACCATCCGCAAAGTGAACCGGCACGTCCGACCCATCGGCGGCAACGGTGTACACCGGCGCAGCCATAGCGGCGGGGGTGGGACCGTCGAAGGTGCGGGCGAACGCTATCCGCTCCCCATCAGGGGACCATGCGGCTGATCCATCCGACGCACCCAGCGCCCATTCGATCTCACCGGGGTCGGCCCGCGTAAGGCGGGTCCGCCCCTCACCAGAAGCCTCTATGACGAAGATCCCCGCATCGGACGCGAAAGCGATGGATCCACCGTTCGGCGACCAGGCCGGATCCGTGTCGCTGCCCAGGTTGTTGGTGAGGTTGATCGGGTTTCCGCCATCGGCGTCCATGACGTAGATCTCGCCGTTTCCGTCGCGGTTGGTTGTGAAGGCGATCTGGCGGCCGTCCGGAGACCAGGCGGGGTCCCGGTCCCGGGCCGGGTTGTTGGTGAGGTTGACAGAGTTTCCGCCGTCGGCGTCCATCAGGTAGATCTCGTCGTTGCCGTCCCGGTCGGTGACGAAGGCGATCTTGCCGCTCTCACCCGGGACGCTAGCGTCTGCCGCGCTGTCGACGGCGATGACGGCAGCCGCAACCATCAGTAAGCAAATCCACACCGGAGCCGTTCGCCACGGCCGAGCAAAGAGCACGAGGCCCCCTTTGTATAGTCACTCTTAGCGTAGGCGCCACCACTCTCCGCGCTAGAGGATAAAGTCACGTCCACGGGGGGATAGAGACCCGGGCGACGATCACCGGGGCCGGCGCCGCCAGTCGTTTTGGCGACTGGCTTCGCTCGTGAGTTGACCGACGTCACAAATTGCGACGGGCCCGGCGAGCTTTTTCGATCAGGTCGACGTTCTCGCCCGCCATACGGCGCTCGGCCCACACGGCGGGACGCACCGTGCGGAACCGATCGGGAACGAAGCGATGGGAGCCGCGTAGCACCGCAAAGTTGGCGTCGAGGGCCCGCTGCCGCTTTGAGTCCCAGCGGATGTTGAAGAGCTCTTGCAACTCTGTCGGGAGAGTGCCGCGAGCGGCGAAAGCGACGAACTGCCATACCGGCTTGATGAAGACCGGAACCGGACCGCCCCGCATCAGGTCGTATACCTCGAGAGCGACATCCGTCAGTAGCAGGTCGCTGCCTGTAACCACCGTGTGTATGTATTCGGCCATATCGTCGAACGACGGCGGCACATGGTCACGCGGAAGAAGGACCAACTCGGCGGAGATGAGGTTCTCTTCGTGGTACCGGTCCTTTTCCGAAGGGGTGAGAGGGCGGATCGTCTTCTCGTACATCAGAAGGGCGCTCTCCTCCAGCGTGGCATGCACCCACAGCAGCAGGTCATGATCGAGCGCGTCGTAGCGCTGCCCGGTGACCGGGTCGATGCCGTTGATGGTCTCGTGCAGCTGATTGATGCGGTGGGCGGTTTGCCTGGCCTCCTGCTTGGAGCCGAAGGCGATGATCAACTGAAGTTGCACCGTGCGGATGAGCCGCTTCCAGGGATCCCGGGCATAGAAGCTGGTCTGGCGGGCTCCGGCCGACACCAGGGGGTGGGCCGCTTGCATTAGCAGGGCGCGGGCCCCGCCAAACAACGAATACATCTCCTTGTTGACCTGCCAGAAAATGCTCTTCGGCCCGAAATACCCGGTGTCACCCACGGCGGCAGGTTATACCCGGGAAGGTTTCTGGCGACTTACTCGTAGGCGATGGCTTCGAGGACGTTGGTCCGTGCACCGCGGAAGCTCGGCCACAGTGACGCAACCACGCCACCTACGCCTGCCACCACGACGTACGTCGTGAGCAGCTGGAAAGGGAACCCGAACGAAAGCCCTTCGTCTTCTAATGCCACTACCACTGCCCAACCAAGGACGACGCCCACCAGCAGGCCGAGGAAAGCCCCGAACAGGGCGGTAATCACGGCCTCCCACCGGATCATTCTCCGCACCTGACGCCTGGTCATCCCCACAGCGCGGAGCAAGCCCAACTCTCGTTTCCGCTCGAAGATCGAAAGGGCGAGTGTGTTGGCGATTCCGAGAAGGGCAATGAGAATGGCCAGTGCCAGCAGTGCGTTGATGATCACCAGGAGAACGTCGATCTGGCTCTTCTGATCCTCGATGAACTCAGCCAGGTTCTTGGCCTCGGCGTTGGGGAAGTCGGCGAGGACACGATCTATCGCCGCCCGTCCGCTCTCGTTCTCGACTCCAACAGCGATATTTACGAACAATTGGTAGTCGAGCTGGTTGGCGTATCGCTCTTCATAGAAGTCGTTGCTGACGAGATAGGACGAGAAGAAGCCCTCGCCGGCGAAGGTCCCCACCATCGGCACCTGTTCTGTTCCTGTCAATGGAAACTGCATCGGCAAGGTGGAGCCCACGCTGACATCGAGATCCTCCGCAGCACCAACTTGCAGCAACACCCCTCCGCCCGCCAGAGCGGCAACACTGCCGGTTTGAACTTTGGCGACGAAGACGTCTTCGAGAGTGCTCGGATCCACCGCGATCAGTTGACGATCAGAGCCGTCCTCGTTCTTCCAGATCCCGAATTTGGTGCGAGAAACCACGCCGACCTCGGGAACCGACGTCAGCTCGGTGGCGATAGCAGGGCTGAGGCCGACCTCGGCCGGGTCGCCAAAAGTCGTCGCTTCAATCTGAAAGTCGGTGATCCCAAAGCTCTCGGTGACCTGATCTTCAACCGACTGCTTGAGGGAAGAAGCCAAAATGGCAACCACGCTGACTACTGCCACTCCGATCATCAGGGCGGAGGCGGTGGCGGCGGTGCGGCGGGGCCGGCGCACGGAGTTTTCCCTCGCCAGCGTCCCGCTGACACCAAACATCGTGGGCAGGGGCGCCCCGATGATTCGGGCGCTGCGCCGGGCCACGAGGGGAGCCAGGACGGTAACGCCCAGAAAAACGATGAAGGCCCCGAGGCCCACCAACGTCAAGGCATTCCCGATTGACCCGAACAGTCCCAGGGCCAGAATCACCGCGCCGATTGTGGTGAGGATGGTTCCGGCAACCAGCCGCTTGGTGAGCGACTTCGGTCCGCCGATGGTGGCTTCGCTGATCGCAGCCACAGGGGGAATCCGGGCGGCCTGACGAGCCGGGATCAGCGCAGAGAAAAGCGTGACCGCCACTCCCACCAACATCCCGATGATGACCGTTCGGGGGCGGATAGTCAGGGGTCCCTGCGGGAATCCGACACCGGCGGCGTCAAAGGCTGTGCGCAGCAACCAGGTGATGCCCACACCAGCCGCTATCCCTATGGCCGATGCCAGGAACCCCACCACGATGGCCTCGATCACGATCATCACCGTCACTTGTGACGCGGTGGCACCTACCGCCCGCAGCATCGCCATTTCCCTGGTGCGCTGGGCGATGATGATCGAGAACGTGTTGTAAATGATGAAGGCCCCCACAAGAACGCCGACGCCGGCGAACACCAGCAACGCGGTGCTGAGGAATCCGATCTCCTCCTGGAGGTCACTGGAGTCCTGCTCGCTCTGGGCCGCGCCGGACACTGCCCCCACACCCGACGGAAGCACGTCGTTGACCCGATCAAGAACAGTGGACAGAGCCGCCGTGCCATCGGTGGAGGCAGAAATTGACGCAAACTCGCCTTCGGAGTTGAAGAGGCGCATGGCGGTGGCTTCATCAAAGCTGGCGATGGTGGCGCCGAGAACGTTGTCGCTGCTTCCGAATCCGGAGAGCCCGACAATCTCAAACTCCTCTGAGCCGGCGACAACCACGATCCTGACTGTGTCTCCGACGGTGAGCTCGCTGGTCTCGGCAGTACCGAGGTCGATCATCACTTCGCCGCTCCGGGAGGGGGCCCGGCCCTCGCGGATGTTGAGAGGCGTAAGTGACTCGGCACCGGGAACCCACGACAGCCCGAAAGTGGGCGCGCCGCCGTTACTGATCGGGTCTCCGTCCTTGTCGATGATCTGCGCGAAGCCCTCGACGCTGCCGGCGGCAAACTCGATGCCGTCAACTGCCAGCACATCATTGAGCACCGACGCGGGGATGGGCACGACCTCAGAGTCGAAGTCGGTCTCGCCCCTCACGTAGACGTCGACATCGGCGAATATGTCATCGAACAGGCCGCTAAAAGCCCGGTCGAGGGTGTCGGTGAAAACGAATGTGCCGGAGACGAACGCCACCCCCAAGACGATGGCAATGGCGGTTAGGCCGAGGCGAATCTTGTGGGCGCGAACTCCCTTCCAGGCGAGCTTGAGCACTCCTAGCCTCCGAGCTCTTTCATGCGGTCGAAGATCGCGTCTGATGTCGGTTCGAGTAGCTCACCAACTACGCGGCCATCGCCGAGAAATACCACCCGGTCCGAATAGCCGGCCGCCCCGGGGTCGTGCGTGACCATCACAATCGTCTGTCCCAGGTCGGTCACGGCCTGCTTCATGAAATCGAGGAGCTCGCCGGTGCTCGACGAGTCCAGGTTGCCAGACGGTTCGTCGGCGAAGATGATCTCAGGTCGCGAAACCAGTGCCCGGGCGGCGGCGACCCGCTGTTGCTGGCCACCGGACAACTCTGTGGGAAGGTGGGAGAGCCGATCTCCCAGTCCGATGGTGGTAACTACCTGATCGAACCAATCCTGATCGATGTCCTCCCGAGCGATGTCGAGCGGAAGGGTGATGTTCTCGCTGGCGCTGAGGGTGGGTATCAGATTGAAGGCCTGGAAGATGAATCCCACTTTCTCGCGGCGCAGCAGAGTCAGTGCCCGATCCTTCAGGGAGCCGAGTTCGACATCGCCGATGAAGGTTTCACCTGTCGTTAGCTCATCGAGGCCGGCGATGCAGTGGAGCAATGTGGACTTGCCTGAGCCCGATGGGCCCATGATTGCCGTGAAGCGACCCTTCTGGAACTCAACGTTCACACCGTCGAGGGCGCGCACTTCGGCGTCGCCCTCTCCGTAGATCTTCGTGCCGTTGACGATGCGGGCCGCTACGGTCTCTTGCAAGGTGGAAGTCATTGGTCCCCCTGACCCTTCACTGGTTACTGAATCCTGGTCGATCAGGTCTGTCTCGGTTCCAGGCTATCCATCGAGTGTGGCTCCCGAAACCCTGAAAGTCCCGGCACAGGCGCTCAAGCCGGCCCCGGCGATGCCGATGTCATCCTGTGAGCGAGGAATTCGATTTTGACCATCCGACGCCGACTGTTGAGGGTATTCGGGCCCGTTTAGCGGCCACACCGGCGTTCGAGACCAATCCCGACGGTTCGACCCGCCGGCCCTCGGCGATAACCGTGCTGCTGAGCCTGCTCGAACAAAGGGATCGACGGGCCGCCGAGCATGCATTCCGGGTGGCCGAGCTGTCGTCGTCACTCGGGATCGCAATGGAGCTCAGGCCGGTGCGAATCGCCAGGCTGCGCATGGCGGCGCTGCTTCACGACGTTGGCAAATTGGTGGTACCGGAAGAGGTATTTTCCAAGGCCGGGCCCCTGAGCGATGAGGAATGGCTGCGGGTCAAATCCCACCCGGAATATGCCTTCCAGATGATTGCCTCGTCGGTTCATCCCGAGGTGGCCGAGACGGTGCTCAAGCATTGTGAGCGCATCGACGGAAAGGGCTATCCGTACGGCGAGAGTGGGGAGGAGATCCCGATGCCGTCGCGAATTCTCCTGGTAGCCGATGCCTACGATGCCATGTTGAGCCCGCGGCCCTACCGGCTTCCTCTCAGCGTCGATGACGCCCTGAACAATATTTCCGCAGGCGCCGGATCACAGTTCGATAGCCACGTTGTCAAGGCGTTGACGCTGATTGCCGAACACGAGGGTTGGGCCGCCGCCTAAGACTCCTTTCTCTTCCGTTAGCGGGCCTACAAGGGGTCAAGGAAGAAGTCCGCCCCGACCTAGTGGTCCGCCGCACAAATAAACACTGCGTCGCGGGCGTTATTTCCACGACAGACCACTAGCCTCCGGCTTCGAATGAGAGGCTCTATCGAAACGGCCTGGACCGTTGGTCCGCACGTCTGCAACGAGCCGATAGGCTGCTCGTTCGCCCGCGGCCATCTCGTCTAGCGTTGCCCCATGAGCGACGAATCTCCCCATCGAGCAGCTGCTCGTCGACCAAGCACCTTCCTATACCTGTCTCTCGGCCTGGGCCTCTTGTGGGTCTTCCTGGCCTTTCGAAATCCTCAAACCACCTACCACATGGGGCCTCCCCTGGTGGCACTGGCAGTGACACTGAGCCACAGGAGCGGCGGCTCGGGTCCGTTGTCTGTTCCCGCCGCAGCGGGGACGGCCATATCAGGATTGACCAACGCTCTGGTCGCAACGGCGGTGTTGGCTTTCAACGACAAGCTGATGGGTGGATCCTTGCTCCCGTTCGGTGACGCCACCGTCGAGTCGATCGTTTTTTCGTTTGCGGGAGCCGGGGCCGGCTTCGTGTTAGGAATCTGGGGACAAGGCCGCGCCGACCCGGTAGGCGACGAGTAGACGATGTGCGGCCGGTTTGTTCAAAGCGCTCCGGTCGCTGATTACGCTCGCTATTTCGGCGCCGATGTAGTCAAGACGGAGAGCCTGGAGCCCAACTACAACGTGGCGCCCACCGACCGTGTCTATGCGGTCGCCGAGCACGAAGAAACCCGGATAGTCGGCAGATTCGGCTGGGGTCTGGTCCCCCATTGGTCGAAGAACCGCAAGCAGGCCGCGCGCTTCATTAATGCCCGGGCCGAAACGTTGTTGGACAAACCCGCGTTCCGGGACTCGTTTCGCACCAAGCGATGTCTGATCCCGGCCGACGGATTCTATGAGTGGGCCCGGCGTGGCGACCGAAAAGTGCCCCACTACATCTTCATCGGAAACCACGCCCCTATGGCGCTGGCCGGGCTGTGGGCAGCCTGGCAAGACCCCGACAGCCAAGAATGGCACCGCACATGTTCCATCATCACCACGCGGCCCAATGAGCTCATGAAACCGATTCACGACCGGATGCCGGTCCTGCTCGAGCCTGAAATCTGGGACGAGTGGCTGGATCGGTCCAACGACGATGCCGAGTCGCTGCAAGCGTTCTTACGGCACCCCACGGAGGGCCTCCTGGAGAGTTATGAAGTCTCGACATATGTCAACTCGGTTCGCAATAACGGCCCCGAGTGCGTGGCCCCGGCGTGAGGTTTGGAGAACACGAGACCGCCGGTCTGCTCCGAGGGGGAAGAAAGGCCGACGGTCTCGACCGCTGCCGAAGCAGCGGGTTTGCTGCAGTGGGTCACTGCGCTCTTATAAGCCAAACACTGCTTGATGTCTCCCATTGGAGAACAACGGGCCATTGGCGTCACCTCAGATGTGACTAGTTACCATCGGTCGATCTTGTGACAATCTCTACACCATGGACGTGATCGACTCGTGCTGATTGCCGCGCTTCTTTTGCTGGCCGGCGTGGCGGTGCTGCCTTTCGCTGCCGATCGCTTCGTGGTTGCGGCCACCCATATATCCCGTTCGCTCGGTGTTTCACCGGTCCTCGTCGGCGCCCTTCTGGTGGGCATTGGGACGTCTCTTCCCGAGATGGTGGTCTCGGGGTTGGCAGCTGCTCGTGGAGAAGCCGACTTTGCAGTGGCCAACATTGTCGGATCCAACGTCGCCAATCTGGCTCTGGTGCTCGGAGGGGCGGCCATCATCGCTCCGGTGCTCGCCCACAAGGAGATCATCCGCCGTGAAGGCCCCCTGGTCTTGGCAGCCACCATCTTGTACGTCGGGCTGCTTGCCGATGACCGCGTGCAGCGCTGGGAAGCCGGCGTGCTCCTGGCTGCCCTCGTCGGCGCGCTTTACTTGCTGGTCCGCTGGAGCCGAATGGATATGCAGCAGGCCGACCAGTTGGCTGCGCCGGCCGTGGCAATCCGCCCCGAGCTAACCGCCGCGTTACTGACGATGATGGCCACTGTGCTGGCCGCCACCGCCCTGATCGAAGGTGCCGAGCGGCTGGCTGAGGAGCTCGAGATCAAGTCGGCGGTCATCGGGGTTTCTCTCGTCGCAGTCGGCACGAGCCTGCCGGAGCTGGCGACTGCGCTGGCGGCGATACGTCGCCGGGCCGGCGATCTGGTGCTCGGAAATGTGCTTGGCTCCAACCTCTTCAATGTCCTGGCTGTGGGTGGAGTGGCAGGGCTCCTTGGTCCGGGAGCCATCGACCCGGATTTCGCAATCCTCCTGGTCATCATGCTGGTTCTCACTACCCTGACCGGGCTCCTCGTCATCTCCGGTAACCAGCTGGTGCGGTGGGAGGGGCTCGTCCTGCTGGCCTCCTTCATCGGGTTCATCACAGTGGCGGCGCCGGCATTGGCGTGACCGCCGACGACAGAACACAGCGTAGAGTTAGCTCATGGAGCCGGAGAAAACCCTCATCTGCATGGAGTGCGGTGGGACGGCCCACCTTCTCAGCCACCGGCCCGAGGACGATCCTTTCGAAGCCGGTGATTACGCCGCCTACGTGTGCGAAGACTGCAGCCACCGAATCGACATCGTTCTCGAGGACGACGACGAAGTCGGGCTGTTTGCCGGTCAATAGCATCGCCGCTGTGAAGTTCAGCGATCGGCGCGAGGCCGGGAAGCGGCTGGCCGAATCCCTCGGCCATCTTCGCGAGTTCAGGCCGCTCGTAATCGGGCTGCCCCGGGGCGGGGTCGTGGTTGCAGGAGAAGTCGCCGCGGCTCTCGACGCCGACCTCGACGTCCTGGTGGTGCGCAAGATCGGGGCCCCGTCGCAGCCTGAGCTCGGTCTCGGAGCGATCGCCGAAGGCGGGGTTCTCTTGCTCAACAAGCCGCTCATGCGTCAAGTCCGTGTCACCAAGGAGCAGTTGCAAGGCACCATCGACGCCGAGAACATTGAACTGGAGCGCAGGATGCAGCGGTACCGGGGTGATCGGCAGCCGATCGACGTCACGGGTCGGACGGTCATTGTCGTCGACGACGGCCTGGCCACGGGTGGTACGGCCCGTGTGGCAGCCGGTGCCCTTCGCCACCTCGCCGCTGGACCCATCACACTGGCAGTGCCGGTCGGTTCCAAGAGCACGGTTGAGGAACTGGCGACTGTGTTCGACGAGGTGGTATGTCTGTCCACTCCGCCAATGTTTTTCGCCATTTCCCAGAGCTACGACAACTTCGGGCAAACTTCGGATGATGAGGTCGTGGCAGTTCTCGCCGACTCCTAAACGGCCCTCGTGCCAGGGCGGGGCGCTACCTGTTAGCACTTTCCAGAGAGCGGAGAGCCTGGATCCGGTCTTAACCGCCCACCTTCGCCACAAGGGCTTCCAGTAGGCGGCGGATCTGGTCTTCGTAGCGCTCGCTGATCAGGTTGAGGTCTTCGTCGAAATGTTCCGGGGCCCGGGTGATCATCACCACCGGCTTGTTGACCACGGCCATGTCGAAGTGCGCCAGGATCTGGCGCAGGTGACCCTGGGCGTACGCCGTGCCGAGACGGCCGCCGGCTCCCATGAGTGCCGCCGGCTTCCCGTTGAGGGGCGAGTCGGGCCGGCGCGATGCCCAATCGATGGCGTTCTTGAGCACTCCCGGTATCGACCAGTTGTACTCAGGTGTGGCAATGAGAATGGCGTCGGCCTGGGCCAGCTTGGCGCGTAACTCCAGCACCGACTCTGGAAAGCCGCTGGCTCCCTCAACGTCGTTGTTATAGAGAGGCACGTCGAAGTACTCGACGATTTCCAGCTTGGTGTCTTCTGGCAGCAGGATCTGGGCGGCCCGCAGCAAGGCAGTGTTGAAGGAGCCGCGTCGCAGGCTTCCGGAAATCCCGGCGATGTGAATAGTGTTCATGATCCCTGCATTGGCTTCAGAAGAAGCTTCGCATCAGGCGAAGTTGACCACCCTATCAACCCCATCCGGCGGAGATTCATTTCAGGTGCCCGGCTCTACCACCCTTTGCCCTGCCAGCGAAGAGATCAGGTGCACTATCAACTCAGCGGTCTTGTTGTGCTCATCGAGGACCGGGTTGACTTCGGAGAAATCGGCGGATGTGATGATGTCGGCTTCCGCCAAGAGTTCCATCATCAAGTGGCTCTCTCGATAGGAGAACCCGCCCCGCACCGGGGTCCCCGTGCCCGGGGCCTCGCGAGGATCGATGGCGTCGGCATCGAAAGACAAGTGAACTCGCTCCACACCGTCGGCGGTAAGGACGGCGACGGCTTCTTCGATAAGGGCGGCGACGCCGCGCTGGTCGACATCGTGCATGGTGAAATAGGTCATCTTCGAATCTCTCACCCGCTCGGCTTCCTCACGGTCGACGCTCCTCAGCCCCAGCAAGACCGTGTGATCCTCCAGAGCCTTAGGATTGACGCCCGCCACATTCACGAGGGTGGCCGGGCCGTCTCCCAGGATGACGGCTACGGGCATTCCATGGATATTGCCGCTGGGACTGGTCTCCGGGGTGTTGGAGTCGGCGTGGGCGTCGATCCACAACAGGCCCTGACGCGGCTCTACCGACGCCACTCCGCCCAACGTTCCAATTGCCACGGAGTGATCGCCGCCGATGACCAGGGGGAAGTGGCCGGCCCGGACCGCCTTCTCCACGGCTGTGGCCAGCAGCTCGGAATCCTGGACCACATGGTCGAGATAACGGACATGGGCCTGGCCTTCGGAGGCAGTGGCCATGGTGGAGCAGGCGACATTACCGACGTCGACCACCGTGAACCCCATCGACTCGAGTCGGGGCACCAGGCCGGCGACTCGCACCGCGCTGGGGCCCATGTCGACACCCCGGTGAACCTGCCCGAGGTCTTGCGGCGCGCCGATCAGTTCGATAGTGGGGCGGGATTTGAGCACGGGGAAAGAGTAACAATCCAAGCTTGAACTCCCGGGGTTAGTCCTCCCCCAAAAGCAGGCCCAGGACCGTGCGATCGACTACCGGATCGTCCGACCAGCGCATCTCCAGATTCTCGTTTCCCATCCACGAGAACAGTGCTTTCCTGAGCGACTCGTCGTAGGCCGGGGAATTGGTCTCGAATCCGGCTGCGCTGAGGGCAACCGCCATCCGCCCTGCCAGGGGGTCATCGATGTCGACGAAATCCAGATCCCGGGGATTGGGAAAGAGCAGCCGATGGACCTCGATGACTCGCCCCAGTTCGGCCACCGGCTCCGGATGGTCGTCGACGCGTAGGTCCAGGGCGACGTCGGTGCCGCCCAGATAGCCGCCGCCCTCTCGAGTTATCAGCATGGCGGCCGACTGTTTGCCGCGTCGATCTCCGCCGACCGCGTCCCCGGCGGACATCGCCATTAGCAGGCGGGCGGTGAGATCACCCGAAGTCGACTCGAAGGCGGCGGCCATGTTCTCCACCACCTCGGGACCGGTGAGGATGTTGCCCTGACAGGTGTAGCCGTCCCCGATTTTGCTTCCTGCCCAATCGAAGCATTCGGCGCCGGTAAACGCCGCCGCCTGTCCGTTGCGGTCGACCACTCCCAGTTGGCGCTGGGTGCTCTCGGGGTCGGATCCGGTGAGCTCGGCCACTACCTCGTCGGCGGTTTTGGCCGCCAGCAGGTCGAGGCCCCGCGGGCCGTAGGTCACATTGGCGTAGGCCTGGGTGGCGATGGCACCCACGCCGGCCCGGGCCCAGGACACCACCGATCCGGCAGCGAGGAACTTAGAGGCGACCCCCACCCCCCACTCCCGTTCCTCCTGGTCCCATGCCACGATCGAAAAGGTCATGTGCCGAGCCTATCTGAGTAGGCCCCCCACCCTGTAGCCTGCGCGGCGTGAGCAGCAAGTCGGCCATCATCCACGCTCTCAAGGAGCTGAGGGTTCTGATGACGTTGGAGGAGGGGAGCCCCCAGGCCTTTCGGGTCCGGGCGTATGACAACGCCATCCAGGGGCTCGAGACAGTCACCGGCGACGTGGCATCCTTCACCGAGGCCGACCTTGTCGCCATCAAAGGCGTCGGTAAGAGCACAGCCCACAAGATCCTCGAGTTTGTCGACTCAGGGACCATCACCAAGCTGGAGCTGCTTCGTAAGAAATACCCGGCCGAATTCGTCAACCTCACTCGCATACCCGGGTTGGGGCCCAAGACGCTGCTCATGCTGCGCGACAAACTGAAGGTCAACAACCTGGAAGATCTGCAGGCGGCCATTGCTTCCGAGAAGCTGCGGGACCTTCCGGGGCTTGGTGCCAAGAGTGAGGAGAAGATCACCCGATCCATCGAGCGACTCGGCCTGCACGGCAAAGACGCCCGCACACCGATCGTCGAGGCACTCCCGCTGGCTCGAGCCATAGTGGCCGAACTGGGTGCACTCCCGGGGGTGAGACAGATCGACTATTGCGGCAGCCTGCGGCGCTTTCAGGAAGACATCGGCGATATCGACATTCTGGTGTCGTCCACCAAACCGCAACCCATCATGGACCACTTCGTGGCGATGGGATCGGTGTCCGACGTCATGGGACACGGGGAAACCAAGAGTTCGGTCCTCATCAGCAGCGGGCTGCAGGTGGATCTGCGAGTGGTCTTACCGGGGGAGTACGGGGCCGCGCTCCTCTACTTCACAGGATCCAAGACCCACAACATTCATCTGCGCCAGCTGGCAATCGACCGCGGATTGCTCCTGAATGAGTATGGCTTGTCAGATATCGAAACCGACAAGGTGGTGGCATCCAAAACCGAAAAGCAGATCTACGCCAAGCTCGACCTGCCCTTCATCCCGCCCACCCTGCGAGAAGACACGGGAGAGATAGAAAAGGCGGCCGTCGGTGAGTTGCCCAACCTGGTGCAGCTCAAAGATATCAAGGGTGACCTCCATTACCACTCATCGCTCTCCGGGGATGGGCGCTCCACTCTGGCGGAGATGGTGGCCGCTGCTGCCGGGCGCGGGTATCAGTACGTTGCCATCACCGACCATGGTGAGGACCTCACGATCAATGGGGCTTCCCGCAAGCAGATGAGGGCGCAACGCAACAAGATCTCCAGGCTGCAAGATTCGTATCCCGATCTGACGATTCTTCACGGCTGTGAGCTCAACATCGGCAAGACCGGAAGCGTCGACTACGACCCCGACTTCCTCCTCGAGTTCGATTGGACCGTGGCCAGCGTTCACTCCTACTTCGACCTCGACCAAAATCAGCAGACCGAGCGAGTACTGCAAGCGATGGCCAATCCGGCCGTCAACGCCATCGGCCACCTCTCGGGCCGCTACATCGGGCGTCGGCCCGGCATCGAATTAGATCTGGAAGCGGTCATGGAGGCGGCAGCTGCCACCGATACCGCTATCGAAGTCAACGGCGCTCTCGATCGCCTCGATGCAACTCCGGAGGCCATCCGCACCGGCATCGAGCATGGCGTTACCTTCGTCATCGATACCGACTCCCACCACACGAATGAGGGAGTGCGCATGGAGTATGGGGTCTTGAATGCCCAACGAGGCTGGGTTGACAAGAAGATGGTGGCCAACACCTGGCCCAAGGCGCGGTTCCTCAAGTGGTCCCGGAGCAAACGAGGGGGTTAGCCAGACGCGTCATAGTCGGCTGGATCAGGGACTTGCGCCGCCGATGTTTGCCTCGAAATCAGTTCGAGCCTGAACAACAATTCCGGGGTCTTCCCAAAACGCCGTGATAGCCCTTGCCAAGACCTCTGCGGTCACGATCATCACCTGCTGCCCATCGGCGCTCTGGAACTCCCTGTCGCCTTCGAGGTTGTGGAACTGCCAACCACCCTGGCGTCCCGTGCCAATAAGAGCGCTGGGTGCGCGCCGGGAGATATTGCCGAAGTCGGTGGCGAAGGGCAGTGGTTCCGGGTCGGTTAGAACATCCAACTGCATGTCGGCCATGGTCTGTTGCACGACCCTGGTGAGCGTCTGATTGGGGACGACCCCCATATAGGGTTTACCAATCCGTTGCAGGTCAATACGGATTTGAGCATCGGCACTGACCGTCGCAACCGCAGTTTCCAGCTCGGCCACGCGCTGAGCGACATCCGCATTGGTCAGGCCGAACAAGAGGATCTGCATATGTGCGCTAATTCGGCAATCGGTTTCAACGTCGCCGTTGACGGAGACGTTCTTGACCATGACGAACTCCTGCGTGTGGCGCTCCTCCATAGAACGAACCTCGCTCAACATTGCCTGAACCGTCCACAGCACCGACCCGTCTTGCTCGCCATGCTGTTCAAGATTGCGAGGCGAGTGAAGAGACAGCCGGTAGCGCTCCATCCAGCGCGAGACCTGAGAGACGGTGTTGTCGAATTCCGGATGCGCGTAGTACACGGCGTCAAACGCGTCCCATTCACCTCCTGCGGCAGTCAGTGCCTTGCTTCCTCCTCGCTGTGCCACCTGGGGTGCACCGATCTCGTCGCCGGGCAGTCCGATGACCGTGACACTTCCGGCGCGCGGCACGTCAGTCAATGCAGCGACGGCTCCCACCACGGCTCCAGAGATCACGCTGTGTCCACATGAATGATTTGGGAGATAGCTGCCGTCTTCATCCACGGCGGGGACGGCATCGTAAAGCATCACCAGGCCCACACTTGGTCCACCGCCCTGGGAGCTTGTGAGTGTTGCCTTGAAGGACGTGCGGATCCCCGCGAATGGCCAATCGACGTCCAGGCCCAGGTCGCGGAGGACCCCCACCAGATACTGCGCACATTGATCTTCCTCGTAGCCAAGCTCAGGGTTCGAGTAGACGAAGTCATTCACCTGTTGCATCAAGGCTGAGTGGTGTTGTATCGAATCCTGGATTGGCGTATTCACGGGGGGAGCTCCTTCGACGACGCTTCGGTTGGTGGGCAACAGCTTCTCTCACATCCTCGCACTGTCGGGCTTTGAAGGCGCACTCAGCTGCCGGATGGGGTTCCCTTCCCGTGTGTACGCGGTGGATCCTCTCGTCGGCACCGGCTTCCCGCAAGGTCGAGAAGGCTCTTGATTGCTTGCGGTATTTTCCGGCCTCCAGTTCCGGTTAGTCGACCTCGGCTGGCCGTCGAACCCGTTCGGTAAGCTTGGAAAGATTGAGCGTTCGTGGGAGATTCCTCATGCACTTCGGTGTCAACCTGAATAACCGGGAACCGCTCATTGCTCCCGATTATTCGTTGCAGGATCTGCTCGACCTTTCCACACTCGTTGAGACAGATGGCTTCGATTCGGTCTGGGTGGGGGACAGCCTGTTTTCCAAGCCTCGTTGGGAGGCGATCAGCTTGCTGTCGGCTATCTCACAGCGTACGGAGCGGGTCAAGCTCGGAACGTCCTGTCTCGTTACGTCGACACGGAACCCGCTGTATCTCGCCCTCGAATGGGCAACCCTTGACAAAATCTCTAACGGTCGGACGATCCTCGGAGCATGCATGGGGAATCCCGAAGAAGGCGTTCGTCGGGAATTTGCTGCTCTCGGTCTCGACTTCAAGAAGAGGGCGGGGATATTCGAGGAAGGGCTTAGGGTCCTGCAACGGCTGTGGAGCGAAGGCTCCGTGTCGTTCCAGGGTGAACACTTCGCCTACGACGATGTCTCCTTCTACTCCGGTACGGAGATGGGCCCGCTCATGCCTGTGCAATCTCCCCCACCGATCTGGGTGGTCTCCAACATCCGGCTGCTTGGGGACTTAGAGAGTGAGGTAGCCAACCGTCGACTCGAGCGAGCCTGCCGCCGCATCGTCGAGCTTGGAGAAGGCTGGATGACGTGTTGCCGTGCCCAACATCCTGAAGAGGTTGTCGAGCAGCTCGGCTACCTCAAGGAGGCTGCGGCCGCCATGGGCGTCAATATCTCCGATTACGCCATCTCCTATCAAGTCACAATGAATATTGGAGACTCCGAGGAGGAGGCCGGGGCCGCATTCGGCCAATATATATCCCAGTATTACCCCGAATTGAGCCAATCGATGGATCTCTCGAACTGGGGTCCGGTGGGTACGCCGGATCGGATTATTGAGTGGTTCGAGGCATTCCGTAAAGCCGGGGTGACTCATTTCGTGTGCCGCTTTGGCGATCTCGACCAATTCGGTCAGGTCGAGCG
>CAXMOO010000168.1:0-13991 GCA_964195005.1 uncultured Gammaproteobacteria bacterium
CGCGGTCAGTATGCCGAGGGCGGCCTGGGGCGTCTCGGCTCGGAAGAAGACCCAGCCGAGCAGCACGAACAGGAAGGTCGCCAGCCGCGCGGCGGCGCGTACGAGCGGCAATCGGCGCGCGGGCGCGCCCCGGCGCAGTGCCCGCCAGCCGTGGTTCACCGTCAGGCCGACTCCGTGAAGGCCGCCCCAGAGCACGAAGTTCCAGCCCGCGCCGTGCCAGAGCCCACCGAGCAGCATTGTCAGCATCATGTTTCGGTAGGTGAAGATGCGTCCTTTCCGATTGCCGCCCAGCGTTATGTAGAGGTAGTCGCGTAGCCAGGTTGACAGGGAGATGTGCCAGGTACGCCAAAAATGGGTGATGTTGCGTGACAAATACGGCTGGCGGAAGTTTTCCATGAGCTCGATTCCCAGCAGTCGACTGGTGCCGCGAGCAATGGACGAATAGCCAGAGAAGTCGCCATAGATCTGTAAGGCGAAGGCGTAAATGCCGAGGAGCAGCCGGACCCAATCCCCGCTCCCGGAGCGACCGAACGCTTCGTTGACCATAGGCGCCAATCCATCGGCGATTACGACCTTCTTGAACAGGCCGATGAGGATGAGGTAGAGGCCGGATCGCAGCTCGGGTGACGTGAGGCGAACCCGGAGGCGCTCGATTTGTGGCAGCAGCCGGCTGGCTCGCTCAATGGGCCCCGCCACCAGCTGAGGGAAATAGGCGACGTACACGGCGAAGGCGAGCGGGTTGCGCGAGGCCGTCATCTTGCGGCGATAAACGTCGATCGTGTAGCCCAGCGTCTGGAAGGTATAGAACGAGATGCCCACCGGCAGCAGGATGCTGAGTGTTGGCAGGTTGGGGTTGAGGCCCACCGATTCGATGGTCTCTGCTGCCGAGTCGATGAAGAAGTCGAAGTACTTGAAGAAGCCGAGGATGCCGAGGTTGACGGCGACGCTCAGGTACATGAACAGGCGGCGGCGTTTGGCGTCGTCGCTGTCCTCTATTGCCTGAGCGACGAAGAAGTCCGTGACGGTGGATATGAGGATGAGGCCAAGGAACCGCCAGTCCCACCAACCGTAGAAAATATAGGAGCCGACTAGCAGAAGAGCGTTCTGACGCTTGCGTAACACGGTCCAGTAAAGGATGAAAACGAGGGGCAGAAAGACTGCGAATTCAACTGAATTGAAGACCATTGTTCCCTCGGAGTGGCCCCTGACAACATCGGTTGGCCCCTGTGGTCAGTGTACTTATTTTCCGTTTACCCACTTTCGGGTGTGATCGGCTGGTTCGGAGGGAGCCCAGGTTGCTAATCGAACGTATGTTCGATTAGGGTGATTGGTCCTATGAATGTTGTCCGGCGGGAGGATCAGGAGCTCGATTTGGTGCCCGGTCAGGTGGTGGGGCTGATAGGAGCCCCGGGCTTTGGCCTTACCCGGATCGGCCTGAGCATGCTGGCGGGAGCCGGGGGATGGCTGGCGTGCGTCGACGTACGCGGATGGCTGTGCCCGGCAGCTGCTTGGGAGGCGGGCGTTTCCGCCGAACGGCTGGTGGTTGTGAGGTGTTCCGATCCTCTCCAGTGGCCCCAGGTGACGGCCGCCCTGGTGGAAGGGATGGGGGCCGTGTACGCCGAAGTTCCGCCGGGGGCGGCCCCGCAAATGTTGCGTCGATTGGGGGCATTGGCCCGGGCCCGTTCGACATCGTTGATTTTGCGGCCTGTGAGCGGAGAGTTGCCGAAGGGGCTTGTGTTCACTCGCCTGGAGGCCCAGGAAGTGGAGTGGCATGGAGTCGGGGAAGGCCATGGCCGTTTGCGTAGCCGCCGGTTGCAGCTACTGGCGTCGGGAAAGGGGATGGGGGGCATTCAGCAGTTGATCGAGGTGGAGGACGATGGGACGGACGCTGTGCGTGTGGTTTCCAGAATGGCCGTTGCGATGCCTGAGCGCGCCGTCGGATAGACCATGCCAGGTGGTTGCAGATGACAACCGGGTGGTTGCTGCCAATGAATTAGCGCGCTCTCGAGGAGTGACCTTGAGGATGCGGCGTCGGGAAGCTGAGGCAGTTTGTCCCACAGTCGTCACCCTGGCACAAGATCCCGGTGCCGAGGCCGGGGCCTTTGAGCCGGTAGTGGCAACCATGGAGCAGCTCATACCACGGGTGGAGATAGCCAATCCCGGGCTGGCATTTCTCCCTGTGGGGGGTGCCGTCCGGTATTACGGAGGAGAAGAAGCCCTGGTCGAACGACTCGCTGAAGGTATAGAGGCGGCATGTGGTTCCGGGGCCCTCCTCGGCCTGGCCCATGGGCCTTTCGCGGCACATCGGGCCGCAATACAAGCCCGGGTGGGGGTTCCCTACATCGTTACCGATGAGGCAGGTTTCCTGGCTTCATTGGACATAGGAGCTATTGGTAGGGAAGAGCTGGCCGATACCTTCCGCTGGCTGGGGATAACCACCCTTGGAGAATTAGCCCGTTTGCCGCGCGCGGCGGTGGCTTCGCGATTCGGTCTCCTGGGGATCAGCGCTCATGAGCAAGCTTCCGGTGAGGATCGTTCACTCAGACCGCGTCAAATCCCAGAGGATGCCGGGGTCGAGGAAAAGTTCGAAGAGCCCCTGGTCAATCTGGAACAAGCCGGGTTCGTTTCGCGTCGGCTGGCCCATGAATTGCTCGAGCCATTGCAAGCGCAGGGAGTAGCTCCTCATCAGGTGGAGATCGAGGGGGAGGCCGTAGACGGCACAGTTTTGCGGAGGATTTGGAGAAGTGCTGACCCTTTTGACGAGCCCAACCTGGCGGAGCGGGTTCGCTGGCAGCTTCGGGCTTGGGTCGAATCGGGGGGCATCAGCGGGGGGCTGCGCCGGCTGCGGATAGCTCCCGCCGACGTTTCCGGGGAAGGCCGTCAGTTGGGACTGGCCGAAGATCCGGTGAATGACGCCGAAGCTACCCGGGCCCTGATTCGGGCCCAGTCGTTGTTAGGCCCCGATGCGGTTCTCCTGGCTCGGCGCCAGGGGGGTCGCGATCCGGCGGACCAGGTGCAGTGGTTCCGGTGGGGGGAAAACGAGCCGGCACCGGCTCGCGACCCGGCGGCTCCCTGGCCTGGCAAGCTCCCGGCCCCTTCTCCGGCGTTGATGCCTCCTCAGCCCCCGTCGGTCAATGTGGAGTGGGATGAGGGAATGCCGGCCCGCGTGCGACTGCGCAGCCGCTGGGAGCCGGTGCTGTCGTGGGCCGGTCCCTGGCGGCGAGTGGGGCGGTGGTGGGAAGGGGAGGGCTCGGGAGATCGATATCAGATAGTTACTTCGGCCGGAGCTTTCCTGTGTGAGGTACGGGAAGGCAAGACCTATCTGGTGGGTATCTACGACTGACGCCTGAGATTTCCCCAAAAGCGTCTCCCCTCCTGCGGAGCAAAGCGGAGTGGGAGGGGCTGGGGGTGGGTACCAAACCCCCCAACGGCGCCCTGAAGAGAGCTGTTCCGCGGGGCGGTCGTTGACACACGACAAGGTGATGGCGCGCTCCCAACCGTCAACTCACCTGAAAGCGCGCGTTGGGATGCGGGACCGAACCACCACGTGCCCATCGTGCTCTTAAAGTAACAATCTCCTTTCCCACGATCTTCTGCACTCCCGCCGTTGCTGGGAACGACCCATCCCGACCCCTCCCCAAGCCAAGGGAGGGGCGCAGACGGGCAGGGAGGGCATACGGTTCTTCTAGCCTCCCCCCGTGTCCTTCTACGAGACCATGCCCAAGGTGGAGCTTCACTTGCACCTGGAAGGGGCCATTCCGCTGGATGCTCTCTGGTCGCTCATTGAGCAAGCCGGCGGTGACCCCGGGGTCCGAACTCGCCAAGACCTGGATGATCGCTTCGCGTATCGCGACTTCGCCCACTTCATCGAAACCTGGGTTTGGAAGAACCGCTATCTCTCCAGCTACGGGGCTTTCACCTTCGCCGCCGAAGCGGTGGCCGCCCGCCTGGCCGCGCAGAACGTCGAATATGCCGAAGCCTTCTTTTCTCCCACCGATTTCGCCATGCATGACCTGTGGCCGGGTCCGCTCGCTGCGGCGATTCGGAAAGGTCTGGACCGGGTGAATGGCACCAGGGTGGCACTGATCGTCGATCTGGTCCGCGAGACAGGTCCGGCACGGGCGGCCCGGACCCTTGCTGCGGTGGAGGAGGTAGCGCCCGAAGCCGGCGTCATCGGGGTCGGCCTAGGCGGGTCGGAGGTGGGACATCCTCCTGAGCAATACGCCGGGGTCTACCACCGCGCTGCCGAGGCCGGGCTCCGGCTCACGGCCCATGCCGGTGAGGCGGCAGGTCCGAAAGGCATCTGGGGAGCGCTGCGGGCACTCAACGTCGAACGAATCGGTCATGGCGTGCAGGCGGTGGAAGACCTCGAGTTGATCGAGCACCTGGTTACCCACCAGATCCCGCTGGAGACTTGTCCGACATCCAACCTGCGGACCGGCGTAGTTGCCAACTGGGACACCCATCCGGTGCGGGACCTGATTGCTGCTGGGGTCAATGTGACGATCAACACGGATGATCCGGCAATGTTCAATACCACTCTGGCGGGGGAGTACGAAGACGTTGAAACAGAGTTCGGGTTGGATCGTCAGACGATGCGCCGGCTGTCTCTCAACGCAGTTGAGGCGAGCTGGGCAGCTGATGCGGAGCGAGCCCGTTTGCGGAATGATCTCGAAGTTTGGTGGTCGCAATCCGGTTGAAGGGGTAGCCTGCGTCTTTGCTAACGAGGGAGAATCCCATGCGGACCAGATTCGGGTTGACATTGCTAGCGCTGTCCTTGGTGGCAGCAGCGTGTGGAAGCGGAGATTCCGACACCACCACTCCGGTGGTCGCGGACACCACAACCACAACGGCGGCCACCACTACCACCGCGGCGCCTGACACCACCACGACAACGGTGGCTGTTGACGCTTGCGCTATTGATCAGCTCAACCTGGTCGACGCGGGCGTCCTCACCGTGGCCACGGGCTTGCCGGCGTTCTTCCCATACGTCCTTGATGACGATCCCACCAGTAAGCAGGGCTTCGAGAGCGCAGTCGTTTACGCCGTGGCCAACGAGATGGGTTTCACCGACGATCAGGTCAAATGGGTCCGCACTGGATTTGATGAGGCTATTGCTCCCGGACAAAAGGACTGGGATTTCAACCTCCAGCAATTCTCCATCACACCAGTGCGCGAAGAGGTGGTCGACTTCAGTACCGGGTATTACGAGGTTAAACAGGCGCTCGTAGCCGAAGCCGACGGTCCAGCCGCTGGACTCACGTCGATCGCCGACCTCAAAGGGCTGCGCCTCGGTGCTCAGATCGGAACGACCAGCCTGAATCTGATAGAGACTGTGATCGACCCCGACAGCGAGGCCAAGGTCTACACCGACAACACCGACGTCCAGGCTGCCCTCGCGGCCGACCAGATCGACGCCTTCGTCGTTGACCTGCCGACGGCTCTGTTCATCAGCTGTTGTGTGATGGACAACGGTGTTGTGGTCGGTCAGTTCGAGACACCCGGCGCCGTCCCCGAGGAGTTTGGTTTACTTTTCGCGGAAGGAAACCCACTCGTACCCTGCGTCGACGATGCCCTCAACGCACTGAAGGGGGACGGCACCCTCGCGGCGATCGAACAAGAGTGGCTCGTGCAGCTAACGGACGTCGCTGTCTTCAGTCCGTAAGTGAAGTAGGGAGCGGACGTGACCGACCGTTCGTCTCCATTGGATGAGGTAATGCGCCGCGGGCCAAGATTGCTTGGCCCGGGGCGTTCCCCTCGCAGTCGTGAGGAAGGTGCCCGCGGCGCCCTTATTGCGGTTATCTCGACGATCGTGTTCGCGGCCGTGGTGTTGGTCTGGGTTCTAACGTCTGAAACCTGGCCGGCTGTGCAGAAGCAGTTTTTCAGCCCATCTGCGTTTCGAGAGGTGTTTCCCAAGGTGCTCAGCGGATTCTGGCTCGACGTGCAGATGTTTATGGTGGCCGAGGTGCTCATTCTGGCGCTAGCACTTCTGGTGGCGATGATCCGGGCGCTACGAGGACCGGCCTTTCTTCCGTTACGGGTACTTGCCATCTTCTACATCGACCTGGTGCGCGGAATTCCCATAATCTTGCTCATCCTCCTGCTGGGTTTCGGCGTGCCCGCCCTCCAGTTGCAGGGCGTACCGAATGGAGCCTTGTTTTGGGGAGTCACCGCTTTGGTCATTTCCTATACGGCGTACACCGCTGAGGTGTACCGAGCGGGGATCGAGTCGGTGCAAGAAAGCCAGCGGATGTCGGCTCGCTCCCTTGGCCTAACTCAGCTGCAGACTTTGCGGTATGTGCTGGTGCCCCAGGCGATCCGAAACGTTATTCCCGCCCTTCTCAACGGCTTCGTCAGCCTGCAGAAGGACGTAGCGCTCGTGTTCATACTTGGAGTGCGGGAGGGTGTTCAAGAAGCCGAGATCTTCAAGGCCAACACCTTTAACTACACGGGATATATCGCCGCCGCCGTGCTGTTTCTGCTGGTGAGCGTCCCGGTGGCCCGGTTCACAGACTGGTACACGGACAGGGATCGTCGCCGGAGACAGGCGATGAGCAGCTGATGGCGGCGAAGCTCGAGATCCGCGACGTAGGTAAGTCCTTCGACGGGAAGGAGGTCTTGCGGGACATTGACCTGAGCGTGAAAGAGCACGAGGTGGTGTGCCTGATCGGGTCCTCCGGATCGGGCAAGTCGACGTTGCTCAAATGCGTCAACCTGTTGGTACCCATTGACGAAGGCTCCATCTCGCTCGATGGTCGGGAGATTACCGGACCCGACGTGAACCCGGACGTTGTACGCCAGAAGATGGGGATCGTGTTCCAGGCTTTCAACCTGTTCCCGCACATGAACGTGCTCACCAACATCACTCTTGGCCCGCGCAAGGTTCACGGGCTCGGTCGGCAGCTTGCCGAAGAGCGCGCCGCTGTCTTGCTGGAAAGATTCGGCCTGGTCGACAAGATACACGACTACCCAGATCGACTCTCCGGCGGTGAGCAACAGCGAGTAGCGGTGATCCGGGCGCTGGCGTCCGAGCCCGAACTCATGCTTTTCGATGAGATCACGTCAGCTTTGGATCCCGAGCTGGTGGCGGAGGTCCTCGACGTGATCCGCGGCCTGAAAGACCAGGGTATGACCATGCTGATCGCCACCCACGAGATGGGCTTCGCCCGCGATGTCGCCGATCGGGTCTGTTTCTTGGATGATGGTGTGATATTGGAACAGGGAGCTCCTAAGGAGATCTTTACGAATCCCCGGGCAGCCCGGACCCAGCAGTTCCTTCAGCGGATCATCGACGCAGGCCGTCTTTAGGCAGGCGCTTCCAGACGAGCGTATGTCTCGGCGATGATCTGATGCGTCCGAACTTGCATGTCCTCGACTGTCCCGCTGAATTCGAGCAGCGGATGGACGACCACCGTGGCCTTGCCGCCATACATGCGCCAGTCGCCGGGGGGCCAGGCGTGTTCCGGACCATGAATGGTGACCGGCAGGATTGGTGCGTCGATAGCCTTTGCAAGGATGAAAGGCCCTTTCTTGAAATCCCTGATCTCCCCCGTCCGTGAGCGGGTTCCCTCGCCGTAGACCATCAACGAATAGCCGAGCGCGAAGACCTCGCGGACCTGCCGATTGATGAACTCATAGCCACCGACGCCGGCTTGTCGGTCGACCTTCACCATGTGCATGGCCTTGATCGCCGAGCTAAACAAAGGGATCTTGTAGAGCTCCTTCTTGGCCATATATCGATAGTGCAGTGGCCAGAGGGCCAACCAGTGAGTCATCGGATCGAGGTTGGATAAATGGTTGGAGACGATCACCTGCGGAACCGCCGGGTCGATGTTCTCCCTACCCTCCACGTGATAGTGCAGCCCGGCCAGCTTGAGAAACAACCATGCCCAGACGCGGGCCGCCCGGTCTGACACACGCCACCGTCTCGGGAGCCGGGCCCCGATGATCGCCACGAACCCGAGGATCAGGGTTATCACGATGATCGACGGATAAGCCACCACCGCCCGCACCGTCGCGAGCAAACCTCGCACGGTTAGCTCCCCCCGAATTCGGGGTCCCGCTTCTCCAGGAAAGCCATTACAGCCTCCCGTAGGTCATTCGAGTGGAGGAAGGCCCCGCTCCACATCGCTACGTAGTCGAGGCCTTCTTGCACCGTCCTGCCCTCACCAGCCCTGAGCACTGCCTTGACCCCTTGCACGGCGAGGGGCGATTGGGCGGCGATCTCGGAAGCCAGATCGAGGGCAGCTTTGAGGGTGGCGTCGGCATCGACATAGACGTGGCTCAACAAACCCATCTGGAGTGCTTCGGAGGCGCTGAAGTCCCGCCCGGTGAACGCAAGTTCGGCAACCCAGCCGGGGTCGATGATGCGAGGCAGACGCTGCAAAGTCCCCAGGTCGGCCACCATCGCCATCTTCGTCTCGCGAATGGAGAAAACCGCGTCTTCGGACGCGATCCGAATGTCACAGGCCGTGATGAGGTCAACTCCGGCGCCGATGCAATAGCCATGAATGGCGACAATCACGGGTTTAGGGCACAGAGCAGCGGCGCTCATGGCTGCTTGCATGTGCTCGGCGGCTTGCATCGTTTGTCGGGCTCCGGCAACGCCACCCTCGTCGCCGAACCCGCCGGCGAGCGCGGCGCCGTACGCCTTGAGGTCGAGCCCCACGCTGAATGCCTCCCCCCGGGCGGCGATCACAATCGTGCGAACGGTCTCGTCAACCGCCAGTTCTTGCATCACCGTCGGTAGGTCGGCAAAGAGTTCCGGGCCCATAGCGTTGCGAGCGTCCGGGCGGTCAAGCCAGAGGGTGGCGACCCCGTTGTTTATCTCGACATTGAGAACCTCGGACATCGCCCAGAGGTTAGGGGGGTAAAGCGCCACTACTACAGTTTTGGCACGTTCAAAAGGAGAGGGCCGATGGTGGATTTCAAGGACCGGGTGGCAGTGATTACAGGCGCCGGTGGCGGTCTGGGCCGGGAGCACGCGCTCTTGCTCGCCGGTCTCGGGGCCGCGGTAGTGGTGAACGACCTCGGCGGAAGTGTCGACGGAACCGGCGCCGCCAGCAGTGCTGCCGATGCAGTGGTTGCCGAGATCGTTGCCGCCGGGGGTGCCGCGGTTGCCGAGTATTCTTCCGTGGCAACGCCGGATGGCGGCGCCGCCATCGTGCGGAAGGCGCTTGACGAATTCGGGCGACTCGACGTTGTCATCAACAACGCCGGGATTCTTCGCGACAAGTCGTTCGCCAACATGGAGGAGGACCAGGTCACGGCCGTGCTGGACGTTCACCTGCGGGGCGCTTTCTGGGTCACTCGAGCTGCCTGGCCGCATATGCGCGAGCAGAGCTACGGGAGGGTCTTGATGACATCTTCGGCTTCGGGCTCAATGGGCAACTTCGGCCAATCCAACTACGGGGCGGCCAAGATGGGGCTGATCGGTCTCATGAACGTCCTCAAGCTCGAAGGAGCCAAGTACAACATCAAGGTCAATGCCATCGCTCCCATTGCCGTCACCCGTATGACCGAGGAGCTCCTTGGCAGTTTCGGCATTACTGCCGACCAGTTTGGGCCTCAGGCTGTGAGCCCGGCCGTCGCCTATCTCACATCGGAGTCTTGTGACCTTACGGGAGAGATCTGGTCGGTCGGCGGCGGGTCTGTGAGCCGCATTTTTGTCGGCCTAACCGACGGCTTCTTCAAGCATCCGGTCAATGACGGGCAGCTCGCAACCGAGGACGTCGTGGACAATCTCGAGCTGATCCGTGATACCGCCAATTACCTGATTCCAGCCTCGAATCAGGATGAGTTCCAGAAGCTGGGGGCGAAGCTGCTCGCATGACGGGGATACCCCCCTTAGTGCCGGGGGCGTCCAAGGGCGCCTGGCGGCGCTGGGCGAACGATACGTGGGCCCGCATTGACCTAGCCGGGCTCAGCCCTCAGGTGGTGAGCCACCTGGCAGCCTGGGAGCCGGCGCGGTCGGCCGAGACGATCCTGTTCTACTTGCCCATGCCGGGAGAAGTCGACCTTTCGGGATTCAGCGACGGCGTTGTCACGGCCCGGTTGTTAGTCACGAGGACTCCACTCGATGGGCCACTCACGGTCCACCCGCTGAGCGTTCCGTTGGAGCGCCACAGGTACGGATTCATGCAGCCTGTGGCCGACGCCCCGCACGCCGACCCGGAAAGCATCGACGTCGCGCTCATTCCAGGCCGGGTTTTCGATCGGCGAGGCGGTCGCCTCGGCCGCGGGGCCGCTTATTACGACCGGCTGCTTCCCGGTCTCAAACCCGGGGCATTACTCGTCGGGGTTTGCCCTTCAGTTTTGATTGTCGATCGGCTTCCGACAGACGAGCACGATGTGAGGATGACCCACCTTGCTACCGAATTAGGCGTAGAGGCTGTCGACATAGGAGCCCGCTGAGCAAGGCATGTCGCCGATTTCGACGACCAGCCATCACCACTCGCAGCGTCCTCGGCCCCGCCAACATTCCGCTCCGAGGAGTGGCGAAACCTCGTCCTTGCGATTGGCGCGCCTGGCCGTCGCTCTCGACAACGGCCTTACTCAGCAGACTCCTAGTTCACCTGGGTCTGTTCAATGCCCCGAATGATGCCATCGCGCATCGCGACCCCGATGGCAGTTGTTGCCCGCAGCTGGTCAACCCGGTCGAGAACTAACCCTTGGCCCTCAGCGTCTGAGCATTCCAACTCCTGGCCCCGGGTGCCGAGGCTGTCCGCACGTCCCCGAAGTTCGAAGAACGTGTCGGTGTCGAGACTGTTGAGAAGTGCGGCGGGATCCGTGCTGTCGGGTAGCTCGTTGGCCGGCAGGGCCTCCACCGCCGCGATCATATCTTGCAGCATCGCCACGGTCTCGTCGGCGATGGCGATACATTCCGCTGGCGGCGGCAGGGTGGTGGATTCGGTACTAACTCCGCTGGAGCAGGCGGTTGCCACCACCGATCCAATCGCCAACAGAGCAGTAATTCGTTGCACAGAAAAGCCTTCGGACGTCGAGGGATCCGGGTCAGCCTAATGGGAATGGGCGGATAGACAGCCGGGTTTTCAGCTAGTTTGGGCACTCATGGATATGCCCGCCGCGACCCGTCGGCTGCTGGAAGCTGCTGTCCGGCTCGGGTTGGAGCTCGAGGTTCGTGAGTTCCCGGAGGGCACCAAGACGGCCTCTGACGCCGCGGAAGCAGTCGGGTGCGAAGTGGGGGCGATCGTTAAGAGTCTGGTCTTCATGGTGGATGGGGAACCAGTGATCACCCTCGTGTCAGGAGACATGCGAGTAGATCTCGACAAACTGGCAGCGGCACTGGACGGCGCCGAGGCCCGGCGAGCGACGCTGGACGAGGTGAGGACCGCCACCGGCTATGCGGCCGGAGGGACTCCGCCATTCGGCCACGCCGGTGCCCGGCCCCGCGTCCTGGCCGACCGTTTGCTGGCTCGCTATTCCGAGCTGTGGGCCGCAGCAGGAACGCCCACCACCGTGTTCCCCATTGATCACGATTCTCTGGTTCACGCAGCCCAGGCCGAGATCGTTGATCTGACTACCGGGGGTTAAACGGCCGCCGGCTGGTGGATCGCCAGTAGCACGCCGGAGCTCAACCGCACTACTGCTCGCTCTTCAGTCAGGAGGTTGCTGACTCCCCGCGTCGAGCCGGCGAGCAGGATGTCGTCGGCCAGCTTGAATTGCAAGCCCTCGCTGCTGACTCCCGAGGCGGGACCGCCTATCGGCAGGATTGTGAGCAGGTCGCCTGGTTGCCCGGAGAACCACGCCTCGCTGTGCACGGCCACAATGCGTGCGTCGCCTATGAGCCATTCGATCTCGAGGTCGGCCCAGGCCGGTGAGGCCAGGAGCAGCGCATTGGCAAGCAGGTGATCGATGCGGCCGCCGGCGCCTCCGACCACTACGACCAGGCTGGCGCCTTCTCGCCGGGCCGCGGCCAATGCCAGTTCCAGATCGGTGGCGTCCTTGTCCACCGGGTGGCGCTCAATTCGCGTCCCCGCCTCCCCGGCGGCCGCCAGTGCCGCTTCCGAGATCGAGTCGAGGTCCCCGACCAGCAAATCGACCGTGAGCCCGAGTCGGCCGGCCTGGTCCAGTCCCGAGTCGGCGGCGATAACCAGATCAGCCTCCGGCAGGGGTCGGCGTGGATTGGCCGGGTCGCCGCCGGTCAGCACCAGGATTGTTCGCTCATTCACCTGCTGATCCTATTGGTCGGCGCCTGGCAACAGCCGGCCCCACCGTCAACGGGGCGCACTAGTGCCCCGCCCAGCAACGTTTGCCGCGTTTATGACGGCCAGTGACGCCGCTGGATGCGTCCTCGTCCTCGACGCACGTCAAGTGCGCCTTCGTCCTGCGTCCTTCCCAGCGCCGCCCCCGACTTGTCCTCAACATCGCCAACGTCACTGGACAGAGCACTAGCTTGACTTCATGACAGAGCCGACTGCCGACATCGCTGTAATCGGGCTCGCCGTGATGGGCCGCAACCTGGCCCTCAACATGGCCGACCATGGGTTCCAGGTTGCGGTATACAACCGCACTACTGCCCGCAAGGACGAGTTCATGGCCGAAGAAGGGTCGGCCGCCGGGATCATTGCAGCGAACACTCTCGAGGAGCTCGTCCCAATGCTCAAGACTCCTCGCCGCGCCCTCATCATGGTTCAGGCCGGCCCCCCTACTGATGCGGTGATTGATCAGCTGTCCGGCCTCCTCGATGCCGGCGACATCATTCTCGACGGTGGCAATGCCCACTATGACGACACGGCTCGTCGAACCAGCCAGCTCGAGGCAGAGGGCTTCCTTTTCATCGGCACGGGGGTTTCGGGGGGGGAGGAAGGTGCTCGCTATGGCCCGTCCATCATGCCGGGAGGGTCTCCCGCTGCATGGCCGGAGGTGAAGGAGATTCTGCAATCGATTGCCGCCAAGGTGGCAGACGGAACGCCATGCTGCGATTGGGTTGGCCCCGGGGGAGCAGGTCACTACGTGAAGATGGTCCACAACGGCATCGAATATGGGGACATGCAGGTGCTGGCCGAGGCTTACGCGCTGCTCCACACGGGTTTGCGAATTTCCCACGACGAGATGGCGGCAGTCTTCACTTCCTGGAAGGACGGGCCTCTCAACTCGTATCTGACCGAAATAACCGCCGACATCATGGCCTTTCGGGACCGGGACGGGTCACCCCTCCTGGACAAGATCCTCGATGCCGCCGGCCAGAAGGGTACCGGAAAATGGACCGGGATTTCATCACTCCAGCTGGGTGTGCCGGTGACGCTGGTGTCCGAAGCCGTGTATGCGCGGGTTGTCTCGGCGCTCAAGGACCAGCGAGTAGCCGCATCGGAAATTCTCTCTGGCCCGTCCCCCGTAATCGACGGAGACCGGAAGTCCATCATCGAAGACATCCACGATGCTCTCTACGCATCCAAAATCGTCAGCTACGCGCAGGGTTTCATGCTGTTGAGGGCAGCGGCGAAGGAGTACGAATGGGAGCTCGACTTCGGAGGCATCGCGTATCTGTGGCGGGAGGGGTGCATTATCCGCTCGGCGCTGCTCGAGTACATCAAACAGGCGTTTGCCCACGACCCCGCGCTCGAGTCTCTGATCATCGATCCCTACTTTCAGGGCGAGCTCGAGAAGTCGCAGCCAGGTTGGCGGCGTACCGTAGGGAGAGCAGTAGAGGCGGGGATCCCAGTGCCGGCATATTCGGCGGCGCTGGCCTTTTACGACGGATACCGCACTGCCCGTCTGCCCGCCAACCTCATCCAGGCCCAGCGTGACTACTTCGGCGCCCACACATATGAGCGGGTCGACCGTCCCCGCGGTGAGTTCTTCCATACAGAGTGGGCGGGGGAGAACTGAGTTCTCGAAGGCACAATCGACCGCGTAGCTAACATCGGTTGGCCATGACAGATCAGCCCGAGACAGATCAGCCCGAGACAGATCAGCCCGAGACAGATCAGCCCGAGACAGATCAGCCCGAGACAGATCAGCCCGAGACA
>CAXMOO010000169.1:0-10354 GCA_964195005.1 uncultured Gammaproteobacteria bacterium
CAATCCTGGGATGGATACCCCGACTTCTACTCCGTCTCGTTCAGTGCCGATGGCGACCTGCTCAGCCAATGGCGGGGTTATGGATCATCGGGTGGCGGCTACGCGATCGGTTTTGATCCCTCAGAGCTCGCGTGCCCTTCGACTCCATATCCGCAACCCGATCGGTTCTTGAGCCGGGTCATCTACGACGAGGCCCGCCAGGTCGAGATCCTCTCGGGCGTAGCCGATGCGATGCTGGACCTCTTCAAGGACGTTGCCGCGGCAGGACCGGAGATGACGAAGGCGCGCGGCAGAGTTTTCTCGGCGTTGGGTGAAGTGGCCGGGTACGTGTTCAGCTTCAAGGACCCGGCATGGGCGGAAGAGAACGAGTGGCGGGCCGTGTATGTCCTGCCAAACGGTGAGCTCGACGGTGTCCAGTTTCGGCCCGGGGGCGGGATCGCGGTGCCCTTCATGAGTCTGGCTATGGGTACCGATCCCGATGGGCGGCTCCCGATCCGGAGGATCGTGCAGGGCCCGGCCGTGGACCCTGAGATGGCGGCCAAGTCGCTCGAACTCCTGCTGGCCGGCAACGGATATCGCGATGTCGAGATCGCGTTTTCGGCCGTTCCTTTACGAGGCTGACTGCCGCCTCGTCGTGCGCAACGAGCTATTTGAGGAGATCGCGGGCGGTGCCGGGACAGTGGCCGCCGGCCCGGTCCTGTCTACATCCACTTCAGGCTGACGACCTCAGCCTCTTCGGCGAACCCCTTCAGCTCGATCGGGTGCGGGTCGCCCACACCGTTTGGTGCCTCGACCAGCCCGGCCAGGTCCGTGCTTGCCAAGATTTCCCCGCCCTTAGCGTGACTGCATATTCGGGCTGCCTTATGCACGTCCTCGCCCGCAAGAGAGGTGGCAACCTCGGTCACCTCCCCGATGTGCAAACCGATGCGCACCTCGGGAGCGAAACCCTGTTCCTCCCTTTGTCTGGACAATGTGCGCTGGATGTCGACGGCGCAGTCGACTGCCGCCTGCGGCCGGTCGAACGATGCAAAGAACCCGTCACCAGTATTCTCGACCTCGTTTCCGCCGGCGCCGGCGAATAGCGATCGCAGGGTCTTGTTGTGCCACCGCAGAAGCTGCTCCCAGGCCTGGTCTCCAATCACGCCGATCAGCGCCGTCGAGTCCACGATGTCCGTGAACATCAGCGCCAGTGTGCTCCGATCGCCCTTGGGCTTGTCTTGAGCGGGAGCCTGCATGGCGTGCAATGCCACCCGCACATCAGCCATGGCGCCAAGTTGTTCGAATGTGGCCCGGGCTGCCCCGAATTCGAGCTCGGCTGAATCGACTGAACCCTGGCTTCGGAAGGCCTGAGCCAACACCATTTGGGACTTGGCCGCCAGGTAGGGGAAGTCGTTGGCGCGCCACAATTCGATTGCTTTTCGCAAGTGTGGTCCTGCTTGCTCGGCGTGGCCATCGGCCAGTTTGACGGCTCCCTGGCCATGCTCGGCTTGAGCCACCAGGGCGGGTGAGCCGTACTCCTCGGCGATAGATGAGAGCTCTGTTACTGCGGCGCGGGCGGATTCGGGATCGTCCCGAGCCAGCGCAACCTCGATGATGGCTGGCAGCAAGCGAGCTTTCTTCAGAGGAGCCGTGGCATCGGCAAGGCTCTGGCTGATGAGCGTCCAGGCACTCTCGCTGTTTCCTTGCGCGAGTTGAAGAAGTGCCATGCCCGGTTGGGGATCGCGCCCGAGGCCGTGAGCTTGCCGGAAGGCCTCCTCAGCCTGGGCGAAGTCTCCCATGTGCATGCGGATTTGTCCGATCTCGTAGAAGGCCTCGCCGGCGAAATCTACGAAGTTGCCGACCTCGCTGGCCGCCCGTTGTGCCTCAGCTTCCGCCGACTCCCAGTCGCCGCGCAGACGCATGATCTCGGCCCGGTGAATGCGGCACACGCCGGGGAATCCCGAACTGTGGCCCGCCCTTTCACACCACCGTTTGGCCGCGTCACTCCAATCGCCGGCCCGCCGGTAGTCGGCGAGCTGTTCGCAGATGTCGATCATGTTGCAGTAGATCTTTCCGGTATAGAGGGGACCGAGCTCTCCTCCGACCGCAGCCACCATCGCCTCATCCATGGTGGCCATGCCCTTGTCGACGTCACCGCCCGCCACTGTGATGCGACCCTGGTCGTGGAGGCTGATGGCCTGGAGATCCAGGTCCCGAAACTCAACACCGATGTCGTGAGCCCGCCGTGCCAACTCCGAGCCCTTCTCCAGGTCGTTGTCTGATTCGAAGGCGATGACGGCCTGAGTACGCGTGAGCCAACCGTGTTCGACCGACCTGGGTTCCGCCTCGAGCAGGCGGGCGGCACGTTTCAGCCAGCCATGGCCGAGCGCCGACGCCCTTGTGTGGAAGTGATCCTCGGCCAGGGCGATAGCCACCATCGCTGCTTTTTTCGGTTCGTCTGATTTGGTGTAGGCCGCATACGCTTGCTCCCGGGCATCGATGCAGTCGTCGGGCCTTCCCGACCACCATGCCGCATGCGCCAGGTCCTCGAGTGCAGACGCCTCCAGGTTCTCGCTCGAAGCGGCTTCCTGCAGCAGCTCGAAAGCCGTTGCCCAGTCGCTGCGTTGCATGGCCTCGCGACCAGATGCGACCAGGTCATTTGCCGATTTCGTCATCTTCCTGCCCCAGAGATCGAGCCACTTCGGGGATTATCGCACACGGCCGGTTGGGCGGCCCGGCGGTCTATTGTCGAAAGTGGGGGATTACTAGCTCGCCCATCAGGCGGATGGTTTCGGTTGGATCTGGTCCCAGTGGGCCGCCAAGATTGATTTGCGTCACGCCGAGCGCTGCCACCTGTTCGATTTGCTCGATCACTCGATCGGGAGTCCCGCTGATCGCCAGCCGGAACATGTCTTCGGTAACTGCGGCGGCGGCCTCGGCATGGTCGCCTGTCGCCACCAGCTCCTTCAAGGGAGCGAAGTCGGCCGGCCGCAGGCCCACCGTCTCCAAGGCTGCCGGTTCCAGATAGGGGCCGAAATAGGAGATCATCTGCCGCAGTACGTCGGTGGCGGCCGTTTGGCTCTCCGATAGCGACAACCAGGCGCAGCCTGAGATGTCGACTTCGGCCGGATCGCGACCAGCGCCGAGGGCGCCATCTTTGATTGCCTGCACCATGTAGGACGCGGATTCGGGGGGCGTGATCATCGGCAGGCTCCCGTCGCCGATGGCTCCGCTGAGGGCCAGGAAGTCGCGGCCAAAAGCCGCGATGTAGATCGGGATATCGGCCCGGAAAGGCTCAAACCGCAGATAGCACTGATCGGTCCACGAGAATTCCTCTCCTTGATAGTCGACAACCTCCCCCCGGAGCAGGCGTCGAATTATCTCCACTGCCTCCCGCGTATGGGTCAGATAGTTGCCGGCGTCGAGGCCGGTCCACTCCACCATTTCCCGTGTGTGGAGCCCAAGGCCGAGCACGGCTCGCCCTTGTGCCAGCTCGTCGAGAGTGGCGATGTAGGTGGCGATTTCGGCGGGATTGGTCAGATATGAATTGGTGCCCACGGTGCCGATTTGAATATCGGACGTGTGCTCGGCGACGGCCGAGGTGAGAGCCCAGGTGTTCCCCATGAACGCATCGTGGGGAAACCAGACGTACTCAAAGCCTGCATGTTCGGCTTGCACGGCCAGGTCCACGAGGCGGCGCGGGTTTCCTAGGTATTGGATCAGTCGAAGGCCGAATTTCATTCCGTTCCTGGGGGCGGGGTGTCGGAAGAACTGAAGCTAGTCCCGGGCGTTGAGGGTTTGGGCATCGCAAGCCACGATGAGGGGGTCCCCGGCCGGCGGGGTCACACCGCCTGAGTATGCCCCGGGCATCCCCACCCCGGAGTCGCGTCCGTTAGAAGCGCCTGACGATCTTCTCGAACTCCCAGTCGTCGCGTTCCTGGCCTGTCTCGATGAGCGTGCCGTGTCTCCACCCCCATGCGGTGATTGTCACAATCACCGCAAAGGGGAGGAGCACACCGACGACGGCCACGACGAGCATGGGCATCTATCGGCCGGATCTGAAATGTGAGGAGGATTCGGACGGCATAGAACCGGCAACCGGCCGGTCCCCGACTTTCGATCGGGACTGTCCGAACGCCGACTATTGCTCTGATGCTTCAGGCCGGTGGTTTGCCTCGCAGGGCCCGGGCCGGGAGGCGGATAATTGCATCGAGCAAGTCGAACAGTCCCCGCACTGAGATCCCTATCACTCGGAACGGGATGCTCAGAAGCCAAACGATGGGGTAAAGGATGAGCGCCGGTAGCGCTAGTGGCCAGGCGAACACCAGCAGCAACAACCACAGTAAGAGCTTCATCGCTCGACCCTCCGTTTGCGGTGGATGCCTTGGAATGTACTCCTAGCTCTTGGGATTCGCCTTGAACCATTCCACAGTTGCCGGGATGGCTTCATCCAATGGTGTGGCCGATTGGTCGAAAGTCGACTCGAATGCGCTCGAGTCCACCACGAATGGCTCCTCAAACTCGAAGAGAACCTCTTTGACCTCGCGCACGTTGGCGTTGAAGACGCCGAGCAAGCCCACCATGGCCCGTGGCATCGCTGAGACTCCAACGGGTGTGCCCGCGGCCTCATAAACACGCTCGATGAACCGGCGGGTGGTGACGGTAGGGGCGTTAGGAAGATGCCAGACCCTGCCATCGGCCCGGGAGTCGCTTCCCAACTTGGCGAGCCCGGCAGCGATATCCGGGATGTAGCTGAAGGTGTGTGGCTGATCGGGGTCGCCCATTACCTGGGCCTTCTTGCCGGCCAGGGCGGGTCGGAAAACCCTCTCGCCCATGTGGCTAACCAGGCCGCCGGGCCCGAAGTAGTCGGAGGCCCGGCCGATTGAAATCCTCGCGTCCCCGGTCACATGCGCCGCCATCAACTCCCTGGCCATTTCTGCCCGTACCCGACCCTTGCTCCCCGTAGCCCGGTACGGGAGATCCTCAGTTATGGGTACTGGGCCGGTCGGCCCGTACCCGTACATGTTGTCTAGCGTGACCAATTTGGCACCGGTCGCTCGCGCCGCCACGAGGAGACTGGTCTGAAGGGGAGGAAACAACTCAGGCCACTTCGTGTAAGGCGGGTTCAGTATTTGATAGATCACGTCAGCTCCTTCGGAGACCGACACGGTGAAAGTGGGGTCGGCGGCGTCACCGGCGACCAGTTCCACGCCGCTGTCGGTGGAAGCTCGACCTGAGCGATTGACGGCTACGGTCTTGTGCCCGGCAGCCGCCAGTTGATCGGCGAGGGTCCCCCCGATCGGCCCGGTGCCGAATACGACCTGCTTCATTTCGCCCTCTCCAGCGGCAGTTCCCAGTGAAGCCGAGGTTACCGCTTGACCGCCGCCGGTGCCGAGTACCCTCATCCCCCATAGAGGGAAGGCGGGACGATTGCTGCGACACGGTTGCGATCCTCGCTTGTCGTGTCGAATAAACTCAAAGGCGCTCGCTCATTGAAAACCGAGGATGGGAGCACTCCGTGATCGACACCAGCGCCATTGCCGCCCGGGGAGCGGATATCCGCTTGCTGGTGCGGGAAGTGGAGGTAGCGGCGCCGCCCTTAGAGGTCTGGTCGGCCTGGACCACCAAAGCAGGAATCGAATCGTGGTGGGGTCCGCCCGATGCCGAGATCGACCTGCGAATCGGTGGCCCCTTCGAGCTGTTTTTCATTATGGACGCTGAGCCGGGCGGACGGGGAGGCGAAGGCAACCGCTTTCTCGCTTACGTGCCCGGCGAGGTGCTGGCCTTCACCTGGAACGCTCCGCCCGACCTCGCGCTGCGTGACACCCAAACCTGGGTAGTGGTGACTTTCGCTTCGCTGCAGGATGGTGGCCACACACATGTACGGCTGGTCCACACCGGGTTCCTCACCGGCCCCGACTGGGACGCCTACGTAGCCTATTTCGAAAACGCCTGGACCCGAGTTCTGGCACGGCTGGCCGATCATTGGGCGGGCTAGGCTCGTCGAACCCACACTTCGGGAGGGCTGGTGGACATCGAGACGATCGACCGGGAAGAGTTGAAGGCCAAACTCGACCGGGGTGACGATTTCAAGCTGGTGATGACCCTCCATGAATTCGCCTTCAAGGCCGCCCACATTCCCGGCTCGCTACATTTCCCAACCGTCGAGGAGGCGTTCGAAGGGCTGGATCCCTCCGATGAGATTGTGGTCTATTGCTCCGATGCCGCTTGTGTGGCGAGTCAATTCGCCTATCGGGCGCTCAAGGACCGTGGTTACGACAACGTGCGGCGGTACTCAGGGGGCTTGAGCGATTGGCAATCGGCCGGTTACACACTCGAAGGTGATAACCCTTAAAAAGGTGCTTCTTTCTGGCCAAAGCAAGCCTCGTCTGTTGCTCCTATGTCACTGTTAGGCGGCCGTGAAGACGGGTCACAGCCAGCGTGGCGAAGAACAACATCACGGCCAAGCCCGACATTGTCGCTCCGGCGGCGATGTCGAGATGAAAGCTGACGAAGAGGCCAACCACCACGGCCGCGACCCCGAAACCTATCGAGGTAAGCATCATCATCGGCACCCGCCTCGCCACCAGGGAGGCAGTTGCCGGAGGCGCTATCAGGAGCCCAAACACCAGCAGAGTTCCGACAGTGCGGAAGGAGGTGACGATGGCCAGCGTGACAAGTCCCATCATCACCAAGTGGGTGAGGCCGGGTCTCATCCCCAGCAACAAGGCCTTTTCCTCGTTGAAAGACAGGGCCATCAGGGGCCGGTGAAAGACGACCACTCCGGCGACGGCAACGACGGCCGCCACCGCTTGGATCACCACATCGCTCATCGTGGTTCCCAGCACATCGCCGAAGAGAATGCTCACCAGGTCGACGGCGAATGAGCCCGACCGCGAGACGATGATCACACCCAGGGCAAGCATCCCTACGAACAAAAGCCCGATGGCGGTGTCCTCGGTGAGTTGCGTGGTCCGGTGGATGAGCGAAATGAACAGGATCATGAAAACCGATGCAGCGGCCGCGCCGAGAATCAGGTTCACGTCGAGTAGAAAGGCAATCGCGATTCCGGGGAGTACTCCGTGGGCCAGGGCGTCGCCCATGAATGCCATTCCCCGCACCACCACCCACGTGCCCACCACAGATGTCGTAATGACGGCGAATATCGACGCAAGCAACGCTCTGACCATGAAGGCGTCCGAGAAGGGATCCAGCAGCCAGTCCACTAGGAGAGCGCTCCCGAGATTCGCTCGGCGTTCAGCTGGAGCATCTCCAGATAGCCGGCGGCTCCCGAACCAATCGGGCCGAGGGCGCCGATGTAGAGCTCGACCACTTCAACAGAACCGCCGGACTCGTCTGCTACGAGCCGGGCGAGGGAGTCGGTCTCGGCAGCGTCTGTGAACACAGCCGCGATCCGCTCGGCCTGAACTATTTCGATGAGGTCGGCCACATCGCGTGGACTAGGGCTGGCCAGGGTCGATCCTCCGGGGACCACCGTGCCGATGACCTGGAAGCCGTATCTGTCGGCGAAGTATCCGAGCGAGTCGTGGTTAGTGACCAACTTACGGTTGGTGACGCCGGCCAGGAGTCCCGCAACCTCCTCGTCGACGGCCGCGAGGTCTGATTGGAAACTTGCCAGGGAGGAGAGTAGTTGGGCACGCTCGGGCTCGGCCAGGTCGGCGACCGTGTTAGTGATCAACGTGGCGGCGAGGGACATCCGCTTCGGGTCGAGCCAGAAGTGGGGGTCGAGGTTGTCGTTATCTGAAAAGGGAATTGGCTCGACTTCAGGCCCAACCTCGACCACCAGCACGCCGTCGCGCTTGGCAGCGTCAAGCACGTCGGTCAGGCCCGCTTCGAGCCCAAGGCCGTTGGCGAAGACGACGTCGACGTCACGTAAGGACGCCGCCTGGCGGGCCGAAGGTTGAAACCCGTGCGGGTCGGCCTCGGCGGGAATGAGAACCTCCACCGTAGCGACGTCACCAACCAGCCGCTCGGTCACATCCCCAAGAATTGATGTGGTTGCCATGACCGCCAGGCCATCGCTTGCGGGGGAGGCGCTGCATGCGCCGGCCACCAAAAACAGGGGGACTATCCATCGTAGATTGATTATCACTATCAATTCAATATTGAGAATCCTTCTCAGTTATGATTATACCGATGACCTTTGACCAGAGAATCTCCCGAGCCGATGTTGACCAGCGGGTTGAGGAGCGCCTCAGGGAACGACAGGTCCGTTACACGGCCGGCCGCCGCTGGGTGGTTCGCAGCATGCTGGATCTTGGCGGTCCGGTCACGACGGCTCAGCTCCTCGAGGCGGTCGATGACGCGGTGCCGCTCTCTTCGCTATACCGCACGATGGCTTTGCTCGATGACGCCGGGATAACCCACAAGACCCACGATGCCGGCGGGGTGGCCAGATACGAGTTGGCCGAATGGCTGCTCGGGCATCACCATCATCTGGTGTGCGTCGAGTGCGGTGAGGTGTCGGACATCGAGCTAGCGCCTGGACAGGAACAGGGTGTCGGCCAGATCGTCGACGTCGCAGCCTCCGCCGAAGGATTCGCGGTGTTCGGCCACCGCATTGATATCGAAGGGCGTTGCCGCAAATGCCAGCCGTAGCTGCCCGGGGCCATGGCCTGGCGGTCGCCTACGGAAATCGACTTGCGTTGTCCGCCTCGGACTTTGCGATTCCTTCCGGGGCGCTGGTGGCGGTTATCGGCCCCAACGGATCTGGCAAGTCCACTCTGCTAAACGCTCTCTCCGGGCTCGTCCAACCGGTGGCGGGTACGGTGGAGGTGTTGGGTATGAGCCCCGCCGAGGCCCGTCCCCGGGTTGCCCATGTCCTTCAAGCCACCAGCGTCAACCAGGTAATGCCCGTGACGGTGGGGGAGACTGTGTCCATGGGTCGTTACCCCCGCCTCGGCCCCGTCGCTCGATTCGATGAGAACGATCGGGCAGCCGTGCAAAACGCTATACAGCAGCTTGCGCTGGGAGCACTAGTCAGTAAGCACCTAAATGAGCTGTCGGGAGGGGAGCAGCAACGAGTGTTCGTGGCGCAGGGGCTGGCTCAGGATGCCGACTTGCTGCTGCTCGACGAGCCCACCACTGGTCTTGACCTCATATCGCGTGGCCTCATTGTCGCCGCCTTTGATCGAGAGCTGGCGATGGGCAAGACGGTTGTCATGACGACCCATGACCTGGCGGAAGCCAGCAGCTCCCAGCATGTGCTCTTGATGGCGGGTCGCGTCCACATCGAAGGGCCACCGCAGGAGGTACTGAGCCCGGATCGGCTGTCCGAGGCTTATGGAGTCGGAATTGTGCACCTCGAGGACGGCAGCATTGTTTTGGATGACCCCCATCATCGCGGGGTGGGACGTCACGTTCATTTCGAGCGCAGCCAGCGACACTAGCTGAAACCCGCCGGGGCTGAGCAGGCTCAAGGCGGCCCCGAATTCATCCGATGTTTACTTGGTGGATGACCTATTTGCGCGTGCTCGTGACTCCGCCGCGAGGAGCCGTCTTCGACCCGGGTCGAGGGGGATCGAAACATGGAACCAGTAGAAGTCCTCAAATTACTCGGCATTGGCTGGGGCGTTTATGAGCTCTACCCCAACCCCGCCAATCAGCCGGCGTTTGCGTCTGCCATCGAACGCCTTGCCCCCCTGCAAGATCAAGTAACCGAGTTTGAGATCGGTGCCGGGAAAATCACCTGCGAGGGCGAGGTTGTCGAGCTGGCTCAAGGTGGCGCCGAGCGCCTGGCTCTTCGTCTGTTCATCCACGAGGTCGAGTGGTTACGGATCATGGGCCAGCCGAACGCGGCAGAGTTGTCTGAATTCTTCCGGCTGCTCGCCGGGGACGAGGTCGAAATGCGACAGGACGGCGGCATTGCAGCCGTCCTGCGCGGCAAAGAGGTCAATTCTCTCTCAGTCACACAGCGGGGCGTGCTTGTGGAAGCGTTAGAGAATGTCTGGGAGGAGACCGACCGATCGGTGGGGGCCGACAGCGGCGATGACGGTGCCCGCGCTCTGAACGTGGTACGCATGGTCCAATCGGGCGCCTCCGCTGAAAGTATTGCCGATGCCCTCATCGCCGGCGCCGGTGAGGATCCAGAAGTCATCGCCGACGCGTTCTGTGAGGCATATCGGACCATCTATCCCGCTCAAGACGAACCCGGAGCCCCTGATGATGAGAGCGTTCCACAGCTGCTGGCGGCTGCCTACGTGGCGAGCCCGAAACGGAAACCTCCAGTCGACACCTTCGCCGAAGCCTTCTTCCTGCTTCCGGAGGAGGCCCGGGCGCAGGTGCTAACCGACTTCTTGATCAACCGGGACGAGGGGTTGCATGGACTCCTGCTCGACCAGTTTGCCGGCCTGGA
>CAXMOO010000170.1:0-5922 GCA_964195005.1 uncultured Gammaproteobacteria bacterium
CGAATGCTACGACTTCGGCGAGCCGTTCAGCGGGCCGATCGGTCAGCGTATGGAGAAGCCGCCGAGCTTTGTCTCGAGGAATTCCATGATCCCTTCCCGGCCACCTTCGCGTCCGATGCCGCTTTCCTTCATGCCTCCGAATGGAGCGGCCACCGCGGTCGGATTGATGTCGTTGATACCGATGATCCCGAAGTGCAGGCCCTCGAACATCCGCGTGGCCCGGCCCAGATCCTTGGTATACACGTAGGCGGCTAGGCCGTGGACCGTGTCGTTGGCTTTCTCCAGGGCCTCCTCCTCTGTCTCGAACTCAATGATCGGAGCCACCGGTCCGAAGGTTTCCTCCCGATAGATGTCCATCTCATCGGTGACACCTGTAAGCACCGTCGGCTCAAAGAAGAAGCCCTTGTCCAGATCCCCGCCCCGGGCTCGCTTGCCGCCCGTGACCACAACGGCTCCCTTGGCAGCAGCGTCGTCGACCTGACGCTGGACCTTGGCGATTGAAGGCTCGTCGACTAAAGGGCCGATTGCTACTTCAGGTGTGAGCCCGTTACCTATTTTCATACCCCCTACGCGATCGGCCAGGGCCGCGGTGAACTCTGCGGCGATATTGCTGTGTACGTAGATACGGTTCGGTGAGATGCAGGCCTGGCCCGTATTGAGGAACTTCACCAGCGAGGCTCCTTTGGCGGCGTAGACCGGGTCGACATCATCGAACACGATGAACGGAGCGTGTCCGCCTAGCTCGAGGGCGACCCGTTTCATATTCCCGGCGGCGGCCGATGCCAGGCGCTTGCCGACGTCGGTTGACCCGGTGAATGTGAGCTTCTTGATCCTCGGGTCGGCGGCGAAGGCTTCTCCGACCGGTTGGGGATTGGTTGTCGTGATCAGGTTGGCGACACCGGCGGGAACGCCGGCTTCGTCGAGGATCTTGAATACCTCAATGGCGCTGAGCGGTGTCTGCTCGGCCGGCTTGACGACGAACGTGCACCCTGCTGCCAGCGCCGGAGCCAGCTTGCGGGTAATCATCGAAGAGGGATAATTCCACGGTGTGATCGCTCCCACCACACCGATGGGCTGGTGAATCACCATGAAGCGCTGGTCGGCCCGCGGCGCCGGTATCAGCTCGCCGTAGACCCGCTTGGCCTCTTCGGCGTACCAGAGAAAGAATTCCGCCCCATATTGGATCTCGAGGCCGGCGGTCCGAAGAGGCTTGCCCTGCTCCTCGGTCATCACCTTGGCCAGTGACTCCTGGCGCTCCATCATCAGCCGGTAGGCGTCCTGCAGATATCCAGACCGCTGGTAGGCAGTTAGGCCGGCCCACCCGGCGAAGGCGCGGTCGGCGGCGGCGATGGCCGCCTCGATGTCAGTGCTCGAACCATCGGCGACGTCGGCGATGTGTTCACCACTGGCAGGGTTGGACACCGCGAAAGTGGTCCCACCAGTCGATTCTCGCCAGGTTCCGTCTATATAGAGCATCGAACTCCTTTCCCAGCCAGAAACTAGTGGTCGCGGCCCGGGAGATAGCGATAACGGCGCCGTAATCTTTCGCCATGACCGACCGCCCACTGGATGCTTATTCCCAGGTGGTGACAACTGTGGCGGAGCGCTTGACCCCGTCCGTGGTGCACGTCGAGCTGCAGGACCGCAATCGGCGCCGGGCAGGCAACGGTTCGGCCTTTGTGCTCACTGTCGACGGCTTCGCGGTCACGTCGGCTCATGTAGTCGACCAGGCTCGGTCCGGTATCGCCGGCCTGGCCGACGGCCGGGAGTTCGACTTCGAAGTAACCGGTCGCGACCCATTGTCGGACCTGGCTGTGTTGCGGATTGCCGCCGGCGATTTGATTCCCGTTGAGCTGGGCGATGCCGACGAGCTCAGGGTCGGCCAGCTAGTGGTGGCGGTGGGCAGCCCCCTCGGCTTCGCCGGCACCGTGACGGCCGGTGTTGTCAGCGCCCTGGGGCGTTCCCTGCCAACCCGCCAGGGAGACACTATCCGCCTTGTGGAGAACGTCATCCAGACCGACGCTGCCTTGCACCCCGGCAACTCGGGAGGCGCTCTGGTCGACGGCGCCGGCCGGGTCGTCGGCGTCAACACCGCGGTGGTGGGTGCCCCCATCGGTCAAGGGCTCGGATTGGCGGTGCCGATCAACACGGTGACCAGGCGGATCATTGGCACCCTGATGAGCGACGGCCGAATTCGGCGGGCCTATCTGGGGATAGCCGGGGGCATGCGCCCGCTTCCTCCCCGGATGGTGAAGAGCCTGGGGCGGGGCCAAGGAGTTGAGGTCATTGAGGTGGTGCCGGGTAGCCCGGCCCAAGTGGCAGGACTCCATGCCGAGGACATTGTGGTGGCTGTCGACGGCGAGCCGATCCACACCGCCGGCGACCTGCAGGCTTCAATGACCGACCAGCGCATCAACACCGACGTGGTGTTGGAAATCGTCAGAGGCGGGAAACTGAAGAGGATTACGGCCGTTCCCTCCGAGCTCAACTGATCGCTCGGCTGGTGAGCGGCTCGCGCAACGCGATGGCCTCTATGCGTTGGGCGGCCTCAGCCTCCTCGAGCGGCGTGGTGTAGTTGTCGATGGCAGTTCGGGCGTTGGGGTCTGCCCCATGATCGAGCAAGAACTGCATATGCGTCACATCCATATACCGGGCCGCCCAGTGGAGGGGAGTGGAGTCGTTCATGCCCCGCTGCTGGATATCGGCTGCTGCTTCCAGAAGCATGTCGAGGATTGCCATTAGGTGTCACGGTCCGCCGACAGCTCGGCAATAAGTGGCGGGAATCCGACGCGACCGTCATGGGGCGGGTCGGCTCCCAGCCCCAGCAGCTTGGCGATCAGCTCGATGGGGCTGTGGTAGATGGCGTATTCGAGCGGACTGTCGCCAACGCCCGGGGGGCCAATTGCCTGATGATCCGGAAAAGCCTCCGGATTGGGCCTGAGCGACCGGATCTTGTCGAGATCACCATCCCGATAGGCCCTATCAAGCAAGCTCCAGCTGCTTACTCGACCACTCTTTGTCCGCCAAGTGGGGTGGAATTAGAGGATCTGGCTGAGGAACAGCTTGGTGCGGTCGTGTGAGGGACTGGTAAAGAAATGCTCCGGTGTCCCCTCTTCGACAATCGCTCCGTAGTCGAAGAAAAACACCCGGTCTGCCACCTCACGGGCGAAGCCCATCTCGTGGGTGACCACGATCATGGTCATTCCCGAGCGAGCCAGTTCCTTCATCACGTCGAGCACTTCCTTGATCATCTCCGGGTCCAGCGCCGAGGTGGGCTCGTCGAAGAGCATGATTTTCGGCTCCATTGCCAGCGACCTGGCAATGGCGACGCGCTGTTGCTGTCCACCCGAAAGTTGTCCGGGAAATTTTTCCGCCTGCTCGGGGATACCAACCCGCTCGAGCAGCTTCATCGCGTTGTCCTCGGCCTCAGCGCGCGGTTTCTTCATCACCCACATAGGTGCCAGGGTGATGTTTTGCAGGACTGTGAGGTGGGGGAAGAGGTTGAACTGCTGGAAGACCATTCCGACCTCGGAGCGAATTTTCTCGACGTTGCGCACGTCGCTCGACAGTTCTATGCCGTCCACGATGATGCGCCCTTCCTGATGGACCTCGAGGCGATTAATGCAACGAATGAATGTTGATTGGCCCGAGCCAGAGGGCCCGATGACCACCACCACTTCGCGCTCTTTGATGCTGATGGTGACGCCTTTGAGAGCCTGGAAGTCGCCAAACCATTTCTTGACGTCTTGGCAGACGATGATGTTGTTGTCGGTTTCGGTAGTCATATTTCTCCTTAACGCTCACCCACGCCGAGCTTCTTCTCAAGCCGCTGACTGGCACGCGACATGGAGAACGTGAATATCCAGTAGAAGGCTCCGGCCACAAGCAGCGTGGTGCGGACCGAACCGCGAAATCCAGGTGAGCCGGGAATGACGCCTTCGGCCAGGGCCAGGAAATCGAGCAGTCCCACGATGCCGATCAGCGAGGTGTCTTTGAATGTGGAGATGGCCTGTCCCACCAGGGCCGGGATCACGGTGCGCAACGCCTGCGGGAGGATGATGAAGATTGTGGTTTGCAGGGTTGTCATACCAAGGGCCTTGGAGGCTTCTTTTTGGCCGGCGCGTATGGCTTGCAGGCCGCCTCGGATGTTCTCCGCCATATAGGCGGCCGAGAAGGCGGAGTAGACCAGGATGACACCCGTCACATCCTGGAGATCCGCCCCCGGAGGGACTGCGAACGGCAAGAAGATAACCGCCATGAACAGCCAGGTAATCAACGGCACGCCCCGAATTACTTCGATATATGCGACGGACATGAGCCGAAAAATGGGCATTGTTGAAGTGCGCCCCAATGCCAGCACCACACCGAGCGGGAAGGACAACAGCATGACCGAGACGAAGATGAGGACCGTCAGCAGGAATCCACCGAACGGTGAGTTCGTCTGGGTCTCCACCGTGTTGCCACCCTTCATGAGGATGAGTATGTACGTAATCACAATGATGAATCCGACCCAGGCCGTTAGGTAGCGCCTGCGGGCAGCGTCGGAGCCGCCAAAGGTCTTGGCGCCGAGCACGAAAAACAGCAGCGCGATCAGGAGCAACCGAACGATCATCAACTGCGACACAGCCCATGAGGCAACAACGACGAGCCCGATGACTCCAGCGACGGCTGCGCCTCCCTCGCCAATCCTTGGATGGGCGGCGGCGGCGATTATGAGCCCGCCGACGACGAGAAATACCAGTGCAATCACGATATATTCAGTGAGATCGAAGCCGGGGGCATGGACCTCGTCGAAGGCCGGGTCGTTCAAGACAGCTAACACCAGCAGCGGGAATGACAACAGCCAGGCAAGCACGAGCACCCGGCGAGTAGTGGCCTCGGGAAGCACTTTCCGCAACCACACCGCGACGAGATAGGCGATGATTGTCACGGCGAGGATGATCGTCCACGGCAAGGCCGTTGAGCCGGCGATGCCTTCGAAGAGCTTGAGGTTTACGCCGCTGCCGGCCACGTTCGCCGGGTCTCGAACCGGCAGCTGGATGATCCACAGGGATCCGACCACTGTTGCTGCCAGAAGGCCAACCACACCGAGAACGGGGATGGTCTCTTCTTTTGCTCGGTCACCCAGGGCTCGGTTAGCCAAGAGTCCGGCGCCTATGAATGCCACGCCGGCGACAATCGTCCACAAATGGACCTTTCCTGAGAACTGCCAGTCCCAACCACCGAAGTCAAGACCCGTTACCACTCCGGCCACGTAGTCGATGATTGTGATGCCGAGGAACGTGAAGAGGATGACTCCGCCTATCGTCATGAGAGCCTTGCTGATCCTGCGAGGAGCTATGTGGCCGCCGGCCCGCCAGAACACCAAGCTGAGCGAGGTCAGGACTCCAACCACGCCCACGCTGATCCACACCCGATGGATCTGGTTGATCCGTTCTCCGGCGCTGTCAACGATCCGCTCACTGGTGCCCGCCGGATAATTCTGCACCATCAGGAGCTTGGCGTTTTCGGTGAGCGCATCCCAGCGCCGGGCCGAGTAATCGAACACGAAACCGGCCAAACCCTTGAATAGCACCCAGGCCAGGAGGAAGCCACCAATCGTGAGGACGGTGGAGCCCCACGAGCTGAAGAGGTTGTTCTTCATCCACACTCTGATACCCTGCGGCGGCTTTTCCGGCGCCAACTCGAGCTCGGGGACGTCAGGGAGTACGATGCGTCCGGTCATCGTTCCACCAACTGGAGTCGCCGGTTATAGAAGTTGACGATCGACGAGATGACGAGGCTGCCGCCGAGGTAGAAGCCCATCCAAACGAGAATCACCGGAACTGTCTGTCCGGTCTGGTTGCTCGTTGTGAGCCCAACGGCGACGATGTCGGGAAACGCTACCGCGATCCCCAAGCTCGTATTCTTGAAGAGGTTGAG
>CAXMOO010000171.1:0-9910 GCA_964195005.1 uncultured Gammaproteobacteria bacterium
TCGTATCGCCTGTGACGCCGCGATCAGCCGCATCATCACCCAAGGCCCATCAGAACCCCTCGATGTTGGGCGCCGAACCCGCACCATCCCCCCAGCCCTCCGCCGGGCCCTTAACCTCAGAGACCGAGGATGCGTCATCAAGGGCTGTGACCGGCCTCCCCGCTGGTGTGACGCCCACCACATCAAACACTGGATAGACGGCGGAGAAACCAACCTCAACAACACTGAGCTCCTCTGCCGACGCCACCACACCATGGAACACGAAGGCAAAACCTTCCCCCGCAAAACCCGACCCCCCTAAAAACAGACAGTCCACCCGTCGAACCGACTACTACTCAGTCATTGAAAGGGCATGACGCAATAGCTTCTCGGCGTGTCGGGTCGAATGGACGTAGAACGCGGCTCGCATGCGTTGCCTTTCCCGATCCGACAGGTCGCCGTGGGCACCGCGAGCGACCCTGGTGCGATATGCGTGATGGAGGCAGACGGCGGCTGCTGCTGAGACATTGAAGCTCTCGACAAAACCCGGCGTGGGAATCACCGTCCGGGCATCCGCCAGCTCCAACAGCTCGGGGCTCACACCGTCCGGCTCATTCCCGAAAACCAGTGCGGTCTTCTCTGTGAAATCGAACGACTCGATGGGCTCCGCTCCCTCACCAACATACGTGGCGAGAACCCGGTAGCCCTGTTCGCGCAGGTTCTCGATGCAAGCCTCAACATCCGTCCAGCGATAGACATCCAGCCATTTGTTGGCGCCCTGGGTGGTCCGGGTTGACATCTTGTATTTCCCGGCAGTGGCGATCACGTGGAACGGCTGAAATCCGAACGCCTCGGCCGACCGCATGATTGCTGCCATGTTGCCGGTGTCCTGTAGGCCTTCGACCACCGTGGCGAAGTTGTGCGTACGGCCATCGAGCACTCGCTCGATTCGTTTAATCCGATCCGGGGTTAGATGCGCCTCGAGAGTGGCGACCACCCAGTGCGGATCTAGAAGTGCTCCATCCAATTCCAGCGGATTGGGCGGTGCAATCAGACGCTGCATCTCAGCTCGCGCTTCTTGGTCCATTGCACAAGGTTATCGGCAGGTCATAGAGCAGTGACGGGGCAAAGGGCCCAAACAGGTGCCCGACAGCAACACCCAAGAGGCCTGGCTTGCGGCCGATGGGGCTGGGCTGGGGGCCCCCATCGGCACCGCGATGAGGCAGCGGCGAAGCCGCGTGTGCCGAAGAACAATAGGCAGAGTGACTAGAAGGACGGCGCACGAACGCACTAATGGGAAAGGGCCAGGTCACGCGAGGGCGGGCGATATGTGTCTGGAGCCATCGCAGGGGAAGCCGATGGCGAATACATAGAGATACCTAGAGGAGGAATCCCATGTCTAACGGTTCATCAACCACCCGTCGTTTTCTAAGCACCATCGTGGCTCTGGGGGCTGCCGCCTTCCTTCTAATTGCAATCGGCGGCCCGGGCACAGCTGCTTCGGACGCCAATTCCGCTCCAAGCTGCAAAACCATATGCATCGACGCCGGCGGGACCTTCGGACCTACTGTTCCGGTGTCGATCGATGAGGAGTCGGCCGACCGATTCGCCTCCATCATCAACGGCGAATCTGCCAGGACCGGGCGCATCACTATGAACTTCATCTCGGTCGACGAAGGCACCGCGGTCGAGGTTCTGTCCAGCGACGAGCGGATCGCCCAAGTTCGGCTCAGTGCCGGTCGGGTCGGCTACGTGCCAGTCGCCTGGGTGTCCGGCGCCTAGGCCCGAGACGCGATAGATAGAGCGGAGAGGGAGGGATTTGAACCCTCGAGGAGGTTTAACACCCCCTACTCGCTTAGCAGGCGAGCGCCTTCGTCCGCTCGGCCACCTCTCCATCGGCAGCGATAACCGCCGCTCGGTCAGGGTAACAGCGGGGCCAGCACAGGCTGGCTGTCCCCTAAGTGAATTTCCCTTACCTCGCCTAGAAATACTGCCGATACATCCAAAATGGAAAATCGTGACAAGGCCTCCGTCAAGGAGAACCGGCGGAAAGCCGAGCGTAGAACGCGAGAGCGCCGCGAGGCTGAGAGACGCCGCGAAGAGTCTGCGGTCGACGAGGAGCGCCGGAGGGACGAGGACCGTCGCCAAAATGAGCGCCGAGCCACACCGGATCGCCGCAACTCCTGAGCCGCAACGTCGAGCCGAGCCCTCTGACGACCCGGTCGCCGGGCGTATCCGTAAGATCCATCGATGCCGATTGCTCCTGATGCCCGCAATGACTTCCCACCGCTGGAAACGCCCCGGCTAGAGCTCTCCTTTGGAAATTCGGAGGATGCTGCCGTGTTGTTTCCATACGTCCACGGTGACGAGGGCCGGCTCGTGACAGACACCCTGCTGTGGAATGGGCCGGACGTCGTGGACGACCTTACGAGCTTCTTTGGGCTTCACGAGACCGGCACCTTTGCCGAGGACGGTTTCCACTGGTTGCTGCGGGACCGCACCGGGGAGTTGACCGGCAAACAGGGCAGGGCGATGGGCACCATCGGATTGGAGCCCGGCGAACAACAGGACGAGTGCGAGATCGGATATTGGCTGGCTCCGCCCTACTGGGGCCAGGGGTTGATGGCTGAGGCGATCGTGGCCGTCAGCCGCCTGGCTTTCGAAGCGGGCTACCGAACGGTCGAGGCCGACGTATATGTTCGTAACACTCGCGGCCAGGGCCTCGTCGAAAAGCTCGGGTTCCGCCAGGACAAGCTGATCAAAAACTACGTGGTCAAGCGTGGAGTCCCCACCGATGCCTATCGATATGTGGTCACTGAAAAGGACCTGGCAGGGGCTGCTGGCTGGCAAGCGAAGAACGCTCTCCAGCTACCCGAACAGTGATGAGCCAGCGGCGAAGCCGCGTTTGCCGAAAAACGAAAGGCTGGCGGAGGGAGTGGGATTCGAACCCACGGAAGAGCTTTCACCCTTCACACGCTTTCCAAGCGTGCGCACTAGGCCGGACTATGCGATCCCTCCCGGCGGAGAGAGATTGTATTACGGGTGAGTCCGGCCCGGAGCGGTAGCGTTGAGCAGCCATGACTGCCCCGTTAGTAATTGCTGAGAATCTGACAAAGCGGTTCGACGACATCACCGCCGTCGACTCGGTCGACTTTGAAATTCACCCCGGTGAGTCTTTCGGCTTCCTTGGCCCGAACGGCGCCGGCAAGACGTCAACAATGCGGATGATCGCAACAGTCAGTCCGGTCACGTCTGGCACTCTGTCGGTGTTCGGTTTGGATCCTGCTGCCGACGGCCGCCAGATTCGCGGCCGGCTGGGAGTAGTGCCGCAAGAAGATAATCTCGACCTCGAACTGACGGTGGCCGAGAACCTCTACATCTATGGCCGCTATCACGACATGGCGCGGCCCAAAATCAAGGACAAGATTGAAGAGCTACTCGACTTCGCCGAGCTAACTGCCCGACGCGACTCTCAAGTCGAAGCTCTGTCGGGTGGCATGAAGCGCCGCTTGACCATCGCCCGCGCCTTGATCAACGAGCCGGACCTGGTGATTCTCGATGAGCCCACCACCGGGCTCGACCCGCAGGCTCGCCATCTGCTGTGGGATCGGCTCTATCGGCTCAAACAGCAGGGCGCCACGTTGATCATCAGCACGCACTACATGGACGAAGCCGAGCAGCTCTGTGATCGGCTGGTTGTCATGGATAAAGCCAAGATCGTCGCGGAGGGATCCCCGCGAGCACTCATCGAAGAGTATGCCCCCCGCGAGGTCGTCGAGCTCCGGATCCACAACGGCATGGAGGCGGCCATCGAGCAGCTCGTCAAGCTCGCCCCTCGCATCGAGCCCCTCGCCGACCGCGTATTGGTTTACACCGACGACGCCGACCGGACCCTCAAGGAGGTCCATGACCAGGGGATCGTCACCGACTCTGCCCTCGTGCGACGCTCCACACTGGAAGACGTGTTTCTACGGATCACTGGAAGGGCACTGATCGACTGATGGCGGTCGTAGCACCCATCCGGGTTCTCGAAGCCCAGTATCGAACCTATCGACGTACCTGGCGCGGCAGCGTCATCTCGACGTTCCTGCAGCCGGTGCTATTTCTAACGGCTATCGGCGTTGGTCTGGGAACGCTGGTTGACGACGGGGCGGGCACCTCGACATTGCCCATCGCCTATCTGGCGTTCCTGGCCACCGGGATTCTTCCGGCCACCGCCATGCAAACCGGATCGAGTGATGGTGCCTGGCCGGTCATGGCCGGCTTCAAGTGGCGCAAGGATTACTACGCCACAATCGCCACGCCGATAACAGTGCGGGACCTCATCCTCGGCCGGTTTGGTTTCGCCGCGATCCGCCTCACATTCGTGCTCACCATCTACACGATCATCATGGCGCTGTTCGATGCAGTGCCTCTGTGGCCCGGCGTGTTGGGGATTCCGCCGGCCGTTCTCACCGGGCTCGTATTCACCGCTCTCGTCACCGCATACACCTGCACCCTCGAAAACGAAATAGGGCTCGCCAACCTGTTCCGATTCGGAATAGTCCCGTTGTTCCTGTTTTCGGGAACCTTCTTCCCGGTCTCACAACTGCCGGATTGGCTGGAACCGCTGGCCCCGCTCACTCCTCTCTATCACGGCGTCGAACTGGTGCGCAAGCTCGTGCTCTCCGATCTGGAAGCACCGCTGGTTTCAGCTACGTCAATGTGGGTTCACCTGGCGTACCTGCTGGTCGTGTTGGTGATAGGAACCGCGCTGGCAATCCGGTTCCTTGACCGGAAGCTGCTGGTATGACCGGGATCGCCGTCGACCCTCAGGCCGGTCTGGCCGGCTACCGCGGCGAAATACGCGCCCAGCGCCTCCTGGAGCGCAACTGGATAGCGTCGAAGCATATTTGGAAAGTGCTGTTCTCGGGCTTTCTCGAACCGGTGTTCTATCTGTTCTCCATCGGAGTGGGCCTGGGGGCTCTGGTCGGAGACGTAACCGGCCCTGGTGGAGAGTTGGTCGACTACACGGCGTTCGTGGCCCCGGCATTGCTGGCTTCGTCGGCCATGAATGGCGCCGTGCTGGAGTCGACGTTCAACATCTTCTTCAAGCTGAAATACGGCAAGGTGTACGACGGAATCCTCTCCACTCCCATGCGACCCCCCGATGTTGCTCTAGGTGAAATCGCCTGGGCGCTGCTCAGGGGCGCGGCCTATGCCGTCGGCTTTCTCATAGTGATGGTGGCGATGGGACTGATGGACTCCCCGTTGGGCCTGCTCGCCCTCCCGGGTGCCGTCTTGATCGGCTTCGCCTTCGGATCAGTCGGCATGGCCGCCACCACGTTCATGAAGAGCTGGCAGGACTTCGACCTTGTCAATCTCGTCACCCTCCCACTGTTCTTGTTTTCGGCAACCTTCTATCCTCTTGAGGTCTATCCCGAAGCGATCCAGTATTTCACCCGTATCTCACCGCTCTACCACGGCGTTGAGCTCTTGCGAGGCCTCACGCTGGGGGTGCTCGATTGGTCGATGGTCGGCCACGTTGCCTTCCTTGCCGTGATGGGTGTGATCGGCGCGCTGATCAGCTCTCGGCGCCTGACCAAACTGCTGATGAAATGAGCACATACGACAAAGCTATGACGCGAGCTCTCAAGTTGGCCGCTGCTGCCGCCGCTGCCGGTGAGGTTCCGGTGGGAGCCGTGCTGATTGATGAATCGAGCGAAGTGGCGGCCGAAGCACACAACCGGGTGGAGGAGCTAGCGGATGCCACCGCCCACGCCGAGATGCTGGTTCTGTCGGATGCGGCTCGAGCCAGAGGCGAATGGCGTCTCGGGGGGCTCACCCTGGTGGTAACCCTTGAACCATGTGCCATGTGTGCCACGGCGGCGGTGTGGTCCCGCGTCGACCGAATCGTATACGGTGCCGCCGACCTCAAAGCCGGAGCGGCCTGGAGCCTCTACAACATCCCCCAGGATCCACGGCTGAATCACCACATCGACCTCGAAGCAGGCCTCATGGCCGACGAGTCGGCTCAGCTTCTCGAATATTTCTTCAGCAAGCGACGGGAAGACCCTGCGTGAGTCGCCCGAAGGCAATTCTCTTCGATGCCGGCGGCACGCTGGTGACCATGGACCCGGCCCGGTTCGGTGACATCGTCGAGCCGATTATCGGATCGCGCCCGACGCCCGAGGTGATGGTGGAGGCCCACTATCGAGCGATGGATGCCATCACTCGTAACAGCCATCTCGTAACCAGGGGTGCCGCGACCTGGTGGCCCTGGTGGCTAGGGCAGTATCTCGAATACTCCGGTCTCGAGGCTCATCCTGACGCAGTGGCGGAACTCTCCGTCTCCCATGAGTTGTGGCGGGCGCCCCTGCCCGGCGCCCTCGACGGAGTGCAAGCAGTCAAAGATGCCGGATTCCAGGTAGCAGTCGTCTCCAACGCCGACGGCACGGTTGACAAAGACCTGGCCGCCGCCGGATTCAGTGATCTCTTTGACGTTGTCATCGACTCGACGCTGGCCGGAGTCTCCAAGCCGGACCCCACCATTTTCACCATCGCACTCGAAGCCCTGGGCGTGGCACCTGAGGAGGCCTGGTATGTCGGCGACTCTGCCCTGTTCGACCTGCAGGGTGCCCGGGCAGCCGGGCTGAGTAATTTCGTGTTGGTGGATCCGCTCGGCCTCCAGGACTACCAGCCCGCCGTGGCCACAGTGGGAGAGTTGCCGGGGCTGCTCGACGGGTAGCTATCAAGCCGTGCGTAGGCGCGGGTGCCGAGGAGCAGAAGGCGGTTCGGTTGTACAACACGTGGCGCCGCAGCAAGCAGCGACGAGGCAGGCTCCGAAGGAGCCGTGGGGCGAAGAACGAACCCGCCGATGGGGCTGGGGTCCCCATCGGCACAGCGATGAGGCAGCTCCGAAGGAGCCGTGTGCCGAAGAGCAGAAGGTATCGCGGAGGGAGTGGGATTCGAACCCACGGAACCGGTTAACCCGGCTCAACAGTTTTCAAGACTGTCGCCTTCGTCCGCTCGGCCATCCCTCCACAGTCCAGATTAAGACGACATCGGCCAAAGAGACCCCCAAAACCTCGGCACCTTGGTTAGAGGCTCCCCCTCCTCGCCTTCGCTTCGCTCAAGCGGTCCTCCCCAAGGAGGACATAGGAAGCGACATCGTTCGCTATGCCGATGGGGTTGGGGCCTCATCGGCATAGCGATGAGGCAGGCTCCGAAGGAGCCGTGTGCCCGGAGAACCATGATACGTTCGGTTGTACAACACGTGGCGCCCGCAGCGAACGTAAACCGACTCCGCAAGCGAGCGGAGGCGCCACGGTCCAAGAGCCCGAACAGTGATGAGCCAGCGGCGAAGCCGCGTGGGGCGAAGAACGAAAGGCTGGCGGAGGGGGTGGGATTCGAACCCACGGAACCGCTCACGCGGTTCACAGCATTTCGAGTGCTGCGCACTAGGCCGGACTATGCGACCCCTCCTTGTCGCCATGGTAATTCGCTACGATTTCGGCGTGTGCTAAGTGGGGCACTAGGGGTGCCCTGTACCCGAAACCCTCTTATGCGGGACCGAATCCCCGCCCGAGGACGTTAGTTGTTCAGAAGGCAGCGGGCACGCGGTGATGAAGGCCGGGTCCCCTACGGCAGGAGCTTCGTGAACCGGGTCAGGTCCGGAAGGAAGCAGCTCTAAGCGACGGCTCCTGGGTGTGGTGGGATCGCTCGGCTGGAGCAGGCGACCCGAAGAGCCCTGGGTGTCAGACGTTCGACGGCGGGTGCACACACTTTCTCAAGTGCCGCCCATACGCTCCGATGTCTTCTCCAATGAAGAGCTTCATCCGGATCGTGTTCGTGACTTTGACTGTGACGGCTTCGGCTTGCAGTGCGGCGGCTCCTCTTCCTCCCGTGCAAAACCTCCCCGCCGAGCAATCAACCCCGTTCTTCGTGCTCGACAACGCCGGCAATGTCGTCGGTGATCTCAATGATCGATACGCCGAGTGGGAAACCAACGAACTCCCCTGACCGGTGTGCCGGTGGTGAAATCGGGGAAAACGCCGCTCGGTGCGGCTCAAAGGCCCCGCTTGAGCACGGCTCCGTACACGAACCCGAGCGGACCCATCCGCCAGGTGTGATCAAGTGCCAGCGGGCCTTCGGCAAATAGCAACTCAGGTGATGGGAGTTTGTCGAGCGAGACGTTGAGATACTTGTACTCGGATGGGGCCCCCGCCAGGCGGCCGACTAGCGGTACAAAAACGGCGCTTCCCATGCGATGGAGTCTCTGCTTCATCTTCCCAATGGGACGGGTCAGATCAACTATCACCGCGCTCGCTCCGGGTCGGAGGACGCGATGAATCTCGGCCAGGGTTTCAGGCACCGAAGTCAGGTTTCGAAAGACGAACGCTGAAAAGACACCGTCTAGCACCGAGTCTGCCAGGGGTAATCCCTCACCGAACGCCGCCAAGCGGGCCGGACTGTCGTTTCTCGAGAGCATCGGCAATGATGGATCGGCCGCGATTAGCGTCCTCTCACCCATGTCGACATTGACCGCACCGGTACCAGCCCCGAGGTCGAGCACCCGGCCCTGCGGAAGGAATTCCAGCGCCCGTTGACGCCAGGCCCGATCCCGGCCGAGGGAGAGGATCCGATTGACCCGGTCGTAACGGTCGGCGATATCGGAAAAGACATCAGGTCCCTTGCCTGTCATGCCCGGCTCCTGGGTGAATGTCGGTTGCTCAGAAGCTCTCGAAGCCGGCATAGGGCACCAGGGCATCAGGCACTCGCACCGTGCCGTCTGATTGCTGGAAATTCTCCATGATTGCCACCAGCAGCCGCCCGACCGCCACCGCGGTCCCGTTGAGCGTGTGCACCAGATGGTTGTTACCCGCCTCGTCCTTGAACCGGACCTTGAGCCGCCGGGCCTGATAATCGGTGGTGTTGCTACAGGACGTGATCTCGCGATAGCGCTCCTGGCTGGGAAACCACGCCTCGATGTCGTATTTGCGAGCTGCCGACGCGCCGAGGTCTCCGACACAAACGTCTACCACCCGGTACGGCAATCCGAGCTCCTGGACCAGAGCCTCCTCCCGGGCGAGAATGAACTCATGCTCCTCCCATGAACGGTCGGGATCGCAAAACGAGAACATCTCGACCTTGTCGAACTGGTGAACCCGAAAGATCCCCCGGGTGTCCTTGCCCGCTGCCCCGGCCTCGCGACGAAAACACGTCGAGAACCCGGCGTAGCGAACCGGGAGCTCGTCGGAGCTGAAGATCTCATCCCCGTGCATCGCCGCCAGCGCCACCTCGGAGGTCCCCACCAGAAACAGGTCGTCGGCCGCCACTTCATAAACCTGGTCCGAGTCGGAGGGGAAAAAACCGGTGCCGAACAAAGCCTGCTCGCGAACCAGGACCGGAGGAACAACCGGAATGAAACCTTCAGCCGACAGATGATCGAACGCCCAGCGGACGAGAGCAAACTCCATGAGGACGGCGCGACCTTGCAGATAGGCGAATCGAGATCCTGACACCTTGGCACCGCGCTCAACATCGATGATTCCCGTCGGCTCGGCCAACTCGAGATGGTCCTTGGCCTCGAAATCGAATACCGGCGGCTCGCCGACCTTTTTCAGCTCGAGGTTGTCCTCCTCGGTCTTGCCATCCGGGACCTCGTCGTGAACGCGGTTCGGAAGTGGCACCCAGATCGCCTGGAAGCGGTCATCGAGCTCGTCGGCGTCGGCCAGACCCTGTTTGACATCGGAAGCTAGCTGCGACGCTTTGGCGATCGCCTCGTCTCGTGCCTCTCCCTCGAGGTCGGGGACCTGACTCCCGAGGGTCTTCTGCTCAGACCGGAGCTGCTCGGCTTCGGCTCGCACGCGGCGTCGTTCCTCATCGAGGGCAACTAGCTCATCGAGGTCGACACCGGCAATCTCTCGCCTCTCGAGAAGGCGGCGAACAT
>CAXMOO010000172.1:0-11789 GCA_964195005.1 uncultured Gammaproteobacteria bacterium
TCGGTCAAGTAGAGGTTGCCGAATACCTCATCACCAACCCGGATTGGCATGCCGAGGAAGCTCTCCATAGCTGGATGGTGGGGAGGAAAACCCGCCGTGTCCTCATGGTCGGAGATTCGATTGACCCGCACGGGACCCTCGGTTCTGGTGATGGTTCCGAGCAGGCCCCGCCCTGTTGGAAGCTGGCCGATGGCGGAGACGGTCTCTTTATCCATCCCCCGGTGGATGAACTCGCTGACAAAACCGTGCGAGCCAAGAACTCCCAGGGCGCCGTAACGTGCGTTGGTCAATTCCATGGCTGTTTCCACGATTGTTTCGAGGGTGTCCGTGAGCTCGGCGGCCCCCGCTACAGCCGCGGCCGCCTCGACCAGTTCAGCCACGCGTTCTGGAGGGAGTCCGGTCATGATCGGCAGGCTAACGCTGTCCTTCCAGGTCTTTGGCCCCGAAGGGAAAGGGCCAACCGGCCACTGCCAATCTGCCGGGCTTGTGAGATACGCTGAGGGCCGGTAACAGGGAGTTGGCCTATGAAGGTCGTGCTAGTAGACGATCATGATGTAGTCAGGCAGGGTCTCAAGGCCTTGATCGATAGCCAGGACGACCTCGAGGTAGTTGGGGAAGCCGGGGATGTCGACAACGCCATCCGCCAGGTTGGTTATCACACGCCCGATGTTGTCGTAATGGACGTTCGGTTGCCGGATGGGACCGGGGTCGAGGCCTGCCGGGAAATTCGATCCCGCTGGGAGAACGTCAATGTGCTGATGTTGACCTCATACGCCGACGAGGAAGCACTGGTGTCCTCGATCATGGCCGGAGCCTCCGGCTACGTGCTCAAGCGGATCAACTCAGAGGATCTGGTCGACGCGATCAGGCGGGTTGGTCGGGGGGAGTCCCTTCTTGATCCCAACCTCACCGAACGCCTCTTTGCCAGGATCAGAGGAGACGAGTCGGACGATCCGCTGCTCAGCCGCCTGTCACCCCAGGAGCGCCGGATCCTCGACCTCATCTCTGAGGGCAAGACCAACAAACAAATCGCCGAGGACATGTTCCTTGCTGAGAAGACGGTCAAGAATTACGTGTCCAATCTCCTCTCCAAGCTCGAGATGAGCCGGCGCAGTGAAGCCGCGGCCTACGCGGCTCGCCTCCAGGCCGAGCGCGCCAGGAAATATCCACCCGAGGACTGGAGTGCCGTGCCGGGGGTAAATCCCTAGGAGGGTGGCATTACCGACCGGCCTCCTCGGGGGCTGCAGGGGGACCCGGTGTCACCCGGATGACTGCAGGGATCGTCTGCAGGGGTGACTCAGAGGAGAGTGGATATGTGGAAGCAGAAATGGTGGCTTTTTGCTGCCGGGCTCATCGGCCTCGCAATGGCAGTTTTCGGGATCGGCAACCTGCTCGGCGACGACGGCGGACCCTTGTACGGCAAGATTGTCGCCGTCGCAGTGGCGGTGGCCTTCGCCGGTTTGATTTTCGGCGGCCTCGCAGTTCGGGAGCGGAACGAGGCACGGGGCAGCCTCATGATCGGCGTCGGAGTGCTCCCTGGAACGCTGCTGATTACCCTGTTCTGGTTTCCCCCGGTCGCAGCCGTGGGAGTCCTGTCGATCTTCGTTGCCTGGAGCGCGTTCGTGAATTTCGCCACGCAGCGTCGGAGCATGCAGCCTGTAGACGTCCCCGATTGAGCGGAGAGGTCCCAGGTGGATAGCGGCCGGGTCGAGACATCCTCGTCGGCTGGTAGGGCCCCTCGCCCACTTAAGAACGTTCGCCGGACAGGGTTTCCGACCGGGATTGGAACTGAACGGCATGGGTTGGGCCGAGACTGCCCGCGTTGGCCCGCTAGCCGGCTGCCACCACCTCCGACAGTCGATCGAGGTCGGCTTCAGTTGTGAAGAGATGAGGCGAGAGCCGTAGGGAATCGCCGCGGATGCTGGCGTACACGCCGGCCGCCCGCAGTCGGTCTCCCAGGTCCACAGGGACACCGTTTGGGAAATAGACGCCGGTCATGTGGGGACCCCGCCGGCCGGCAGGGATCGGGTCGAGTCCCAGGCTGGTCATCCTGCGCTCGACTTCGGCTGTCGATCGGGCAATGGTGTCTGCGATGTTCTCTATTCCCCAGTCTCCAATCTGGGTAAGGGCGGCCTCGGCCATCGGTGTGAGGATGAAGTTGGATCGTTCTCCAACATCGAACCGGGTTGCTCCGGCCTCGAGCTCGGTTTCGTAATCGACGAGCCTCGTGAAATCCTCACTTCCCTTGCGGGTTATCCAACCTTGCTCGATGGGCTCTCCTCCCCGACGCTCCGGTCCAACGTACAGGTACGAGTAGCTGTACGGGCCCAGCATCCACTTGTAGCCAACGGTGCAAAGGAAATCCGGCTGCACATCGCCGACATCGAGGGGCAACGCTCCGAGCGATTGCGAGGCGTCGACCACCAGTGCGGCGCCAACCTCCCGGACCATCTTTCCCACCGCGACCAGGTCGACCAGGCCGCCGTCGGTCCAGTGACAATTAGGGAGGGCGGCGATGGCCAGGCGCTCATCGATGTGCTCCAGGATGGTCGAAGTCCAATCATGGTTAGCGGGTCGGGGGACGACGATGAGGTCCGCATTCGACTGGCGGGCTTTGTCCCACCACGGGTAAACGTTCGATGGGAACTGTTCGTCGAGGACGAGAATGGTTTGGCCGGGGGCCACTTCGAGGTTCTTGGCGGCGATGGCGTTGGCGTACGACACCGCCGGGACGATGGCGATTCCGTCGGGTGGGGCGCCTATCAGGCCTGCAAACAAGCCTCGAACCTGCTCGCTCCTGGTGAAGAAGTCACCGGGCGTGACCGTCCACGGCGTCGCCACTTGCTGCAGTGCCGCCTCCCCGGCTGCCCGCACGGAATGCAGCTGCGGGCTCAGGTAGGACGTGTTGAAATACGCGACGTCGTCCGGAATGTTGAACAGGTGGCGCTGTGATTCGAGGATCAACCTGGCCTGCCGTCTCGGGTTACTTCTTGTGCTTGTGCCGGTTGGCGCGAAGACGTTTGCGGTACTTATGTTTCGACATCTTCTTGCGCCGCTTTTTTATGACTGATCCCATTGCCCATAGCTTGGCCTACTCCGCCTCGCTACGCAAACACTCCTAGAGTTCAGCGACATGCGACCCCTAATCGGTATCACGGCCCAAAGACGCGAGGTCAATACCACCTACGGCATCGAGCCGGCTAACACCGTGGTGCTTACCTACTCCAGTGCCGTCGCCGAGGCGGGAGGCATCCCGGTTCTGTTGCCCATACTCAATCCCGAGGCAGTGCCCGGCCTTGTTGAGCGCCTGAACGGCGTTGTTTTGACCGGCGGCGGAGACGTCGATCCGAGTCACTACGGCCTCCTCGAACATTCGACCGTATATGGAGTAGATGCGGCGCGCGACGAGTTTGAGCTGGCGCTTGCCCGCCAGATTGCCGAGACGAAGCTTCCGGTGCTCGCAATCTGCCGGGGGCTGCAAGTCCTCAATGTTGCGCTTGGCGGCACTTTGATAGTGGACATTCCCACGCAGGTCGACGGTGGTTTTGAGCATTTTCGTGCAGGGGAGGACGCCAAGCGGACCCATCAGGCTCTCCGATTCGAAGAGTCCTGTCACCTGGCCGGCCTCTTTGGCACCAGCGAGCTCAAGGTCAACTCGGTGCATCACCAGGCGGTGGCAGAAGTAGCGCCGGGCTTACATCCGGTGGCCTGGAGTGAAGATGGGGTTATCGAGGCGATGGAGCCCGATGATGACCGGTGGGAGATGCGTGGTGTGCAGTGGCACCCCGAGCACCTGGTGGACAGTGAATCGGCCGCCAGGGCACTGTTCGAGGGGCTGGTACGAGCTGCTTCCGAGGGCATCTCTTAACGTCTAAAGCCTCGGTCAAATGGGGTCGATATCCAGTGCGATGTCTAGTCGCACCCGTTCGTTGGTTTCGTTGCTGCTCGGGCTCGCCCTAGTCGCCGCAGCTTGTTCGGGCGGCGACGATTCGGTCGCGGTAGCGACACCCCCTGTAACCCCAGCTCCGGCTGCGAATCTACCGGATACTGGAGCGGACCTACTCGAGTTGCTCCGTTTTGGAGGAACCTCGGCGTCCACCTCAACAACCACGCCGGCCCAGCGGGCCGAAGCCGAGCTGTTCGTCGCGGAACTGGTCAAGGGGTACTTTGAGGCAGCCGGCGCCAGGGACTGGGACGCGGTCTATTCGGCCTCGTCAATTGAATTTCTCGGAACTTGTGCTTATGAAGAGTTTGCGGCCATGGCCGGGATTGCTGCCGAGGCGACCGAGATCCTCTTCTCCGAGGAATTCGAGATCCACGTTGTCGGCGATTTTGCCTCCGGGCGGTTCGAGGTGACAGACGCGGCCGGAACCCTCCCCATAGAGGGGCTGCTGGCGGTGTTGGATCCGGAAGGATGGCGAATGGCCATCAATCCGTGCGATGTCGTGGCCAAGGCGGGATCAGGAGACTTCATCTACCCGCTGGTAATCACCACGACCACACTTGCCGGCGAAGTCGGTGCTGACGGCGACGGCGGGGCCGACGGCGGAGCTCCCTCAGACGGCGCCCCGATTGATCCAGATCTCACCACCACCACGCTGGCCCCCGACGCATCGACGACCACCACGTCGCCCGACATCTTCGGGCCAGGGGGGACCGGCGGATCTACCACGACGACCACCACTTTGGCGCCGATACCTCTGACGGCAGCGGACGAGGCCAAAATCGAGGCCATCCTCAAACAGTTCATGATCGCCGAGGCTTCTCAAGACTACGTTTCACTGCACGACGCGGTGCCGCCGCTGTTTTCCTGTGACGCCACCGATACGGCAGCCGACCTGGGCTCGTTCCATTGGAGCCCAACGGCGCTCACCTTCGGCGACTTCGAGATCACCGGCGGCAACGACGAGGGTTATGCGACCTTCGAGCTCACCTACACCGACTCGGAAGAGACTCTCCTTGTCGAGGATTTCGGTGCCTGGTCGTGGGGCGGCGAATGGCATGCCGCGGTTCATCCCTGCAAGTGGACGCTCAATAGGGTGAATGACGGAACCGCCAATGATGTGACCATCGACAACATGGAAGCCGTGTTACTGGTTGCCAGGGACCTTTATGCGGCAGTCGGCGACTACGACATTCCCAACTCCACCCTCAACGCCATGTTCATAGATGAGTCGCTGCTTTTCGTAGGCACTCCCGATCTCGCCGGCCCAGGGGTTGTCGCCTACATGGACATGGGTCAGGAGGTCGTGATCCTTACTCAGAGCGCAAGCGGTCGCTGGTATTGCACCGTCGAGAACGCCCTGACTGGAGCCCACCACGGCAGCTCCTTCCTTCCGAGCACTGTGGACAACGCCGACGGATGCCGCTCGGTGACCCTTTCAAATCCGTGGAGCATTCTCTAGGAGGGCTGCCCGGCCTCCTAAAAGCCCTACTCCACTCCGGTGAGAGCAATCGCCGGGCTGAGTACCGTTCCTGAACCGACGGCATCGGTCAACGCCGATGCCACGAGCTGTTCATGAGCCCTGGTCACGATCGCCACCACAGAAGGGCCGGCACCGCTCAAGGCGCTGAAAAGGGCTCCGGCGTCGGTGGCGGCGCTCAACAGCTCGCCGATTATCGGTCGCAGTTCGATTCGGTACGGTTCGTGGAGCTCGTCGCGACCGATTGACCGCAGCACGTCCTCGTTTCCCTGGCGGAGGCCTTCGATCAGCCTTATGGCTCGCGAAGCGGTGCGGGCGGCGATGCCGAAATCGATCTTTGATGGCAGGGCTCTCCGCGCCTCATCGGTTGGGAGGGTGACATCGGGCACGGCGACCAAGACTCGCAAATCGGAGTCGAGGTCGAGAAGGTGAGCGCGGGCGCCATCCGTGGCCACCAGACCACCGTAGACGGTGGCCGCGGCGTTGTCGGGGTGCCCCTCGATCCCCGCCACCAACTCGAACAGCCGGTCATGATCGGGTTCCTCGCTATGAAGCCGGGAGATGGCCGCTCCCAGCGCGGCGGTTATTGCTGCGCTCGAGCCGAGACCCCGGCCGCTGGGAATCTCACTATCAACGGAGATGCGCAACGGCTCCTGTGTCAGTCGGGCGGCGACTCCGGCCACAAATCCATCCGGATCGGGGGTGGCAACCTCGAGCTCGTCGCTGGATTCGACCGCTACCGAGCAGCGGATCTCGAGGGCCAGGGCCAGCGTGTCAAATCCGGGTCCAAGATTGGCGGTTGAAGCCGGCGCGGTGGCTCTCATCGGCGGGACTCCGGCTCTACGAAGATGAGGGTTGTTGAAGGAGCCACTCGCCGTATTGCTTCCTCCACGTCGTCGATAGTGGACTCGACCTCGGTGTCCTTGAGACCGTCTTCAAAATCCACTTCCAGGTTTACGACGATATCGGTCGGGCCCATGTGCATTGTCAATAGACGGCCGATGCTTTCAACGTTGGGATGAGTCAGGACCGCGGTTCGAATCTGCGAGCGGACTACTCGGGACGCGCTCTCACCCACCAGCAGGCTCTTGACTTCGTAGGCCACCAGGAAGGCAACGAGGGCGAGTAGAACGCCGATCGCCATCGAGGCACCTCCGTCCCACCGGGGGTTGCCGGTCCATTCTCCGATCAGGATTCCAGTGATTGCTATGAAAACGCCGAAAACCGCTGCTGAGTCCTCGAACAGCACAACCATCAGCGCCGGGTCCTTCGACTCCCGAAGTGATCGCCAGACCTTGCGGCTACCCCGTCGCCGGTTGAACTCTCTGAGGGCAGGTATGAAAGCGATGCCGATCTCGAAGGCGCCGGCGGCCAGGAGGACACCGACACCCAGAGCCAGGTTGGTGGTCTCCTCGGGATGGCGAAAGCGCTCCCATCCCTCGATGAACGACAGGACCGCTCCTCCGACGAAGAGGAATACCGCCACCATGAGGGACCAAAAGTAGAGCTCCTTGCCTCTTCCAAACTGATGCTTGACGCTGGGCCCGTATCGAGAGACGGCAGTGCCTCGCAGTAGGAAGAGCTGGTTTCCGCTGTCGGCTAAGGAGTGATACCCCTCCGCGAGGAGCGCTGCTGAGCCGGTGATTGCTGCTGCGGTGAACTTCATCACGGCGATTGCCATGTTGGCGAAGAGGGCGAGGATGACGAGCGTCTTGGATTCCGAACCGGCCATGGATGAGGAGTCTATGAGTCGTCGGGGGATTTCTGACTCTCACTCCCGACACAAAATGAACGGCTCCCGCGAGAATGTCCGCGAAATGCCTGAGCTCCCCGACATCGTCACGTACATCAAGGCCCTCGAGCGCTTCGTTGTTGGTGAGCGGCTGGAGCGAGTCCGGATCTCCGGTATCTCGCTACTCGGCTCCTACGATCCACCGATCGAAGCCGCAGAGGGGAAGCGGGTACTTGGCTTGCGCCGGCTTGGCAAGCGGATTGTGTTTGAGCTCGAGGGTGATCTGTTTCTCGTGCTGCATCTGATGGTGGCCGGGCGAATTCGCTGGAAGGAGCGCGGCGCCACCATTCCGAAAAGAGTTGGGCTGGCGGCCTTCGACTTTCCCCATGGGACCTTGTTGTTGACGGAGGCCAGTACCAGAAAGCGAGCGACGCTACACCTGGTCAAGGGCGAGGAGGGCCTGGTCGACCACAGTCGGGGCGGCCTCGAAGTCCTCGACTCCACCGCTGATGAGTTTGCCGACCGTCTGCTGTCCGTGAGCCACACCGTGAAGCGGGCGCTCACGGACCCTCGCTACTTCAGCGGCATCGGCAACGCCTATTCCGACGAGATTCTCCACCGGGCCAAACTCTCGCCTTTCAAGAAGACACGGCAGATGACTCGTGAGGAGGCGCAGGCCCTTTACGGCGCAGTGGTCGAAGTCCTCGGGGAGTGGACCGACCTGCTGACGGCCGAGGTCGGTGATGGCTTCCCGGACAAGGTCACGGCTTTTCGGCCGGAGATGGCCGTGCACGGCAAGTACGGGGAGCCGTGTCCGGTGTGTGGCTCTCCGGTGCAGCGCGTGGTCTACGCCTCCAACGAGATGAATTACTGTGCCGGGTGCCAGACCGGCGGCAAGATTCTGGCCGACAGGTCGCTGTCGCGACTTCTGAAAGATGAGTTTCCCAAAACCCTCGAAGATCTGGAGTGATCGCGATTCCTCCCGTTGGACGAGCGTCAGCCGGTATCCGCCGCGATCTCCCCGTCGCGGAGATCCACTATCCGGTCTGCCAGGTCGATGAGTGCCGAATCGTGGGTGGCGACAATCGCGGTGACCCCCTCGCTTGCCACTAGCTGCTTGATGAGATTCATGATGGATCGACCGGTCCTCGAGTCGAGTTGACCCGTCGGCTCATCCGCCAGAAGCAATGGAGGATTGTTGGCCAGGGCGCGAGCGATTCCCACCCTTTGCTGTTCACCACCTGATAGCTCGTGGGGCCGATGTTCAACCCGGTCTGACAAGCCAACCATGTCGAGCAGCATGCCGACCCGCTGCTTTCGGTCATTAACGGCAGCCCGCACCATCCGCAACGGGATCTCAACGTTCTCTGCCGCCGTGAGGATGGGGATGAGGCCAAAAGCCTGAAAGATGAAGCCGAACTTTTCCCGGCGCAGCCTCACCAGGTCGGACTCGTCCATAGTGGTGACGTCGCTGCCATCGATCCGGACTGTTCCGGCGGTGGGGCGGTCAAGGCCGCCGATGAGGTTGAGCAGGGTGGTCTTGCCGCTCCCGGACCGGCCTCGCACGGCGACCAGCTGTCCGCGCTCCACCGAAAAGTCGATTCCTTTGAGAGCCTCAACTGTGTGAGCAGGCGTCTCATAGTCGCGGGCAAGCCCCTCGAGGGCAACGATCGGCCCGATGCCACCAACCGGTTCGCCGGCCTTGTCGGGTTGGGCGCCACTTGGCCCGTTCGGCTCTGGGCCCACGACGTACACGAATTCGGCCTCGGAAGACCCGGCGCGGCGGCGGCCCTTTCTCCGGCTCGACCTCATTGCTCCTCCTCCTCTGTATCGGGTGTGACGATATTGTCCCGGTCGGGCCATACGTTGGCGTGGTCGTCGTCGAGAGTTAGTCGGACGAGCCGCTGCAGGTGCAACTCCTCGACGTAGTGCTCGGGCAATTGGAGACGTCCAGTCCGATCAAGGATCACGAACTCCTCGGCGACCGTTTGATGTTCCCCGGCCGCGTCCAGCTGAGTAGCCCGCACAGTTTCGGTGCTGGTACGCCCGTCTCGAATAGCAACGGTCCGGCTCACATGCTCGGTGACGAGCGGGTCGTGGGTTACTACCACCAGCGTGACGCCGAGGTCCTTGTTGACATTGCGCAGGACTCGAAATACGTCATTGGAAGTCATCGTGTCCAACTCGCCGGTGGGCTCGTCGGCCAGAAGCACCGTCGGGGAGTTGGCAAGCGCCACCGCGATGGCCACTCGCTGTTGCTCACCGCCGGACAACTCTGAGGGGCGGTGAGTGATCCGGTCTCCGAGGTCCACCAATTCGAGCAACTCGCCGGCCCTGGTGCGGCGCTGAGATGTCCCTTGCAGGATCATCGGCATCTGGACGTTGTCGATTGCCGATAGATACGGAAAGAGGTTTCGTGCGGATTGCTGCCAGATGAAACCAATCGTGCTGCGTCGATAGTCGGTGCGGTCCTTTCCCGACATAGCCATGAGGTCATGGCCGGCTACCGTGGCTTTGCCGGCTGAAGGAGCATCCAGCCCACCAAGAATGTTGAGCAATGTCGATTTGCCACTCCCGGACGATCCAACAATGGCGACTAGTTCCCCGGGGTCCACCAGCAAGTCGAGTCCCTGAAGAGCCACCACTTGCAGCTCGGCGATCTCATAGATCTTGACGAGGTTGTCGCAGGCGATGATTGAGTTGTTGCCGTATGCGGGTCGCGGGCGGGTCGCCGCCTGCTGCTGCAGCTCCCAATAACTTGGCGTTTCGGTCATCCGTGATCTCCTATCCGGAGCACGCTTCCCAGGTTCACATGATGAGCTCGATAACTGTATAGAGCTGTGGCCACCATCACGGCAATGAGCACGGTGCCGGCCACGAGCAACACCGTCCCCCAGTCGACGAAGATCCGTATGGTGGCCTCCCCGCCGGTAAAGGGACCGAGATCGAGGCCGGGCTCCACGAGCCAGGTGAGACCCAGTGCAAACCCAATGCCAGACGCCGTAGCGATCAACGCCCACGGCAGCTGTTCGACGACGGTCAGAGCGGTGACCTGGCCGGACGACAGTCCCAGAGTGCGGAGAAACCCGAAGTCGCGTGTCCGCTCCGTAGCGGTTAGCGCGATCGCCGCGAGCGCGGCCAGAACCGCGAACAGGGTTGCCAGCACAACGGCAAGGCGATAGCCATCGTCGACGGCTTCGACTAGTGGGGCTTCGGTGAGTTTGGTCAGCAGCTCCATTCGCGATGTCACTCTGGTGCCCCCTGATTGGCTTTGCACCGTCGCTGCCAGAGCCGGAGCGGCCGTCACCGGTGCCCGTATGTACTTTCGGGTGGGGCGTAGGTCGAAGGCAGGGGCCGCCGCCTCGAGGCCGGCACGGTCCAGGATGATGAAAGGCTCGCCGGCAGCGAAGCCCGGGAACTCGTCGCGGGCTGCGAGCACGAGGATCGGTATATCCACCTGTCGGGGTCCTTCCACTATGAGAACCTGCCCGGTGGTCAAGCCGAGGCCGGGCAGTGTGGAGGACACAACTGCAGGGATTGGATCTTCGCTTCCTATTTGCGGCGTGACCATGGAATCCGGGAACTCGGGGTCGGCCGGGGTGCCGTTGGTGACGGTCTCGTATGCGGCGATGTCCAGAGCGGCCAGCGACACCCGGGGTCGGCTCGAGGAGGTGGCACCCTCGAGTCGGACCGACAGGACGGAGAGGTCGGCGGTCGCTTCGATGCCCGGCACCTCGGACATGTCGAGGCTTGCCGAGAGCGGCTCATCGGTGCGCAGTGACTCCAACAGGTAGTCGGCTCCGACGCTCTGCCAGCTGAGATTCTCCCGGTTCTCGCTGATCGAATTGACCAGCACCGCTCCGAAGATGGCGATCCCGATCGCCAGTAGCGTTATCGGGAGCGGGAGTTGGGCGGTTATGGACTGCCGGCGCAGTCTGCGGAGCCCGACGAAGGACACGACGTCCCTCCGGCGGGTACCGTACCGACCCCAGGCCCGGACTAGGAGTGGGTAGAAGCGAAGCAACACCACTCCGAATGCCAGGGCAAGCAAGACGGGTACGGCCGCAAGCAATGGATCGAACCCGCCGTTCTGGTCGGTTATTCCTCCACCCTGCAGGCCCCGGCGGCGGAAAAGGAAAAGCCCGCCGAGGGCTGATGTTGCCAGCAGTCCCTCCATGACCAGGCGGCCGTTGGATCGTTTTGCTCCCGGGGTTTCGTCGCCAAGGAGCCCGCCGAGATCCCCCCGCAACAGCGGGAGCGCCAGCGCCACCAGAATCGCGGCCACGCCCACCACGCCAACCATTATTAGCGGTAAGACCAGCCCCGGCTCACGTGCGTCCACCGTGAGTTTGGCGAGCAGATACCCGAGAACCGCGAAAGGGAGGAAAACGATGATCCCCTCCAGCAGCAAGGCGGAGCCGAGCTGACGGCCGGACGCTCCCCGGCTACGGGCCAGCGTTGTCCCGGCCCGCCGGCGATGCGCCGTCAGCGCGCCGAGGAGGGCCGTCACCGCGAAGACCAGGCTCACTAGCCCGGCCAACGCCAGGGAAAGGATTGAGACCGTGAGCGCCCGCTGGTTCGAATAGCTCTCAAAGATGCGCTCCAGCCCTGTAGTCAGACGCGGCTCGTCGATG
>CAXMOO010000173.1:0-2630 GCA_964195005.1 uncultured Gammaproteobacteria bacterium
CGAGACGTCCACCACCTATACCGGGCTGCCAACTGACTTGGCGATCATCTCGTTCGTCACGGTGCTCCTGTTGGACCAGCCACTGACACGGAGTGCCTTCCAGATCGTCCTGTATGGAGCAGTCCTCGTGCTCGCCGGCCTCATGGTGAGCTCTCTACGTTTCCCCAAGTTCACTGGGAGACCGTTCTACGCTGTGCTGGGCTTCGCCCTTTTCCTGGTCGCAGCCCACTCTGCTATTGCGTTCTCCTAGCCGCCGACCCGGGTCGGGGGCAGCAGATGCTTGAGGCGCTTGATATCAGCGGGTGCGGAGAGATCGAACCCCGAGCGATAACCGACATATCATGCGAAGTAGCTCGCGTCGCCCTGTCCTGAGTCCGCTGAGATTCACACAGCGAGGGCTCAAGGTGGGGATCTGGTCGATCAGGAGTCGCTTACGGAGGCGCACGGCCGAGATTGCCGCCGATATGGTTCGACACGCAAATGGGGCGAACGCGGGGCTCTTCTTCAGGTGCCGTGACCGGGCGGTGACTGCCTGTTGGCTCAGGCCTCAGTTTCGAAGATGACAGCAGCGCCTGTGAGATCTGGGCGCAGCACGTCCTCTATCACGAACGTCACTGCCCTGAGCGTAGGAACGAAATGAGCGAGTCGATCTGTTCAGATGTCAACGCCTGACCGAACTGGGGCATGTCCTTGCGACCGTTGGTGATTCTGCCGATCAGGAACCCGTCGCTCTCCTGGAGGGTCTCGGAGGTCAGCGAGATGTCGGGCCCCGAATCGTTCATTCCCTTCCGATCCGCACCATGACAACCCGAGCACGCCTCGGCGTAGAGTTCCTCGCCGATCAGCCCGCTGAAGTCGAGGGGGTTGCGCCAGTTTGGTAGGTCGGGTGCGTCTTCTTCGAGTGAGCGGAGGTAGGTGGTGACGGCTTTGATTTGTTCGGAGGTGAGGGGGCCGGCGAAGTCTTGGGAGTAGGCGCCCATGGCGGAGCCGGGGATGCCGACTGATACGAGGAGTTGGATTTGTTCGTTGGTGGCGCTTTGGAGGAATTGGTCGGAGTTGAGCGCGGGGGCGGTGGTTCCTTCGCCGTTGTCGCCGTGGCAGGACGCGCAGTTGAAGGCCCAGATGTTGGCGCCTTCTTCGGCGAGGGAACTGAGTTGTTCGGCGCGGGCGTCGTCTCGTGATGATGGTTCGTAGGTGAGGTAGAGGGGGAAGGCGGCGGCCATGGCCAGTAGGAGCACGGCGCCAGCGATCATGAAGCGGTTGGTTGATTGGTCGAGTTCTGGGTCGGTGGTGTAGCCGTAGGGCATCAGCCGTGGTCCTCTGTTGTGCAGGCGGGGCCGGGGCTGGGTTCGTCGATGGTTTCGGTGCCGGGGCTGGCGCCATCGGTTTTGGTGCCGGTGTCGATGTAGACGAGTCCGTCTTCTCGGATTTCGATGGGGTGGCGGTCGAGGCCTCGCGGTGAGGGGCCGGATAGGACTTCGCCGGCCCGGTTGAACACTGAGCCGTGACAGGGGCACTCGAACCGGTTGGATGATTCGCAGTAGGGGACCCGGCAGCCGAGGTGGGTGCATTTCTCGGACAAAGCGATGAGTTCGCCGTCGATTTTGACGAGATGCGATTTCGCGGCGAGGACTTCGGTGACACCGGTGTCGGGTACGGCTTCGGGTGGAATCGTGCGTACCTTGCCGCCAAATCCTGAGGTGGCAAGGGGCTGGAGGAGGTCCCAGGTGGTCCATGCTCCGGCCGCGGCGATGAGCGCAGCGCCGGCTCTCCAGATTTTGCCGAGGAACTTTCGGCGAGTCAGATCGATGCTCATAGTTCTCCATGCCATTCGTTCCAGGGCCAGACCCATCCCCAGTTGGGGCCGCGGAAGGCGAAACCGACGATTGTGAGGATGATCCACGCGACGATCACGATTGTGAAGGTGGCCACTGCGACCTTGCGATGGCGTGCTCGGGTGTGGGGGCTGGTGTCGATGTAGGGCAGGGCGATGAGCCCGGCGATGATTCCGCCGGGGACGAGCACACCGGCTATCAGGGGATGGAAATGCGATAGCAGCTCTTGGAGCGCCGCGAAGTACCACGGGGCTTTCTCCGGGTTGGGTGTCTGTGACGGGTTGGCTACTGATCGCAGCGGAGCGTCGAACAGCACCGAGATGACAAGCACCGACAGCAGGATTCCCATGGCTGCGACCGCGTGGCGGATCAACAGATGGGGCCACACCATGACGAGGTCTTGCTCGGCGGGTTCTTTGCGGTCACCGGCGACGGGTTTGCCCGGCACGAGTCCGAGTACGCGGCGCCCGTCGGGAGTCGTTTCAGTCATCGCCTTGGCTCCTGTCGAGGTCGAGCATGGCGTCCTTGCGCCAGCGCCACAGGTGGATCATCAGCACGAACACGATGAGCGACGGCAGGACCGCGACGTGTAGCACGTAGAACCGCAGCAAGGTAGCGGCGCCGACGACAGGGCCGCCGAGCAGCATCTCTTGAACCGCGTCGCCTATGAAGGGCACGAACGCGGCCATCTCGGTGCCGACGGTGACAGCCCAGAAGGCGAGCTGATCCCATGGCAACAGGTAGCCGGTGAACGACAACAACAAGGTGAGTACGAGCAGTATCACCCCTATCACC
>CAXMOO010000174.1:0-6656 GCA_964195005.1 uncultured Gammaproteobacteria bacterium
ACCAGCGTCAGTCCCTCCTCGAGAAACTCCACCCGCTCTGCCAGGAGTTTCTGCAACTGGGCTTCAACTCCGTCCTTTTCCAACCCGGGATCCTGGCCCATCTCGTAGCGGGTGTCTGAATGAATCTGCTCGAGGTAGATAGTGAGTTTCTCACCCTTGGGGCTGGTCACGGTCCAGCGCTTGTCTTCTTCCAGCAACGTGTTGGGAGCGTTCATCCAGTTGAGGGGCTTATAGGCCCCGCCATCGGCGTGAATGGCGACGCAGCCATCGGCTTTGACCATGATCAATCTGGTGGCAACAGGTAGGTGGGCCGAAAGCCGGCCTTCGTAGTCGACACTGCAGTCGGCGATGACGAGTCGCATGGCGTGTGAGAGTAGTCAGGAGGCAGTCAGCAGTCAGCAGTCGGCAAGAAGGCAGCCAGTCAGAAGGCGGCAGGTGGCAGGTAGCACGGTTTTGCTACCCTCGGCTCGCACAGAGTGAAGGGAGGCGCTTTCGCTGAAGAAACACTGGCTCACCGCCATCTCGATTCTGGCCGGCGGCTTAATGGTCACCGCTTCGACCCTCGGGCCTATCTTCGGGGACTGGGAAGGGTCGGCGATAGGTAACGCTGTCGCTATAGCCCTGCTCCTATCGGCAGGTGTCGCTCTCCTCGCCGGGTTGTGGTGGCTCAGGGAAAGCCGCTTCAGCGATTCAGTCTGCTTGACTCTCGTGGGAATCGAAATGGTGATCTTCGGGGTGTTCTTCTTTTGGCTGCATACCGACCGTGTTGGCTCTGATCGTGCTCTGGTTCGGGATCGTCAAGCGTGGCCACGTAGCGGCGTTGCGCCCGGCCCCCAGTCCCCCGCGCCCGGTCTTCGGGCAACATCCTGCCCCTGTGCGGAAGCGAGCTCACCAGAAGGCGTTAGCCGACGCTCCCGATCATTTGCAGCTCTATGAGGCGGTTGAGCTCAACCGCGTACTCCATGGGGAGCTCTTTGACGATGGGCTCTATGAAGCCGGCCACGATCATGGTGGTGGCTTCTTCCTCGGACAAGCCCCGGCTCATCAGATAGAAAAGTTGATCGTCCCCGACCTTGGAAATCGTCGCCTCATGACCGATCTGAGCGTCGGCTTCCTCGATTTCCATGTAGGGATAGGTGTCAGAGCGCGAGTCCTCATCGAGAATCAATGCATCACAGCGAACGAATGACTTCACACCCTCGGCGCCGTCCTCGACTCGCACCAGCCCACGGTAGCCGGCCCGGCCACCGTCCTTGGAGACCGACTTGGAAGTAATCAGCGACGTGGTGTTGGGCGCGGCGTGGACGATCTTGGCGCCGGCATCCTGATGCTGGCCGTTACCGGCAAAGGCGACTGACAGCACCTCGCCATGAGCACCCTCTTCCATCAGCCAGACGGCCGGGTACTTCATGGTGAGCTTCGACCCGAGGTTGCCGTCGACCCATTCCATCGTGGCGTTCTTGTAGGCGGCGGCCCGCTTCGTGACCAGGTTGTAGACGTTGTTTGACCAGTTCTGGATGGTTGTATACCGGCAGCGGCCACCCTCCTTGACCACGATCTCGACTACGGCGCAGTGCAACGAGTCCGAAGTCCACACCGGAGCCGAACAACCCTCGACGTAATGCACGTAGGCGCCTTCGTCGACGATGATGAGAGTGCGCTCGAATTGGCCCATGTTCTCGGCGTTGATGCGGAAATAGGCTTGCAAGGGCTGGTCGACGTGGACCCCGGGCGGAACATAGATGAACGAGCCGCCCGACCACACGGCCGAGTTGAGCGCTGCAAACTTGTTGTCGTTGGGCGGGATGATCGTGGCGAAGTACTCCTGGACAATCTCGGGGTATTCCCGCACTGCGGTGTCCATGTCGCAAAAAAGAACACCCAGGGCTTCGAGATCCTCGCGATTTTTGTGGTAGACAACTTCGCTTTCATATTGCGCCGTCACCCCGGCCAGGTACTTGCGCTCGGCCTGGGGGATTCCGAGCTTCTCGTAAGTCTCCTTGATCGAATCGGGGACCATATCCCAATCCTTGGCCTGGCCCTCGGTCGGCTTGATGTAGTAGTAGATGTCGTCGAAATCGATGTCATCGAGGGCACCACCGCCACCCCAGGTGGGAATTGGCTTGCGGAGGAACCGCTGATAGGCCTTGAGCCGGAACTGAAGCATCCAGTCGGGCTCTTTTTTCATAGCCGAAATCTCGCGAATGATCTCCTCGTTCAAGCCTTTCTTAGGCTTGAAGACGTAGTCCTCCTCGGTGTCGTGCCACCCAAGCTTGTACGATCCCAGATCGATATCAACGGTTGCCATGAAGGCCCTTCCAATTCACCTAGCGGATCCTATTATGGCGCATCCCGGGGTGTAACGAAGAGGTTTCCCCGGAGACTTGGCGTGAGAACAGGGGAGGAGGGGGGTCGAGGAAGCGGGGAGACGGATAGACCTGGCCCTCGCTGCCCTGTTCTCACGACTACACAACGAAACGGTGCACTGCTTCGTTCCGTCATATGGCGGAATTCCGACCATCTATTGACTCATAGGAGGCCGGTCGGTAATGCATGCCACGTATCTCGACGGCCGGTCATCACCATTCGCAGCGTCCTCGGCCTCGCCATTCCACCCGAGGAGTGACGAAGCCTCGTCCTTGCGACTGGCGCGTCCGACCGCCGATCTACGCAACGGCACTACCAACCACCCTCCTAGAATCCCGCCATGCCGGCAATCGTTATCGGAGCCGATACTGGGGTCGGTCGTGCGGTCGTCAACGCCCTGCTCGATCGGCAGGGTGAAGTGCGCGCTTTCGTGTCCCGGCCTGCAGCGGGGGCCGAATTGAAGAAGCTCGGAGTAAAAGTCGCGATCGGCGATGTTTCCGATGCTTCCCACATCGGCCCGGCGGCACTCAACGCCTTCACTGCCGTGCTGATAGCCGAAGCAGCATTTGACGAGCGGGTGCGTTCATTTGCCGGCGATCCCGAGGCTGTGATTCGAGCCTGGGAGGAAGCCCTGGCCGACGCCGGCGTTCGCCGGATCATCTGGGTGGGCACCTCACCCGCACGGGAGAGCCTCGCCTCACTGGCACCAGAGTTCATCGAGGTATCCGTCGTCGATCGAGACCTCGCCGACATTGCCCGCGAAGTGGCAAAACGAGACGACGCCGCCTAGGAGCCCGCTGAGCAAAGCATGTCGCCGATTTCGACGACCAGCCATCACCACTCGCGGCGTCCTCAGCCCCGCCATTCCGCTCCGAGGAGTAGCGAAACCTCGTCCTTGCGATTGGCGCGCCTGGCCGTCGCTCTCGACAACGGCATTACTCAACAGGCCCCTAGAGGCCGACCACCCTCCTAATACGGACGCGCCAGAGGCATCTCCCCCGTTTCGAGATATCGCCAGGCCGAAGTCACCATCGCCGCTCCAATGATCGTTGCCAGCGCTCCGACATAGAGCCAGAGGAGTGCGAAGGCGACGCCACCCAACGCCCCGATCGTGGTGCCAAGGTCGTCTGCATTACCCAGATAGAGGCCGAAGAGAAGGCTGGCGCCAACAGTCCCGGTGGTGCCGACCAGGGCCGCGATCCATGTGGCCGGCAGCGGCTCGGGTGGACCCCAGTGATAGAGCACTCGCAAGAAGAGGAAGAGGCCCAGCGACGCCAGGGGGATCCGCAATATGGAGTAGACGGTCGCCAGGAAGCTGATGCCCGTCTCCTCCTCTATGTAGCTGGTGAAAACTCCCCCTACAACAAGTAGAAATGTCGTGACCACCAGGGCGCTCCCGGCCGCAAGCGTGAGCCCGATGCCAACCAGCCGAACATGCCACCGCGAGCGATGCTCCACCTGGCCTTCCACCCTGGCCAGGGCCCGCTGCATGGCAACCACGGCCCGGGATCCGATGTATAGGGAAAGGGGCACGCCGAAAGCAATGAGAACACCCTGACGCCCGTCGAGCTGGCTCTGGACATCGAGAATCATGTCGCGGATTACGTCGGTCACTGCCGCCGGCGCGAAGAGCCCTACGGATTCCAGAGTGCGGTCGAGTGCTCCGACGTCGCGTCCCAGGAATGAGGCGGCCACTACCAGTACCAGTACCAACGGAACCAGGGCAAAGAAGCTATTGAACGCAACCGCGGCCGCATACAGCGGGACGTCGGCACGACGGAGGCGCTTCCAGAACGAGATGGGCCACGCGATCGACCGCTGCAGTGAAGAGAGGGTCACGGTGGAGCCAGCATAGGAGTTGAACCTCAAAAAACCGCGAAATCAGTATCATCCCGACGTGATCCGAATCCTGGCCGCGCTCTCACTCGTGCTGGCCGCCTGCTCTCCCCTTTCCGGTGCTGTTGAGGAAGGCACCCTGGCCAGCACCACAACCACAACAGTCCCCCAGACCACCACGACCATCGCCGTGGTGGAACGGCCGGCCACTACCACTACGTTGCCCGCTGAGCCACTGACCCGATTCGTCGACGCCCGCACGGTCCTGGAGCCGAGGGACGGCCCGGTGCAAGGCCTGCTGCAGTTCCGGGGCAATCCGAGCCGGACCTGGTACGGCGCCGGGCCTGTGCCCGAGAACCCTGAGATCGCCTGGACCTTCGAGGTTGGCTGTGGCCCATCGTCGGTAGGGGGCGAGGTAACCCAGTGGTGCGGAAGCGGCTGGACCGGCCAGCCTGTGGTTTGGGAACGGGAAGACGGGGTTACCGAATTGATTTTCGGGGCGTACGACCATGCCGTCCACTTCCTCGACGCCGCCACCGGAGAGACCATCAGGCCAGAGTTCCCAACGCTCGACATCAACAAGGGCTCCGTCACCCTCGACCCCGACGGCTTCCCCCTCATCTATTTTGGTTCGCGGGATGATCGGATTCGCATCGTCGCGCTCGATCGCAGCTCCCCATCGGAACTGTGGTCCTTCTTCACACCCCCCGGCTCCATCTGGAATAACGACTGGGACGGCAACCCAACAATCATCGACGACCTGCTCTTCGAGGGCGGAGAGAATGGGATCTTCTATGTCTGGAAGCTCAACCGAAGCCTCGACGAAGAAGGCCTGGTGCAGGTCGATCCCGAGCTGATCTTCTCTACTCCTTCCTACGACGATGAGCTCATTTCTAAGGTTGGCCGCAACGTCAGCATCGAGGGCTCGGTAGCGATCTTTGAGGACGTCGTCTATCTGGCCAACTCGGGCGGCCGGGTGCTGGGACTGGATTTGACCAACATCGACCAGGGCGAAGCGCCCATCGTTTTCGACTACTGGGTTGGTGAAGATGTCGATGCCACCATCGTGATCGACCCCCGGGGAATGCTTTATGTGTCGGCGGAGCTGGAGGAGTTTCGGCCCCGGGCGCTGGAGCTCGGACAGCTCATCAAGCTAGATCCGGGGCGAGAAGACCCGTACGTGTGGGGCATCCCCGTACCGCCTCTTTTCCCGGGAGATGATGGCGGCCTGTGGGCCACGCCGGCCCTCGGCGATGGGGTTCTTTACACAACCACTCATCCCGGCGAGCTCCTGGCGGTCGACACCGAGACCGGCGAAGTGCTGTGGCGCCGTGAGGTGGGCCATCATGCCTGGTCGTCACCGGTGCTCGTGGACGGCACACTTGTGGTCTCAATCAACTGCGAGGAGGGAGGTGGGCTGCGCGCCTATGACGTTGCCGAGCCCGCCAACCCCCGGGCCCTGTGGCAGCTGGATCTCGAAACTGGATGCATCGAAAGCACGCCGGCGGTGTGGAAAGGCGCCATCTACGTGGCGTCCCGGGACGGCAACTTCTACGCCTTCAAATAGCCGGGTGAATTAGCCGTCTTCATCAGACGAGCGCTCATCCCGCGGAACTGCCAGGTCCCGGAACTCGTCGGGAACGCCACCGGGTCCAAGACCCGTAGACGCGCGGGAAACCGCATCTCTCCCAAATCGCCGCTGCAGCTCGTCGACCGCCCGCTCGAGCTCCAGCCGCTGATGAGCCACCTCTGATCCGCTATCAGCGACATTGACGTCGGCACCGTCAAGGCCGAGCTCCAGCTGAATGTGGGGGGTTGTCACAATATTGGTCAATGAAAGTCCGAGCAGAGTCACAGGCTGCGGACCCGCCGACCTGCCGAGCTCGAGAAGCTGCAAGGCGACACCGTGGATGGCAGCCGAGGTGGCGATGGGGGCTCCGAGGCTGAAGCTCCTGGTGGCCGAGCTCATGTCTGAAAAACGTATTCGCAGCGTGATGGTTCGAGCCCAGCGGTTCTTCGACCGCAACCTCCGGGCGATCCGATCGGCCAGGCTCGCCAGTATCGCCTGATGCTCCTGGCTGGGCGTGCGGCGCCCCAGGGCACTTTGGGCTCCAATGCTTCGCGCCCGCCTATAGGTGGTGACAAGACGCTGGTCCCGATTCCAGGCCAGAGCGTGAAGATGACGACCAAGCCCGGGCCCAAGCCGCACACTCAGCGTACCGGCGGGGGCGGCAGCCAGGTCGCCAACGGTCTTGATGCCGAGCTCGGCAAGTCGCTTCCGCGTAACGGCGCCAACCCCCCAGATCACTCCGACGTCAAGCGGATGCAGAAATTCCAACTCACCTTCCGGCTTGACCTCAATCTGTCCCGACGGTTTGGCTTCGCGGCTTGCCACCTTGGCAAGAAACTTCGTCCTGGCGATCCCGGCGGACAGGGGGAGCCCGGTGACCCGG
>CAXMOO010000175.1:0-6743 GCA_964195005.1 uncultured Gammaproteobacteria bacterium
TGGGAGGAAGGTGGCGCCGGCCGCTAGGGCCGGACGGAAGACCCCCATTAGGGGGCGCGGTTCCCACCGACGAAGTTCCCTCGCGTTCGCTTTGCTCGGGGCGGTCCTCCCCGAGGAGGACATCGGTCAATGAGGTAAGAATGGCTCATGCGACGCTTTCGTGCCTTCCTACGGCTCAGTCGGCCTGAATTCTTGGTCGGGGGGTTGGTGTTCTTTTGGCTTGGCACTCGGGCGGCCGATGGTGGCCTCACCTGGCCGCACTACCTGGCCGGGCAGGGGATGGTGAGCTCGGTGCAGCTCTTTGCCCAGTATGTCAACGAGCACTTCGACCAGGCCACCGATGCGGTGACCACCAATCGCACTTGGTTCTCGGGGGGCTCGGGCGTGCTCCCCTCCGGCCGGCTCCATGAGCTGACTGCGTTGCGGGCCGCTGCTGTTGCCGGCACCGCTGCTCTGGGGTTCGGTATCTGGTCGGCAACCTTCGATGGTCGGCTGGCTGTTGTCGGTCTGGTGGGCCTGGTTGGCTCATGGCTCTACTCAGCCCCACCCGCCAGGTTGATCGCCACCGGCACCGGCGAAGCGGTCGCTTCACTTATAGTCACGGGCCTGGTTCCACTTGCCGGAGCGCTGAGCCGGGGAGCCGTCGACTGGACCTTGCTGGGGGCACTCACACTCCCGTTGGTCTTAGCGAACCTGGCGATGCTGCTGGCTGTAGACGCACCTGATGAGGTTGCCGACGAGGTCACTGGTAAGCGGACCCTCTGGGTCCGGCTCGGATCCACCCGAGCTGCCTCAGTGCACGGCGGAGTGTTGCTGGCGGTGCTGGCTGCGTTGCTGGCCCTGGCGCCGTGGCGCCCGGCCTGGTCCACCGGGTTGGCCCTGGCTACGACGCCACTGTTCGCCGCTCAGCACTATCTGGTGCGCTACGGACGCACCGGTCGGCGGGCCTACGTCTTGACCCTCTCGGCCATCGGCTCGCTTGCGGCGCTGGCGCTCGGCATGGGAGTCGGCGCGCTGATCTAGGATCTAATGCCCGGCCCGGCGGTGGGTAGCAAGTGAGTCGATCACCGAAACACGGCGCAACACGTCATGGATCTCCGCCGAAAGAGCCTTCAGGTCGGCTTCGCCCACGTCGGCTTGCGTGAGGCCCCGGTTGGCGGCCAATTTGAAAGCGGTGGCGAAAAGCACCTGCGACACGGACTCTTCAGTGGTTATCCGATTTTGGAGTCGATACTGCTTGCCGAGTGCCAGTGACTGTTCCACCGCCTGCTTCTCGTCGAGGGGCTCGCCGGCCGTGGTGAGGAGATCGGCCACCAATTGATAAGCCTCGAGGAAGGGCCGCAACGTCCAGTGCGCCTTGAACACCGTCAGGCTGGCCAGGAGTCGGCGCGCTGACTCGGGGCCCTCGTCAAGGCGGCTCTCCCAGGACTGATCCCGATAGGCAAGCTCCTGGTGAATCTCCTCCCGGAAGACTTCCTTGTCCGAGAAGAAAAACTCGAACTTGAACAGATCGCGAAGTCCCATTACGTCATTCCAGAACACATCGCTGAGCCCGGAGCCGGCTTCAGTGGCCTTGACGAGAGCCAACTCGGCAATGGCCCCATTCACGAAGAAGTGGACGATGGTGTTGCGGTAATAGCCGGCGGCGTGGTGTTGATCTGGCTGAATGCGCCACACACGGTCGGGTCCGCCCTCGAATACCGACACGATGTCCTGTTGGACCAGGGCCTGCAGCACGGTATCCACTTCGCGCTTGGTGTCGATGGCCTCTGCGAAAGTTGACGGCAGCTTCCGTTCATCGATGTATGCGCTCAGTTCGACCAGCCGCTCGGTGATTTCGTCTAGGGAGAGCGCTCTTTGTTCGTTGGCCAGCAGGGCGATGGTGACCAGTGAGGTGGGGGTGATCGGAGTTACCTCATTGATCCGGCGACTTACCTCGAAAGCCAGCTTTTGGATTGCCAGGGTCTGTTCGTCCGGTTCGGACGCCAGGCTGACTTCCTTGGCTAATGACAGCGGCTCCCCAAAGCGGACATGGACTTTGCCGGATCGGAGCTTGAGTCGTCGCACGGTCCGCACCAGCCAGCCGGCCCCTTCGGTCTCCTTTCCTTCCCCCCGTTGCTCGGCGGAATAAGAGTCGAGGTCGACGATCTGGTCGTATCCGATCGATATGGGGATCAGGTACACCTCGTCGCTGGTGCCCCGCCGGAAAGAGTCGGCGACATAGCTGAGCAGGCCGTAGTGGGGAGCCCCCAGCTTGCCCGAGCGGGAACGCCCACCTTCGATGTACCACTCGAGGGGGAAACGGTGCTCGATCAGATAGTCGATGTATGAGCGGAGGACGGCCTTGTAGATGTGGTTGTCCTTGAAATTTCGCCTGATGAAGAAGATTCCCGACCGCCGGAGGAAAGGCCCCACGGGGAAGAAGTTCATGTTGATCCCGCCGGCCGTGTGATTGGGGGGGAAATCGTTCTGCCACAGAAGGAACTGGAGGATCAAGTGATCGAAGTTCGACTTGTGCGACGGCAAGAACACCAGAGATGCTCGTTGACCAAGGCCGTAGAGCTCGAGGAGCTCCTCGCGGTCATAGTCGATGGCCGTGTATGTCTTGCGGTAGAGCCAATGGACCGCATTCGCGACCAGATCAATCACCAGCGGGCTGTGGGTGGCGGCAATCTCGTGGATGTAGCGCGAAGCCTGGTTCAGCGACCATTCGCCGCTCTTGCCTTCGGCCCGGCCGATCTCGATTACTCGCTGCTGGACCTCATCTCGTCGGAGAACGGCTTCAGACACGAACTTGGGGACCTTGTAGCGGTTTCCTCTCAACGCCCGTTCGGCTCGTTCGAGTGTCAGCCAGGCGCGGTGGGCAACAAACTCGGCAAAGTCGTCCACCTGGCTCTGTTCGCTCCAGGCGGCGCGGAGCGCGCTGAGCCGGGCTGGTGCTCCGACCACCAGCCGCACCCGGTCGGGATGGCGGCTGCGGATCCAGCGGGCGCGCAACGGGTCGGGGTCGCGGGGATCGCCGGTCATCATCACATCGGAGAGCCGAACCCGGCGCACCCCCCCGCGCTCCTCCGCCAGCCACACAATTCGCAGCGGCGCCAGCAGCGGATCGTCGGTGCGGCGCAACGTTGCTCGCAGCACCGGGCTCAAATCCTGGTGGCGCCGGTGACGGCGCGAGGAGGGGAGTCCCGCCGTTTCGGCGTCAATCCCCGGGACCTGGTTTCGCTCCAGCCAATCCATGATCATGTCGCGCTCGAGCCGGTTGGAGATGTCGAGTACGAAGGTAATGGGCCGTCCGTCGCTGTCGGGCCAGGCCGGTTCATTGGTGAGGAGGTCGGGTTCAGTCATCTCCGGAGTGTATTTGACGCGGGAGCCCGAGTCGCGGCGAGGCCCTCTCAGGCAGCGCGCGCCTGATCGATCTGTCCCAGGAGGTAGGTGCCAAGGCCGCGCATTACCTCGCGGTCGTCAGTGAGAGGCAGCTCATCGAGGGCCTTGTGGGACCGGCGGATCCGGTCCTCGGCGTCGGCGATTCCGGCATCCACGAATCCGCCCTCCCGCGTTGCCCGGATCACGCGATCGATTGTGCTCGACGGATACGGACGGGGCTCTGCGAGGAGCCGGTGAAGCTCTCCGCCGGCGTCGGCTTCGAGGGCTGCCAGAACCGGGAGGGTGAACGTCCCTTCTCCTACGTCAGATCCCGCCGGCTTGCCGATGGAGTCGCTGTCCGCTACCAGGTCGAGCACGTCGTCGATCAATTGAAAGGCGATGCCAAGCTCCCACGCCCAGGAGCTGACCGCTGCGGTGACCTGCTCGTCGGCTCGGGAGGCCATCGCCCCCAGGCGGGCGGCGGTGCGGATGAGGCTGGCGGTTTTGTCCTCGATCACCCGGTAATAGTCCTCGACGCCGTGCTCGAGGTCGCCGGCCAGTTGCAGCTCTAGTACCTGGCCTTCGCACAATTGAGCGTAAGTCTGGGCCAGCAGTATCACACCCTCCTGGCCAAGGCTCCTGGCAGCCACCTCCGACGCCCTGGCAAGCACGAAATCCCCGGCCAGGATGGCGATGGTGTTGTCCCAGTTGGAGTTGGCCGAAGTCGCTCCTCGCCGCGTGTCGGACTCGTCGATGACATCATCGTGATAGAGGCTGCCAACGTGGATTAGCTCGACGGCTACACCGGCATCGACTGCTCGCGAGTCCTGGACCGGCCCAAGCTGGGCAGCGAGTTGAGACAACAACGGACGAAAACGCTTGCCCCCTGCCGTCAGATAGTGCCGAGAGATGCCACTCAGAAACTCGTTTGAGCTTTGAGTTACCTCGATGAGCCGCGACTCGACAAGAGCCATTCGATCCCAGACTTCGGGGACCGGCACCAGGCTTTCGATATCGGGCGTTTTCACGACCTAAGTGTAGAGAGGCCACTCCCGGGGCGACAGGGGTGGTGCCCATGGCTCGTCGGCACAAGCGGCGCACCGTTTCTGGAAGGTTGGCAGAGCAGCGACGGAAGATATAGCAGCTCCCGAGAACTGATCTTCCCTATGGGGTTCTCGAAGGCCGAGCACTTCGTGCTCGGCTGTCGATCGCCTGATCGGAGGCGGCAGCAGTCGTCTGCTCGGCCATTGACGCAACGTTTCTGGAAGGTCGGCCGAGCAGCGACAGAAGATATAGCAGTCGGCTGCTCGGTCATTGACGCGAGGTTTCTGGAGTCGCGGCCGAGCAGCGACAGAAGACATGGAATCACTGGGCCGTCATCGACGTTACGCAAGTGTCGGGTGCGGGCCGGCAATTAAAGGCGATTGCATAAATGGCCGACTGACCTTAAAGAACCCGGTAGTAGTGCTCTTCTGGCTAGAAAAGGGCAGACGGTATACTCCGCGATGGCGAGTCCTCGCAGGATTCGCCAGAATTGTCAGAGAGGTGTGACAAGTGTTTGAGAGATTCACAGAGCGGGCTCGGAGGGTCGTCGTGTTGGCTCAGGAGGAAGCTCGCCTTCTCAATCACAACTACATCGGCACAGAGCACATTCTTCTCGGGCTGATCCACGAGGGCGAAGGCGTGGCTGCCAAGGCTCTCGAGACCATGGGTATCGGGCTCGACTCGGTGCGGCAACAGGTTGTCGACATCATCGGCCAGGGGGCCCAGGCTCCTAGCGGCCATATACCGTTCACACCCCGCGCCAAGAAGGTCCTCGAGCTGTCACTGCGCGAAGCCCTCCAACTGGGCCACAACTACATCGGGACCGAGCACATTCTTCTGGGGCTCATCCGCGAAGGCGAAGGCGTGGCCGCCCAGGTTCTCCAAAAGCTCGGAGCCGACCTCCACAAGGTGCGACAGACCGTTATCCAGTTGCTATCCGGTGTCCAGCAGGAAGACGAGCCAAGCGGAGGCGCTCCCAGCAGAGGCCAGCAGCGTGGCGGCGGTGAGAGCAGCGGAACCGGCTCGGCCGTTCTCGACCAGTTCGGCCGCAACCTCACCCAGCTCGCCAGCGAAGCCAAGCTCGACCCGGTGATTGGCCGCAGCAACGAGATCGAGCGGGTGATGCAGATCCTGTCACGCCGCACCAAGAACAACCCGGTCTTGATAGGGGAGCCCGGGGTGGGCAAGACCGCCATCGTCGAAGGTCTGGCCCTTCGCATCGTGGCCGATGAGGTTCCGGACACGCTGACCGGCAAGCAGCTGTACACGCTGGATCTGGGCGCCCTGGTGGCCGGTTCCCGCTATCGGGGCGACTTCGAAGAGCGCCTCAAGAAGGTTCTGAAGGAAATCCGTACCCGCGGCGACATCATTCTCTTCATCGACGAGATTCACACTCTGGTTGGCGCCGGAGCCGCCGAAGGTGCTATCGACGCCGCCAGCATTCTCAAGCCGATGCTGGCCAGGGGTGAGCTGCAGACCATCGGCGCAACCACCCTCGAGGAGTACCGCAAATATCTGGAGAAGGACTCGGCGCTGGAACGCCGTTTCCAGCCGGTCCAGGTGGATGAGCCAACCGTGGCGGAAACCATTCTCATCCTCAAGGGCTTACGTGACCGCTACGAGACCCATCATCAGGTTTCCTTCACCGACGGATCTCTGGTGTCGGCCGCCAACCTGGCCGATCGCTACATCTCCGACCGCTTCCTTCCCGACAAGGCGATCGACCTCATCGATGAGGCAGGCAGCCGCATGCGCCTCAAGCGCACTGCCCGCACCCCCGAGCTGGAGGAGCTGGCAGGGAAGATCACCGAGCTCCGTGGCCAGAAGTCAGAGGCGGCCCAATCCCAGCAGTACGAGCGGGCTGCCCAGCTCCGCGACCAGGAGCGCACTCTCATCCAGGAGCGCGCCACCAAGGAGACGGAGTTCACCGACGCGGGTGGCGAGTTCGATGTCGAGATCGACGAAGAGCAAATTGCCGAGGTCCTGGCCCAGTGGACCGGGATTCCGGTGCAAAGCCTGACTGAAGAAGAGACTCAGAAGCTGCTGCGCATGGAAGATGAGATGCACAAGCGCATCATCGGCCAGCACGACGCCATCTCGGCGGTGAGTCGGGCGATTCGCCGCACCCGGTCGGGCCTCAAGGATCCCAAGCGGCCGGCGGGGTCGTTCATCTTCCTCGGGCCGAGTGGTGTCGGAAAGACAGAGACGGCGAAGGCCCTGGCCGAGTTCCTCTTCGGAGATGAGGACGCCCTCATCCAGATCGACATGTCCGAGTACATGGAGAAGCACACTGTGAGCCGCCTGGTGGGCTCGCCGCCCGGCTACGTCGGGTA
>CAXMOO010000176.1:0-2833 GCA_964195005.1 uncultured Gammaproteobacteria bacterium
GTAACGCTCGCCCGTCTCAACGTTGCGAGAGCCAGCGCTGGATGCCTGTGATTTGCATGGGCCAGAACGTGTTCCTGTCGTATTGGTCGATTGCCTCTTCACTGAGGCCTTCGGCCCGATAGCCCTTGAGCACCCAGGCCCGCATCTGTTCGGTGCCGTCAGCCGCATCGTCGAGGTTGACGACAAATTCGACCCAATCGTGCAAGCGCTCCTCGGCCTGCTCGAACACCCGGGCCACGTCGTTGGTGACCCCGTAGTGCGCGAAACCGACCATACCCGGCTCACGAGCAGCCATGCGCCGCAGCTGTTTGACCACCAGCGCTTCGTCGAAGTCGGGCGGGGGAGTGAGCGGCTGCACGAGATGCCCATGGGGAAAGGCGATCCCGACCGAGTCGCCCACGAACATCGCTCCGGACTGATCCTCACTGAACACGATGTGATGCTGAGCATGGCCGGGTGTGTAGAGGACCTCGAGTGACCGGGTTCCACCCAGGTGGACGCTCGACCCTTCTTCGAGCACCAGGATGCGGTCCTCGGGCACCGGATTCATCGGACCCCACAACGCCTGCATGCCCTCCGGTGTGTAGATCCGTTCTGCCGACAGCCAAAGCCGATCCGGGTCGACAAGGTGGCGAGCCCCCCTGGTGTGGACGCCGATCTTGGAGCCGGGATATCGGCTGGCAAAGTGCCCGGCGCCGCCGGCGTGGTCGAGATGAATGTGGGTGACCACCATGGCCGCGACATCGTCGACTCCAATCGAGTCGAGGGCGGCCACAAGATGGGGTAGCACGTTTGACGGGCCACATTCGATGAGGATCCTTTCGGGTGTATCGAACAGGTAACAGGCCAGGCGCTCGGGCTCACCATGCATACCCGCGTCGATCATGTAGAGCGAATTGCCGAGGTCGGTCACGCTGACATCGAACATCCGGTCACGCTAGTGGCCCGGCCTCCAGTTCCCCGTGTCACACCGGGGCCTTATCGTCCAAAGGTAAGCCCGGAGGGCAGAAGGGGAAGCCGATGTATGGATATGAATCTCGTGGTGTTGGCGGGCAGCGTTTCTGCCCCACCGGAGCACCGGGTATTCGAGTCAGGAGCGAAGCTCCTACGACTACTGGTCACCGTCCGAGCCGATGAGCCGCGGCGCCGGGTTGACGTTGTGCCCGTCACGCTCTGGGATCCTCCCGACGAGCTAGAGCAAGTCGTAATCGGCAGTCGAGTCTGGGTGGCCGGGTCGGTGCAGCGACGGTTCTGGGATGCCGAGGCAGGCCGCAAGAGCCGACTCGAGGTTGTCGCCCAGCAAGTGACTCTGCGGCCACTGGAGGAACTGGTCGGAGACGAAGATTGATCCCCGGATGGTCGCCGGTCGGCCCCCGCCAGGGTTGCACCGGGTGAGGCGTTATAGGCTGCGCCTATGGCAAGGGTGATTACGGCCGCGGGATCCACGATCGCGGCAGAAGCCGCGGCCGCCGTGGCCGATCTCGGAGGTAATGCGGTTGACGCTGCCATCGCGGCAGTAATTGTCTCGATGTGCACCGAGCCGGGGATTAATGCCCCAGCCGCCGGCGCCTTTGTCACCATTTGGCCGCCGGACGGGGACCCAGTCACGATTGACGGGTATTGCGAGATGCCGGGCCGCGCCGATGCCGACCGCTTGGGAACCGGGCGGCGGGAAGTCTTCATGACGTACGGCGGCGGCATGCACACGAACATCGGCTACAGCTCGGTAGCGACTGCCGGCGGTTTCGCCGGATTCGAGCTGGCGTCCCGCTCGTTCGGAGCGTGTCCCTGGAGGGAGATACTCCAGCCGGCCATTCATAACACCAAACGAGGATTCCCGGTTCCCACGGTTTCGGCGAGCTACCTCGAGCACTCCCACGACGCTGTGTTCGGCTGGCACCCCGAAAGCAGCAAGGCTATACACCATGCCGACGGCTCAGTCATTTCGGCCGGGGAGATTCTGGTACTACCGGAGCTGGCCAATTCACTCGAGCTGATAGCCGAGGGCGGGGCTGAGGTTTTCTACACCGGGGAGGTGGGACGGGCTATCACCACCGAGGTCCACGACAACGGCGGAATCCTCTCCCAGGCAGATATGGCCGCCTATGAGGCAATCGTTCGCCGGCCTATTCGACTCCAGTTAGACGGGTGGGAGATAGCGACCAACCCTGCGCCGGCTGTAGGCGGAGCCGCCATCGCCGCCATCCTGATGCTCGTGACTCAGGAGGGATTCGACGGATGGACGGCCGAGAATGTGTCCCGCCTGGTGGCCGCCCAGAACGCAGTCTTCAACTATCGCCGCACCGCCCTCGAGCCGGCGGACGACCTGCCGGGCGCGGTCGAGCGACTGCTGGAGACGGCGCGGATGGGTGACCTGCAAACCCTTCTTGCTTCCGGCTCGACCACCCACGTGTCGGCTGTCGATTCGGATGGGCTGGCGTGCTCAATCACATCATCTGCCGGATATGGCTCCGGGGTAAAGGTGTCGGGCACCGGCATCTGGCTCAACAATTCACTGGGAGAGCTGGAGCTCCATCCCAAAGGATTCCACGGCCTCGAGCCCGGGTCCCGGCTTTTCTCCAACATGGCGCCGACTGTTGCACGGAATGGCGGGGGAGCAGTGCTGGCAGTGGGCTCAGCGGGTGCCGACCGCATCACAAGTGCGGTGGTGGAAACGCTGCTCAATCACTTGATGCTCGATATGGACCTGGCGGCCGCCGTGGGCCATGCCCGCGTGCACGCTGAGACCTTTCAAGGCGAGCCAACCGTGGCATACGAACTCGATCTACCCGTCGAGGTGGAAGGCAACGTGCGTCACTTTCCGGAACGCTCG
>CAXMOO010000177.1:0-7151 GCA_964195005.1 uncultured Gammaproteobacteria bacterium
AGCTGGTTGAGAACGATCTTGGCGTCGCCCACAATTGGCACGTCGGCCTTGCGGATTTTGCTGATTTCGGAGGGGTCGATGTCAATGTGTATCACCTTGGCGTGGGGGGCAAAGGCCTTGGGATCTCCGGTCACGCGGTCATCGAATCGGACCCCAACCGCCAGGATCACATCTGCTTTCTGCAGCGCGGTGATGGCGGCATAGAGGCCGTGCATCCCCGGCATGCCCAAGGCCAGCGGGTGGTTGTCGGGAAAGGCCCCCCGGGCCATGAGAGTGGTCGTGACCGGGGCCTGGGCGACTTCTGCCAGCTGGAGCAGCTCGGGCGAAGCTCCGGCGGCAATGATCCCGCCGCCGGCGTAGATCACGGGCTTTTCCGCAGCCCAGAACAGATCGACGGCTGTCCGCACTTGCAACGGGTGGCCTTCGGTGTTGGGCTTGTAGCCGGGGAGGTCCACTTTGCCGGTCGGGTTGTGCCACTCGATTTCCATGTTGAGAATGTCCTTGGGCAGATCAACCAAAACCGGTCCAGGCCGGCCGGTACGGGCCAGATGGAACGCTTCGTGGATCACATCGGGAATCTCGCCAGGGTCGGTCACCAGATAGTTGTGTTTTGTCGCCGGCATGCTGATGCCCCATGTATGAGCCTCTTGAAAGGCGTCGTTTCCAATGGCATGTGTCGGAACCTGGCCGGTGATGGCGACCATGGGGACAGAATCCATGTAGGCGTTGGTCAGCGAGGTGATGAGGTTGGTGGCACCGGGACCCGACGTCGCGATCGCAACTCCCACGCGGCCGGTCGCCTGGGCATAGCCCTCAGCCATGTGTCCTGCACCCTGCTCGTGACGGGCCAGGATGTGGCGAATGCTGCTGTCGTATAGCGGGTCGTATGCTGGGAGGATGGCGCCGCCTGGATGTCCGAACACCACCTCAACACCCTCAAATTCGAGGGCTTTGATTACAGCTTCGGCGATGCTCACCTTCATGGCTCGTTCTTTCTGGTCCTGGAACGAAAAAACCCTCCGGCCTGTAGCAGCGGAGGGTGCACACTCACCAATATGTGGCGGTGTGCTATCTGATTACGAGATTTCCATAAAGACAGTTTTTCATTGTGGCCCAATAGTATGTCGGCCCGGAACTTAATGTCAACGAGCCGATGATAGAAGGACTCCCCGTCGAGTTGCTGACCCCGGCTCTCGAAGCAGGTCGGACCGCGCTGCGCCGCCTCGACGAGGACGAGGTTCCCGCCAAGCTGCGCAAAGTGAGCGCCTATCAGGGTGGTCGATTGCCGGCGCCGCTGGTCCGGAGCCTCTTGACGTTTCTTGACGATGAGGCCTGGCTGAGAGAAAAGGCTCAGGATGAGCTGGGGGCATACGAGCCAGACTCGACCGGTCCCCGTCGTGCTTCGGGCTTGTTCCTTCATCGGCCTCCGGGATGGGAATTCGAGCTGGGCCGTTCGGTGGGGGGCTCATTGCAGACCGCGGCCGAAAGGAGGGTCAGCGAACTCGATTCACTCGTAGGCGATGTCGAGGCCCGGGAAGCTGAAACCAAACGGCGGCTGACGGAGGTTCAGGCTCAACTCGATGAGGCCCATGCGAGTTCCGACGAGGAAGTCGAATCGGTACGTATCCAGCTGCGACAGGTTCGGGAAGGGGATCGGCGGGAAGCCGGGATCTTAGAAAAGAAGATCGCCGAGTTAGAGGCAGAAAAGCTCTCGGACGAGGATGCCCTGGCCGAGCTCGGGCAGATAGTGGACTCACTGAAAGAGCGCCTCCATCGGGCAGAGGTGCAAAGGGCATCGACCGAGCAGCGTTTTCAGTCGGGAGCGGGCCAAGCCTGGGCGGCCGGGGACCCGGTGGCCCTGGCCCGCCATCTCGACATGTTGATCCGAACCGTCGAAGCGGATCCGGAGCTCCTGGCGTTCCTCGATCCGGTCGCCGACCGCGAGTTCCGGTTGCCACCCGGGGCTCGACCAGACGAACGCAACGCAGTCGAATGGCTGCTACGCCAGCCGCAACCGTTCACGATGGTTGTGGATGGCTACAACGTCGCCTTTCAGCTCGTTGGCGAATCCACCAGGGCGGCCCGCGATCGTGTCAACGAGGAACTGAGCCGCCTCAGGCTGAGGACCATGACACCGACGCAGGTAACTGTGGTGTATGACTCTTCCCTCAATTCCGAGGTGGAGACTGCGCCCGGCCCGGGTGGCATCCGGGTCCGCTTTACCCGCGAGGGCCACATCGCCGACGAAGAGATTGCCGAGATCGTATCCGCGTTGGAGGGTCCAGTGGTTGTGGTGAGCAGTGATCGCGAGGTGAGGGAGGGGACCGCCGAGCTTGGTGCGGTCGTCCTATGGTCTGAGGCGCTCATCGAATGGATCAAGGCTCGCTGAGGCCAGCCAGCTCTACAGTTGTCCTGATGGACGTGACAGTTCAGTTCTTCAAGTACCCGGGCGATCTGCACTGGCGGCACGACCTCACGATGCTTGGTAAGGATGAGCACGGAGTTTGGCTTGGTGGGCCGGCCGGGAGCATCGTCCAGCGGGGCCGGGAACCGGCTAAAGAGTGGCCTGTGCCGTTCGTCCAACTCATAGCGCCCGGCCGGTGGTGGACGCTCCTCTACAACGGACAGGAGGCCTCGAATTTCCGCATATATGTCGACGTGGTCACTCAGCCGTGCTGGGTGAGTGAGAGCAGAGTGGAGATGGTCGACCTCGACCTCGACGTCGTTCTCGACGTTGACGGTCGGGTGAAGGTACTGGACGAGGACGAGTTCGAGGAGCATCGCGTGAAGTTCCAATATCCCGAATCATTAGTGGATCGAGCCCGTGCGACAGCAGCAGACGTTGCGCTCAAACTGGAGCGGCGCCAAGAGCCCTTCGGTAACGCCGGCGCGGCCTGGCTCGACCAGGTGCTCTGAGTCCCCTCGGGAGTGGCGGAGCTGTCAAGGCCGGGGGTCTCCCCACCGTAGGGAGGCGCGTGGGGGAGGTGACTGTGGGCCGAAGGGCCGGAAAAAATGTCACACCCACTCGATACGGTGGGTGCAGACAAGGAGAAGCCAATGCTGATCGATTGCAACGAGTGCGTGATGCAACATACAGACGTCTGTAAGGGCTGCATCGTGACCGCTCTATTGGATGGCCCTGCCGGTCATCACGTTGAGCTTGATGAAGGCGAGAAGCAAGCCCTAGGCAATCTGGCTGCGGCTGGTCTGGTCCCCGAGCTGCGTCTCCTCAAAAAGACGGGAAGCAATTGAGGCTGGTGGCGACGGGCTGATGTCCGGGGTCACTCATCGGTCACGCACCCTTCGGCAGCCGATTTGACCGAGCGGATGTACTTGAAAAGCGTCCCGCTCGTTACCTTCAGCGGGGGTGCCGTCCAATGGCCCTGCCTACGGGCCAGTTCGTCGGCGCTTACGTCAAGCTCGATGGTCCGAGCAGCGGCATCGATCGTGATCGTGTCGCCGTCCTCTACGAGAGCGATCGGGCCTCCCTCCTGAGCCTCGGGAGTGACGTGGCCAATCAAGAAGCCATGCGACCCGCCCGAGAATCGCCCGTCGGTGATCAAGGCGACCTCGCCGCCGAGGCCGGCACCGACAATGGCCGATGTCGGGGTCAGCATTTCCGGCATGCCCGGACCTCCTTTGGGTCCTTCGTATCGAATGACCACCACATCGCCCGGCCCGATCCGGTCGTTTTCCAAAGCCGTGAGCATGGACTCTTCGCTATCGAACGCCTTGGCGGGGCCACTGAATAAATGCCCTTCCTTGCCGGTGATCTTGGCCACGGCACCCTCCGGCGCCAGCGTCCCCCGCAATATCTGAATATGCCCCGAGTCCTTGATCGGCTTGGCCCAGGGTTGGATGACCTCCTGACCCTTTTCCAGAGCAGGTACGTCGGCGAGGTTCTGAGCCAGGGTCCGCCCGGTAACCGTGAGACAGTCCCCATGGAGGGCATCGTTTTCGAGCAGGAGTTTAAGGACCGCCGGCGTCCCTCCCACTTTGTGCAGATCCTCCATGACGTACTTACCGCTCGGTTTGAGGTCGGCGAGGAAGGGGACCCGGTCGCTGACCGTCTGAAAGTCGTCAATCGTGAGCGGAACCTTCACCCCCCGGGCCATGGCGATCAAGTGAAGTACGGCGTTGGTCGAGCCGCCGAGAGCCATGGTCAGGGCAATCGCATTCTCGAATGCCTCACGCGTCATGATGTTCGAAGGGAGGACCTCGTTTTCGAGGAGATTGCGAATGGCCGTTCCGGCCCGGAAGCATTCATCGAGTTTCTCCGGGGCCGTGGCCGGGGTGGAAGAGCTGTAGGGGAGGGTCATTCCCAGCGCCTCGATAGCCGACGCCATAGTGTTCGCCGTGTACATGCCGCCGCACGCGCCCGCGCCGGGACAGGCGTTACGGATGACGTCGAAATGTTCTTCTTCGGTTATCCGCTCGGCAATGAGCTCGCCATAGGACTGAAAGGCTGAAACGATGTCAAGGGGGTTCCCGGCGGCTCCCACCCCAGCGCGGATCGTTCCGCCGTAGATCATGAGCGACGGCCGGTCGACCCGGGCCATCGCCATCAACGAGCCGGGCATGTTCTTGTCGCAGCCGGGGATCGAAATATTGGCGTCATACCACTGGGCGCGCATGACGGTTTCGATCGAGTCGGCGATGAGGTCTCGGGAGGGGAGGGAATAGCTCATCCCTTCCGTGCCCATTGTCATCCCGTCCGAGACGCCGATGGTGTTGAAGCGCATGCCGACCAGCCCGGCCTCCACCACGCCTTCCTTTACCCGGGCTGCCAGCTGGTCGAGGTGCATGTTGCAGGAGTTGCCTTCGTACCACATGCTGGCGATGCCAACCTGAGCCTTGTTCATGTCATCCGCGGTGAGCCCGGTCGCATACAGCATCGCTTGGGAGCCCCCCTGAGAAGCGGGTCCGGTGATTCGGCTGCTGGTCTTATTTAGTCGAGCGGGCATCCGGGAATGTTAGAGGTATGCACGAGGAAGCCCCGGGGATAGATTGCCCCAATGGACCATTTGTGGGAAACCCTGCAGCTCGTGGCCGCCGAGCATGGACTGGTGGGCCTCGGAGTTGGGAATGCTGAGCCCTTTCTCGAGGTGCGGGACGAGATGCGGCGCCGCAAGGACACGGGTTTGAGCGGAAGGTTGAAGTTCACCTACACGGACCCGGGTGTGGCGACTGATGTTCGCGCCTCGTACCCCTGGGCCGAGCGCCTTGTGGTGGGGGCCTCCACGTATCTTCCTGCCGCCGGCGATCCCGGGCCTGCCCGGCCCGGAACGGGCCGGGTTGCGCGGTTCGCAACTGAGGACCACTACCAGGAACTTCGGGCCGGGATGGAGGCTGTGGCCGAGACGCTGGCGGCCGGCGGGGGAAGGGCCGAGGTGCTGATCGACGACAATCGACTCGTCGACCGTGCCGCCGCAGTCAGGTCTGGCGTCGGCTGGTGGGGCAAGAACACAATGGTGCTGGCGCCCAAGTATGGGCCGTGGCTATTGCTCGGCACGGCAGTCACCGACGTCGAGCTGGAGACAACCCCGGCCATGGCCCGCGATTGTGGCAACTGCACGGCATGCGTCCCGGCGTGCCCGACCGGAGCTCTCGACCAACCGGGGGTTCTCGACGCCACCCGGTGCATTTCCTACTGGGCTCAAACGCCGGGGATCATTCCGCAGGAGCTGCGGATCCCGTGGGGAGATCGGGTCTACGGATGTGACGACTGCCTGGAAGCCTGCCCTCCGGGTCGACGGTGGATGGAAGAGGCGATTTCGGAAGCGCCGGGACGGGTGAACCTTGCCGAGCTACTCACGGCCACAGACCAGGAGCTGCTCGATAGCTACGGCCACTTCTACATTCCACGTCGCAATCCGGCCTTCCTGCGTCGTAACGCCCTTGTTGCATTAGGTAACAGTGGTGGGCCCGAGGCCGTGGCACTTGCCATTCGTTACTTGCAGGACCCGGATCCGGTTTTGCGAGCCCACGCCGCCTGGGCTCTTGGGCGGCTCGGTGGTGAGAACGCCAACCGGGCCCTGGCGATGGCACTCCCCGGAGAGGCCAACACGGATGTTCGGGCCGAGATCGAAAGCGCTGCGTTGACCCTCCAGGCCTGAAACGAGGCCGGCCTCTAGTGCTTTGTCCAGTGACGTTGGTGATGTTGAGGGCGAATCCAGCGGCGTCACTGGCCGTCCTGAACGCGGCAAGCGTCACTGGTCGGGGCACTGGCCCGTGGGTACTCTGTTGGCGATGACTGGTGGTATGAATGCAATGAGGCGGGAGCGCCCTTGAGCCTGATCAAGGTGGACGATCTCAACGCTGCCACACCGTTGAATGCTTTGACGTCGGCGGCTACTCCCAACGAGCTTTTCTACCTGCGCAGCCACTCCTCGCCGCCGACTCTCGACGCCCGCACGTGGCGTCTGACCGTGAAGGGAGTCTCCGAGCTGGCGCTGTCGCTAGCGGATCTGCAGGCGATGACCGACGTATCGGTGAAGGTGACCATGGAATGTGCCGGGAATGGTCGTTCTGGAATGAATCCCCATCCAGGCGGAACCCCCTGGGACCTGGGGGCGGCGAGCACTACTGAGGTCACCGGGGTGCCTCTGGCCATGGTGCTGGCGGCCGTGGGGGTCTACGACAGCACGGTCGAGGTTCTGTTCACCGGAGCCGACAGTGGCGAGGTGGAGCCGGGGCGATTCGAGACCTATCGGCGCAGCCTTCCGGTGGGCGCGGCCCTCGATCCCCGGGTCCTGATCGCCTGGGCCATGGGCGGTGAGCCCCTGGTCCCCGCCCACGGCGCCCCCGTCCGCCTGGTCGTACCTGGTTGGTATGGCATGGCCTCAGTGAAATGGCTAACGGAGATCGAGACCATCGCTGAGCCTTTCAGTGGCTACTACCAGGACGTCAAATACGTCTACGACGGCGAGGACGGCTTAGCCGACGGTACTCCGGTCACGACGGCCCGGGTTCGTTCTCTCGTCACGGCCCCGGCGGACGGAGATCTCATCTCGGGGGAAGTGGAGGTCCTTGGGGCGGCATGGTCGGGGGAAGGGGCGATTAGCTCAGTGGAGGTCAGCGTCGATGGGGGCGCATCGTGGCAGCATGCCGAGTTGACATCTCCGAGATCTCCCGATGCCGCCACCTTGTGG
>CAXMOO010000178.1:0-27607 GCA_964195005.1 uncultured Gammaproteobacteria bacterium
CGGCCTCGTCGGCCGCCTCTTCGGCTCGACCCAGTGGCAGCACGAGATCAACGTTGACGTGGGGCCGGGCAATGACATGGCTCGCCGTGACCTCACCGATCTTCTCGGCGGTCCGTACACCGGCGTCGACAGCGGCCTTGACCGCGGCAACATCCCCACGCACGATGGCCGTTACATAGCCACCGGCCGTCTTCTCGTAGCTGACCAATTCCACCTTGGCAGCCTTGACCATGGCATCGGCAGCTTCCACGACCGCCGGAAAACTGCGGGTCTCGATCATCCCGAGCGCTTCAGCCATTCCTTGTCTCTCCTTTGTTCATCATCCCGGGTTGGCACGTCCGTCCACGCCCTCAAGCGCCGCAACGGCTGCTTGCCAGCCCACATCGATGTCTCGTTCTTCTCCACCCAAGTAGACGCGGCCCACCGATCCAAATGTGCGTACCTCGAGGACGTTAATCTCCGCTGCCTTCTCGGCCTCATTCGTGGCCAATGCAGCATACGCGGCCGGATGGCATTCGAGAACATAGAGGCTCTGACCGGGGAGGAGCAGCTGTCCATGGCGAGTCCGGTTGACCAGCTGAGCCTGGTGATCATCCACGTTGCGAATCACCTGGCTCGAGATTATTCGAGGCTCGAGGCGGTCGGCCTCGGTCACCTCGAGTGCCTCGAGTATTGCCTTTCCGGCTGCCTGGGTCTCGGCCTGGTCGGGGGAGTGGATTTCGAGCATCCCGAAGACCCGTTCCACAATCTGCATGCCGGGCTTGACCCGGGTGGATTTGAGGGCGATATCGGTTAGCCGGTTGATCTCAATCCCGGGGGCGATTTCGACGAACAGCGTCGCGTCATATATGACCGGCAGATAACCCTGGGCCACCGTGCCTATGAAAGACCCGAACTGCGGTTGCAGGCTGTCCAGATAGGCGTAGGCCCGCAGCTCAATATCGCTCATCGGACGAACCTCCAGTAACGATCGCGATTCCTGCCGAAGCACCGATGCGGGTTGCTCCGGCCGCGATCATCTCTTCCACGTCATCTGCGGTGTGAATTCCGCCGGATGCCTTGACGCCCATGTCGGGTCCTACCGCTTCGCGCATCAACGCTACATCGAAAACCGTCGCGCCCGCAGTACTGAATCCAGTTGACGTCTTTACGAAATCGGCTTTGGCTTGCTTGGCGAGCTGGGAGGCCACGACTTTTTCTTCGTCGGTGAGCAGCGACGTCTCCAATATCACCTTGGTAAGTGCGCCTTTTTCCCTGGCTGCGTCGGTTACGCGAGCGATGTCGCTCTTCACCAGCCCGAAATCACCACTCTTGAGGGCCCCGATGTTGATGACCATATCGATCTCCGTGGCACCGTGACGCAAGGCCTGGCGGGCCTCCATTGCCTTGATCTCGCTGGTGTGAGCTCCGGAGGGAAATCCGATGACGGTGCCTACGGCCATTCCGGTGCCTTTGAGGCGTTGGGCGGCTCTCTTCACCCATGAGGGATTGATCATGACCGAGGCGAACTGATATTCCACCGCCTCATCGCAAATCAGGTCGATCGCCTCGGCCGTTGCTTCCGGCTTGAGCAGGGTGTGGTCGATGTAGGCGTGCAGGTCGGACGGCACCTCGGCTGCCTTGCCCCGGAAGCTCACACGGCTGGCGCCGTTAGCCACGATTGCCCGGACCTTTTCGGACGAGTGAACGGCGCAGTCCCCGTCGCAGTCGTCTTCGACTCCAATAGCGGCGATTACTTCTCGAGTAATGGCTTCGACGAGCGACTCGTGATCCATTACCCGGTTTCCTTCCGACTGTACAAGCGCTCTATTTCGGTGATCTTGTCGACGCGGCGGGCGTGGCGGGCTTCGCCGAATGGAGTGTCGAGCCACTCCTGGACGATCTGCCAGGCGAGGCTGTCGCCGATCAGCCCTGCTCCCAGGGTGAGGACGTTGGCGTGATTGTGTTCCCGGCTGTTGCGGGCCGATGACACGTCATAGCAAAGGGCGGCTCGCACCCCCGGCACCTTGTTAGCAGCGATGGCTGAGCCGATCCCGGCTCCGTCAACGATGATCCCGGTGCGGCAAGTTCCGTCGGCCACGAGCTGGGCGACGGCGTGGGCAAAATCGGGGTAGTCGACTGATTCCGGGGCATGAGTTCCCACATCATGGACGGTGAACCCGCCCTGCTTGAGCTTGTATCCCAGCCTCTCCTTGAGCGCATAGCCTCCGTGGTCGGAGCCGATGGCGAGGTCGAAACCTTCAGCATCCGTAGTCGGGGGCAGCTGGGTTTTGTTAGCCGTCGGCATCTCGGCAGGTTCCATACCCAGCCCATCGACGACGTGCGTGACCAATTCTCGAATCTCGCGCTCAGTTGGCATCTTCGGGCAATCCTAGAAGGTCCCGCGGCGCTGTCCCAGGGCACGGGGAGGTGTGAGTTCCTATGCTTGGGGGATGGCCGACGACCTTGCTTTTCTTTTTGCCGACCCCGAGAGGGTTGGCGGTTCGCCTTCCCGCCGGGTGGGTCGCCCCTCCCCGCCTTCCATGCCGCACCCCGCGGCTCCGCCCCCGACCGACATCAATTGGGTCACCCTGCGTGAGGCTCACGAGAAAACGTCGATTCCCATCTCGACGCTTCGTAAATGGGCTAAGAAGGGCAAGGTGCGGGGGCGTCTGACCCGGTCTGAAGGCAAGGATCTGCGTCTGCTGGCCCTGAGTGACGTCCTAGCGCGAGCTTCCCAGCTCGGCCGGTCGGTCCAGCCCATCGAGCCGGAAACGGTAGTCGACCTCCGACAATCAGAAACTCCAACGGTCGATCTGGCATCGGACACCGAGGCAGAGTCGACCGCCGATCCTGGTCCGGACGAGTCGGAGGCCGCTCCCGCAAACACCAGTGGACCGGACGGGTCGATCCTGGTACCACTGGACGCCTGGGATCGCATGATGGGCCAACTGGGCAACCTCCACGAAGCCGGTCAGCAGCTTGCCGATGCTCGCGAGCGTGCCGCCAAGGCCGAAACCGAACTGGAGTTTCTGAAGGAGCGCATGCGCGAGTTACGCAAGCGAGCCGAAGAGGCAGAGCTGGCAGTGGATCTCACCCAGAAGCAGAGTGCCCTACCGCTGGCGCCTGTAATCGGCGAGCGCCCACTCCAGGCCCGCTGGCGCCAATGGCGCGACACCTGGCTGCGGTAGGTCTCTTATGTCCTCCTGGGGGAGGACCGCTTGAGCGAAGCGAAGGCGAGGAGGGAGAGCCCTAAACCCTCTCGAGTCCGGTTTCCAGCTTCCCGCTCTAGACCTTGTTGATTTGGGAGTAGCGCCAGGCTCCGTAGCCGATGGACGCGGCACCCACGATCAACAGGACTAGCTGTCCGGGGCCAAAACCATCCGATCCGAAGCCGATAACGTCCGAGAGCGAGCCCACCAGGACGAGCAACACACCCACCGCCACCGCTCCGAGTGCCAGTTGTCTGTTATCCATACGTTCCAAACTACGCCGATTGCCGACGCTAGGTCGGGCCGATCAGTCCAACTCGAGCTGGGAGGCCGCCGCGTCGTCGAGAAACCACGTCACGTCTGCCATTCCTTGCATGACCTTGTGGGCGGGGTGCCCGACTCCTTCATTGAGGATTTCTGCCACCACCTGGGCCTTGCCTATTCCGGTGGCAAGAAAGATCACCTTGTGCGCTTCGTGAAGCAGACGATAGGTAGCCGTCAATCGCCAGGTTTCCTTCTCCGGCACCCAATTGGCGACGTACAGGCGCTCGTATTCATCCAGGGCCTCTGTCCCGGGGAACAGAGAGGCGGTGTGGCCGTCCGGCCCGAGCCCGAGGATCACAAGGTCCGCTTTGACCTCATCACGTCCAAAGACCTCGGCGAGAACCTCCTCGTAATGTTGGGCCGCCTCGGCGGGTGACTCGAGATGGGTGGGGAGGACGTGGAATGTTGCCTCGATGTCTTGAATGAAGCTCTCCCGGGCCATCCGGGCATTGCTCTCGGCGTGATCATGGGCGACCCAGCGTTCGTCACCAAGGAAGAAATGGACCCGCGACCAGTCGACCTCGGCGTCCCGTAGCCGGGTATAGGTGACTCGAGGTGTGCTCCCACCTGATAGGAAAACCGTGACCGGACCGTCCTTCGCGGAGATTCTCTCTGTCAGGATGCGAGCGATCATGTCTGCTGCCAGATCCGCCAGCGCGTCGGGGTCGTCGACCACCTTGATTGTTGGTCGACGATGCGTGCTCATTCGAGGACCCGGCGGAACGAGCGAGTGGCCGCAGTGAGGGTGACCACCGAGAGCCCGGCAGTGACCGCAAGCGCCTGGCCAATGTCCCCCCAGGCCCAGCCGGTGTTCACTAAGGCGCGTAGCGCGTCGACCAGATAGGTGATCGGGTTGAAGGTTGCCACTATTTCGAGCCAGTCGGGCAGTAGGACCTTGGGCATGAAGCCCGTTGAGAGAAAGAGAATGGGGAAGGTGATGAGGATGCCGATGAGCATGGTCGCCTCGGCATTGCGGGTCTGAAGGGCGATGACGTTGGAGATACCGGCCCAGGCGATGCCGAACAGCACGGCGATCGCCGTCATCGCCAGGACACCGAGAAACCCGGTCTTGATGCTGGCCCCCATCAAGAGGCCGATCGCCACCAGGATGAGGGCTTGGATAGCCATGCGGGTGGCATCAGCGAAGACCTTTCCGAGCAGGATCGATGAGCGGCGGATGGGGGCGATGAGGAATTTGTCCAATAGCCCGTCGTCAATGTCGGTGACCATCCCCATGCCCGACTGGAAGGCGGAGTTGAGGGCGGTGAGGCCCACCACCGTCGGGAGGATGAACTGCAGGTAGTCGTCGGTCGGAAACCCCGGCAAGTTGGCCAACCCACTGAATACCTGGCTGAATAGCAGCAGAAAGAGCAGAGGCTGAAAGAGGCTGAAGAAGACGAGCGTGGGGACCCGCACCAGCTTGCGAAGGTTGCGCCCCCAGAGAACGGCGGCCTCCGCGACGGATCGCCTCACGTTCTCCTCCTGCCACGCCGGCCCAAGACCATTCGCGCCGGCGCCGTGACCTGGTCGACTCGCAGGCGCTCGCCGGTGTGGCGTAGGAACACGTCGTCGAGGCTCGGCTCTGCCACCTCGAGCTTCACCACCGGGATCTGGTCGGCGTCGAGGCGCCGCACCAGCGCCGCCATCTGGGTGCTGCCCCGGCGCACGTAAGCAGCCACTGAGTGGTCGTACTTCTTGGACTCGCCGGAGCCCTCGAGGGATTGGAGGGCGGCAAGCGCTCTGTCCACCAGGTCCCCGGTGGCATCCTCGGGCAGCGTGACTCTGACCACGTCACCGCCCAGATCCGATTTCAGGCTCTCGGGGGTGCCCTCGATCACGATGCGGCCGTTGTCGATGATGGCCATCCTCTCCGCCAACCTGTCTGCCTCCTCGAGGTATTGAGTGGTTAGAAAGATGGTGGTCCCCGACTCATGAAGCGCCCGCAGGTAGGTCCACAGCGCTCGACGGTTCTGGGGATCGAGGCCGGTCGTCGGCTCGTCGAGGAAGAGCAACCTCGGCTCGTGCACTAGGGCCTGGGATAGGTCGAGGCGACGCCGCATGCCCCCCGAGAAGGTCCCGGCTCGCCTGTCGGCCACGCCGGCCAGATCCATCAAGTCCAACATCTCGTCTGCCTTGGACCTGGCACGGGCTTTAGCCAGCCCGTGCAACCTGCCTTGCAGAACCAGGTTTTCGTGGGCGGTGAGATCGTCGTCGACGCCAATGAACTGGGCGGCGTAACCGATCCGGTGTCGAATCTCCTCGGCCTCGGCGGCAACGTCGAGCCCGTCAACTGTGATTTGGCCCGACGTGGGGGTCAGGAGGGTGGCAATCATCCGGATGGTGGTGGTCTTGCCGGCTCCGTTCGGGCCGAGGAATCCGAAGACCTCGCCTTCATGCACCTCGAACGAGATGCCGTCCACAGCCCGGACATCCTCGCCGTACAGCTTGACAAGGTTCGAAACTTCGATCATCGCCATGCAGCCGAGTCTATGGCGCTGCCCGTATGGCCCTGTTGGGCTACGAGCTAGCCTGCCGCAGCCTCGAGATACTCACTGAGCCAGCCGTCATCCAGGTCGCCGAAGGGCTCGGGGACTCCGGGCAGAGTCCAGACATGAATCATCTCGTTGGTCTCCGGGATTGAGATCGATCCGATGGGGCAAGTCCCGAACGGCGACTGCAGGCCTGAAAACTGTGAGGGGGAGAACCACCCTGGTGAAGGTGGGGACCAGTTCCAGGCTTCTTTGTGCCAGGAGGATGGCCAGAAGCAGATCCAACGCGGCCACAATCAGGATGCCGACCTGAAGCCAGATGGCGAACTTGCGGGCTCTCTTCGAGCGACGTCCGATGCTTTGCACAAGCCACAGAGTGCCGGCGGCCGCGATGACCGCGGCCAATACCAGCGGCGCGGCGGCCGGTCCACTGAAAGCGATGGCAGCCAACGCTTCAATCACCATCACCGAGGCGATGGCGGCTTCTACCAGCACCAGGATGCGGATGATGTCGACCCGGCTGTCGCCCCAAACTGAAGTTTCGTATGTAGTCATACCGACATGGTCGGACGGGACCATTAGTCAACGGTTGGGTCAGCATTAGAGGTCGGTGAGAGTGCGGCGGCCTCCCTCCCGACCGGATATGTGGCCCGATGGTCTGGTGCCCGGCTACCGGCAGGTGTCAGACGTGCTGAGTACGCTCGATCTGGACGATGAAAGCAGCATGATGAGCAGCGTGGCGATCAATCTGGGCGCAGGAGAAACGGCCGTCGTCGGCTACGGTCTATTGCTCTCGCGAGACACGATCGACAAGACGCTCGGTCGGATCTACGAGGGTCCCTTCGCTTCATGCCACATCGACGGGTGGCGCAGGTCGTGGGATGTGTCCATGCCCAACGCGGCCTTCTACTACGAAGAGGAAGGCGCTCGCGTCTATCCAGAGCAGATCCTGTATCTCAACGTGCGCCGCGATTCCGGCACACTGATGAACTGCACCGTATTCGTCCTCCGAGAAGACGAGCTCGCAGTGATGCATGGCAGGGAGTGGATCTACGACGGGCTTGTTGTCACGACCGACCTCAGGGGTGTCCGTATCGAGGGGGGTGACTCCCTGATGTATGTTGGGAAGGCAGAACACCGAGTTCGATCCGCCACGAGCCCCCGCGATGTCGCTTTGCGCAAGTCCTACCTCCGAATGCTGGATCGTGTCCTTGACGCGGTCGATCCTGCCATCCGGGCCGAGTACCGTCAGACGACGGATCCCATGCCCGAGCACCTGGTGATCGACGACTCGCTGGACCGTGATAGGCCCAACCCGTGGGAGGCCGCCGGGCACAATTTCCGCCCCGAATTACCGCAAGAAGGGGCGCACTGAGCACGGCCTGGGGACGCGGGCCGGATGACCTTGAGCCCGCAGCCGATTGGGCGCATGCTCACATGACGGGTTTCAGGGCTGCAATACGGGGCGACATCGCGCGCTAACGCCTTTTGTGGCGGCTAGAAGTCCAGAGTCACAAGACGTAGCATCAACGAGAAACCTCCGGATGTTGGGCGTCAAGCTCAGTGAGGGCGTCGATGGCTCCAGACACTCGATATACCAAGAGCGGCGATGTACACATCGCCTATCAGGTTGTGGGAGACGGTTCCCGTGACCTCGTGTACCTGCCCGGCATTTTCGCCCATATCGAGCTCCAATGGGAGGAGCCCTCCTACGCCCGGTTCCTACGGCGGCTGAGCTCGTTCAGTCGTCTCATTGCGCTGGATATGCGCGGAACGGGCCTCTCGGACCGATCGGCTCAGCTTCCACTGCTCGAACATCAGATGGACGACGTCACCTCGGTCCTCGACGCGGTGGGATCAGACCGGGCTGTGCTGTTCGGCGTTTCCCAGAGCGGTCCGATGGCGGCTCTCTACGCGGCCACGAACCCCCAACGAACGCAGGCTCTCATTCTCTACGGTGCCTACGCTTCCTCGGTGGCGAGGCCTGGCTATCCGTGGGGTCGGTCGCCCGCCTGGGTCGAGGAGTTTCATCAGGCACTCGATTCGAATTGGGGTCAGGGAGCCTTCCTGGGGGATGTTGCTCCCAGTCGCCAGCGTGACGATAGGTTTCGACGGTGGTGGGGTCGATTCGAGCGTTACTCGTCGTCGCCGGGCAACGCTCTTGCCTTTGGCCAAGCTCATGTCCAGGACGACGTGAGAGATGTGCTGCCGACGATCTCGGTGCCGACTCTCGTCATACAGCGAGATTCGGACTCATATCGTGAGGTGGGACACGGGCGCTTCCTGGCAAGCCATATTCCCGGGGCCAAATATGTCGAGGTGCCCGGTTCGGACCACCTGCCCTACGTCGGAGACCAGGACGCCATCGTCGATGAGATCGAAGAGTTTCTGACCGGCGTGCGTCCTGGGGCCGAGCCGCAACGTGTGCTGGCCACCGTTCTGTTCACGGACATCGTTGGCTCGACCGAGATGGCTGCCAACCTGGGAGATCGTGAGTGGCGCAACCTGTTGGAAGCGCACTTCCTCAGGGCAGAACAGGTCCTGGAGCGATACCGGGGGCTTCTCATCAAGACGACGGGCGACGGTTTGTTGGCCACATTCGACGGGCCGGCCCGTGCGATTCGTTGTGCGACCGAAATACTCCACTCGGTCAAGGACATAGGCATCCATATTCGGGCCGGGCTTCACACCGGGGAGGTCGAGCTTCTCGGCGAGGATATTGGTGGGATCGGCGTTCATATCGCCGCCCGGGTGGCGGCCCTTGCGAAGTCGGACGAGATCCTCGCCTCGCGCACCGTCAAGGATCTAGTGGCGGGATCAGGAATCGAGTTTAAGGACAGGGGAACACATACCCTCAAAGGCGTGCCCGACGAATGGCAGCTGTTCGCTATCCGATGAGCACGGGTGCACTCTCCAGTAGGCATTCCCCTAGGTGTGAGCGGCTTAGGTAGCTAGAACCGGGTCGCTTTGATCATGTAGAAGTGATCGCCGTGATGTTCGAGAGACGCATCCCAGCCTCGTTTCATGAATAGGTCAAGCACGTCGGCCGGATTGTGACCTACCTTTACCAGCCGATAGTCCCGGCCGTCCTGCACGGTCCGGTGCGAGACCCATGCGTCGTCGTTCCGAGCCGCGGCGACAGCAAGCCCTGGATCGTCAAACGTGTGCTCATCCACCAGGACATTCGTGCCTCCCGACCTGCAGGCACTCTCGATTTGAGATACAAAGTTCGACACGAGCATTGGTGGGATATGGCACAACCAGAAGGATGAGAAAACAGTGTCGTAGAGACGATCCGGATTCCATTTGAACAAATCCGTAGTCACGAATTCAACATCCCGGCCCTGGAAGCGTGTTCGGGCGATTTCAAGAGCACCCGCAGATGCGTCAACCAGCGTCACAGTTTCCGCCGAGTCGATGAAGAGTTCTGTCCAACTGCCCGTCCCTGCGGCAAGGTCAAGAACGGCACCCGTTAGCCGGGCAGAGCGAACCTGGTTCCTGAGTTGTTGCCACTCGGCGTAGACGGAGTCCGACTGATCAGGTTCCATACTGTCGTCGTACTCGGGAGCCCTCGCCTGAAAGTAAGCGATCTGCTCCTTGATCAGCTGATCCTGTGGTTCCTCAACCTGACTCACATCACCAGTTTACGAGGCGGGACATCTACCAAATTTGGGGTCCCGAGAGGTGCGTGTTGGTCGGGCAGCGACGCTGGATAACGTGTACCTTTGTCTTTGCGGGGAGGAAAGGAGAATTATGGCTCGGGACATCACAGTGATTATCGAGGACAAGCCGGGGACACTCGCCGAAATGGGTGAAGCGCTCGGCAACGCTGGCATCAATATCAAGGGTGGCTGTGGCCTGCCCTTCGAGGGTCGGGGGATCATCCACCTGCTGGTCGACGATCCTGATGCCGCTATAGCGGCGCTGGCCGGCGCCGGCATCGAGGCGCATACTCCGGTCTCGGTGATCCAGAAGAAGCTTCAGGACCATCCGGGCGAGCTGGGCGAACTGACAAGACGCATGGGCGACGCCGGAATCAACGTCTACATGTTCTACTTGTCGGCCGATGGCGAGATCGTGTTGGGAGTTGACGACATCGAGAAGGCTGGCGCCGTCAGCTAGGTCGCCACGGGAGCTTCTCCTTTTTGACCAGTTTTCAGAGGCGCTTATAGCCAGGTCATGCGCGAGACTTGACGTGCCGACCTAGGCGAAGTGCTTGATATCCGGGAGTCCGTCTCCGTACGGGATCGGGTTCACCGCCGACATCCTCTACGTGGGCCTCCTGCCATGCGGTGTTGTCCTCGACGGAGTCCCGATCAACGGTGAGAGCTCCTACTCGCTGGTGCTGAACGGCGGATACTGATCGGTCAGCAGAAACGCGTACGCGCTTAGACGCGTGAAGTAGCGGAACGTGCTGATCACGAAGTTCCGCATCCCCTCCGGGTAGCGGCCTGTGAAGAGCACCGCGAACCAGGCTAGGAACGTCAGGAAGGCGGCGATGAGGAAGAATACGTAGCCGACAATGTACAGCGGGATCAGAAGGATGAGGCGAAAGAACACCGTAAGCCGGTTACGTCCGTCCAATTCTGCTTGGACCGACAGCTGGATCGAGTGGTCGCCCGGGTCGTCGGCGACTGTGTCAAAGCTGAACGGCGGATAGTCCTCGGTGAGCCAGACTGTGAAACCGATCGTTCTCGCCGTGTAGCGCTGGTACATGATCATGAAGTTGGCCATACCCTCGGGAAGTTTCCCGGTGATGACGATGATGAACCAGCTGATAAACACAATGATCCCGTTGACGGCGCCGATGACGTACAGGATGATCTGGTGGGGTATCGCCATGAGCCAGTGCACGAGGGGCCGCCAGTTGGCGACCTCGTTGCTCTCTGGGACGGTCAGCTGGACGGGATACCCGGCCGTTGCTGTTGCGTCGACCATTCTCGTCCCCTTGGTTGGCTCCACGCGTGGCACAGCCTAGCTGAGGGGTCGGGTCGCATTGGGGACTCTTGCGGTGCAGGGAACAGGTGGGTTCTCGCCGAAGATCAGGTGAGGGCAACATTTATTGCCGTTCGGGTGTCTCAGCATGTCACCCGGATCGAAGCCTCGGTCGTCTGTCAAGTAGGACGGACAAACAGCCGGGGAGAATGGTACCTAGGTGGACGAGGAGCAATCTGTAGCTGGGGACACAGGCATGGCGTCCCGCGACAACTCGCAACGCCCCCACCGCAGCGGAGCGATCGACGCGACCCTGACTTCGGTAGGAGTCGGGGCGGTGGCCGGTACGTTGGCGGGCTTCGTCTGGGGGGGCGTCGGAGGACGGGTAGCCATGCGTATCCTCTTTCTGACATCGGACGAGCGACTCAGGGGCCTTATTTCAGACGATGGATTCGAAATCGGTCGTATCTCCGGCGACACCATCTTCCTTCTGATCTTCACCTCGATTCTGGGTGCGCTTGCGGGTCTCGTGTACGGACTCTTGAGGATGTTGCTCAGAGGCCCCAAATGGTTGGTCGCGAGTGCCGTTGGCGCTACGGTCGCTGCGGGAGCGGGCGGCGGGCTTATCGTTAGGGCCGACGGAATCGACTTCCGGGTGCTCGAACCACTGTGGCTCGCGGTCGGTTTGTTCCTGTTGATTCCAGGGGCTTGGGGGGTGACCGTCGTTCTGTTGACCGAGCGATTGCTACGACCTGGCACCCTGTACCAGAAGCTGCCCTCCCAGATCAACAAGCGGTATTGGGGTCCCATCGGCAACACTCTCGGATGGCTCATCCTGACGGGCATAACGACAATTGGCCTGATCGATCTCACTCGCGATCTGGCCACACTCACCTGACGTGCCCCACCATGCCCTCCTCCACCAAGTTCGAGACACGCGTCATGTGGAATCCCGGGGTCACAACTGTGGAACTCTGTTAGGGCGGTGGATGGCCTGCCGGGAATGAGGCAGTGAACAGTGCTCCGCCTTCGGCCCGGTTGGCGGCGATGATCGTTCCGCCGTGAGCGCTCACTATCTCCCTGGCGATGGCCAGTCCGAGCCCGTATCCCGCGGAATTGCGGGCCGGATCGGCGCGGTAGAAGCGCTCGAACAGGCGGTCGACGTGCTCGGTTTCGATGCCGGCACCGTCGTCGGCCACGCTGAGGGTGATGGTGCCATTGTCCGGAACCACCGTTAGCTCGGTGTGTCCATCGCGTACTTGGCAGCGTTTTCCAACAAGATCACCATTAGTCGTGTCAGGGAGGACTCGTCACCGCTAATTACGGCGTGGCCATCGGTGCGGATCGAGACTCCGGGGCGCTTGCGGACCACATCGTGAGCCAGGGCGCCGAGATCAATGGGCTGGTGCTCGACACCGCGCCCGGCATCGACAGAGGCCAGGATCAACAGGTCGTTGACCAGGCCGCTCATCCGCTTCCCCTCGCTGACGATGTCTTCGATTGCGCTATCGCGATCGGAATCGGCTGCCTCCGGACGCTGCGCCAGGAACTCGGCGTTGTTGCGGATTGTCGTCAGGGGGCTGCGGAGTTCGTGCGAGGCATCGGCGACGAAGCGACGCTGGGCAGCCAGCGAGTCTGAGAGCTCGTGGCGGGTGGTCTCGAGCCCTTCGAGCATGCCATTGAAGCTGCGGGTCAGGACTCCCACCTCGTCCCTGTTGTTGCCGGCCGGGGGTAGGCGCCGGGAAAGGTCACCCGTCTCCCGGATCTCTTCGGTGGTGTCGGCCAGCCGCTTGAGCGGGCGCAGGGCCCGTCCGGCCACCAGCCAGCCGACAATGCTGGCGGCGATGGTCATGATGATGCCAACGATCCAGAACAGAGCGTTGAGCCCCCGCAGTTGCTCATCGATGACGGCGGTCGACTGGCCCGCTATCACCACCCCGCGCTGCTCTGCCTCTACCCGTTGCCAGGGCCGAGCGTGGATGTTGAGCTCTACGTTTGTCACCGGGCTGTAAACGACTGAGGATTCGCCTTTCTCCAGGGCTTCGACGATCACCGACGCCGGGATCGGGGGCGGTGCACCACCCGCCTGCCCGGACGAGTAAAGGACCTCTCCCGACTCATCGACCACGGCGATGAAGGGCTCGGTGCCCTCCGCCAGGTCGATCTGTACCGGAGGGTCGTCCGGCAGGAGGGCGGCGGCCCCGCCGGCCAGCTCGGTGGCGGCGGATTCGACCAGCTCGACGAGTGCCTTGTCTTGATCATTGGGAGCCGTCTGTTGAGCAAGAAGATTGATGAGAAAGCCGAAAGCGAACATCGCCAATGCCACTACCAGGGCGCCGAATAGCGCAAGGCGGACCCGGATCCTCATCTCACGTCTCCTTGAGGATGTATCCGACACCCCGGACGGTCTGCAACAGGCGCGACTCACCGCCCTCCTCGAGCTTCTGCCGCAGATAGCGAACCTATACGTCGACGATATTGCTGGTGGTGTCGCCGTCCAGGTCCCACACCGCTTCGCGGATCCGGGATCTGCTCAAGACGACGCGGGGGTTGCGGGCGAAGTACTCGAGGAAATGAACTCAAGCGTGGTGAGCTCCACGTTCCGGGTGCCGCGCCGCTCTCCCATCGACGCAACGTCGATCTCCAGGTCCGCGAAGGTGAGGATCTCCCTCTCCTCCGGCGGGTGGCGGCGCAGCAACGCTCGTACCCTGGCCAGGCAGCTCGTCGTGAGCGAATGGCTTGATCAGGTAGTCGTCGGCCCCTGCCTCGAGACCGTCAACCCGGTCGGGAACTGAAGTACGCGCGGTCAGCATGAGGATGGGTGTGTTGTTGCCGGCCCGTCGCAAACGGCGAGCCACTTCGAGGCCGTCGTAGCCGGGCATCATGACGTCGAGGACGATGAGGTCGGGGTCCCCGGAGCCTGCCGCCGCCACCGCGGCCGGCCCGTTGTGGGCGACCGACACGTTGTAACCGGCGTAGTCCAGGGCGCGCCGCACGGATGCGGCGATCCGCTCGTCGTCGTCGACCACGAGAACACGGGGTTTCATACCTCTCATTATCGGCATTGAGGATTAGAGCCGAATGAGAATCACAGCCACGTGGCCAATCATGATTCACCGGGCAGATCCCCGCCGTTCAGGCGAGTTTCGCGATAGCTAGCCTCGGTCGGGACCGCGAGCGAGGAGGATTGACCCATGGCCGACTACACAAAGGTGACGCTGGACGAATCCGAGATTCCCACCCAGTGGTACAACATCATTCCGGACCTCCCCTCACGCCCACCACCACCTCTGCACCCCGGCACTCGTGAGCCGATCGGCCCTGAGGACCTGGCTCCGCTCTTCCCCATGGAGCTCATTAAGCAGGAGGTCAGCCAGGAGAGCTATATCGACATTCCCGGCGAAGTGCTCGATGTGTACCGGCTCTGGCGGCCGAGCCCGTTGTACCGGGCACGGCGGCTCGAGAAGGTGCTCGACACTCCCGCCAAGATCTTCTACAAGTATGAGGGGGTGAGCCCTGCCGGTTCCCACAAGCCTAATACGTCGGTTCCGCAGGCTTTCTACAACGCCCAGGAGGGGACCAAGAAGCTCACCACCGAAACCGGTGCCGGCCAGTGGGGTTCTGCGCTGGCGTTTGCTTGCGCCCAGTTCGGGCTGGAGTGCGAAGTGTGGCAAGTGCGGGCTTCCTATGACCAGAAGCCCGACCGCAAGACGATGATGGAAGTGTGGGGAGCCACCGTGCACCCCAGTCCGTCGGAGGTGACTGAAGCCGGCAGGCAAATCCTCGCTCTCGATCCCGACTCGCCCGGCAGCCTCGGGATCGCCATCTCCGAGGCGGTGATGCGGGCCGCACCCGACCCGGACGCCAAGTATGCGCTCGGCTCGGTGCTCAACCACGTTCTCCTGCACCAGACGGTCATCGGTGAGGAGGCGCTGCTGCAGATGGCCAAGGTGGACGAGACGCCCGACCTGCTTGTGGGATGCACCGGTGGCGGATCGAACTTCGGCGGGCTGTCATTCCCGTTTCTGCGGGAGAAGCTCGCCGGCAAGATGGATCCGACCATCCGCTGCGTGGAGCCGGCCGCGTGCCCTTCGCTCACAAAGGGCGAGTATCGATACGATTTCGGGGACACAATTGGCATGACGCCCCTGGTCAAGATGCACACGCTCGGGCATGGATTCATCCCCGATCCCATCCACGCCGGCGGACTGCGCTACCACGGGATGTCGCCGCTCGTCTCGCACATCCATGAGCTGGGACTGGTTGAGGCCGAAGCCATTCATCAAACCGAATGCTTCGAAGGTGCGGTGACTTTTGCCAAGACCGAGGGCATCTTGCCGGCCCCCGAGCCGACCCATGCGATCGCGGCGATGATTCGCGAGGCCAACCGTTGCAAGGAGGCGGGCGAGGAGAAGACCATCCTCACGGCCCTGTGCGGGCATGGTCACTTCGATCTGCGCTCATATGAGGTGTACCTCGACGGCAGCATGGTGGACTATGAGTACCCGGAGGAGAAGGTGGCTGCGGCCATGCAAGACGTTCCCGTGGTGGCCTAGCACAGGTGGGTATCTCAAGTCCCCCGGGAGCGTATGGCTAAGACGCTGAAGATCGATTGGGGGGATGGGGTTGTTACCGGCCGCTTCGTCGACGCCGGCGGCTCAACCGGAGTTCTCCTGGCCCATGGCGCTGGTATCGGGCAGGACTCGCCCTGGATGATCCAGGTCCGCGACGGTCTGGCGGGCGCTGGCTTCCCGGTCCTGACGTTTAATTACCCCTACATGGAGGCTGGCAAGAAGGCGCCGAATCGGCCTCCGGTCGTGCTGGCCGCCCACGCCGCCGCTGCCGCCGCTCTCAGGGAACGGGTTGGTCGGATCGTGCTCGCCGGCAAGTCGATGGGGGGACGATTGGGCTCTCACCTGGCAGCCGAAGGTGAGGAGGTGGCCGGCGTGGTCTTCTACGGCTATCCCCTCGTGGGAGTCGGGAAACAGGAGCCCCGCGACACATCGCACCTGCATGACGTGGGGGCACCCATGCTTTTCGTTCAGGGCACCCGTGATCGCCTTGCGCCGCTGGAGCTCATCATGGCGGTTGCCGAGCGCCTTCCCAAGACTTCATTGCACGTCGTCGAGGACGGGGATCACTCCTACAAGGTGCCCAAGCGAGCCGGGCGGGACCCGACCGAGGTCCTGGATGAGGTGGTAGCGGTCACCGCAGTTTGGCTCGAGGCCCTTTAGGAGGCCGACCTAGAAATTCTCCTCGAGGGCCTTCACCTTGTTCACCCGGCGGACGTGGCGTTCGTCGCCGCTGAACTTGGCATTGACGAAGGACTGGACCAGCTCCCAGGCCTGGTCGGGGCCGATCACTCGGGCGCCCAATGTGAGCACATTGACGTCGTCGTGCTCCACCGATTGGTGGGCGGTGTAGGCGTCATGCGCTACGGTGGCCCGGATTCCCTTGAGTTTGTTGGCGGCGATTGACGCGCCGGCCCCGGATCCACAGATGAGGATTCCCCGTTCTGCCTCACCGTCGAGCACTGCCCGGCCCAGAGTCTCGGCGACATCCGGGTAGTCGACTGACTCTGTCGAATGCGTGCCGACATCGACAATCTGGTACCCGGAGTCCACCAGTCGGGTGGCCATTTCCTCTTTGAGCTCGTAGCCGGCGTGGTCGGCGCCAAGAACGATCTTCATAGGCGAGAGGGTAGCGCTGCGCTCGAATCCGAGCCGTGGTCGCGAACCGCCTCACACCAAGTGCGGGCAACAGTCCTCAGGATTGGCGCCGGCACTGGCTAATCGTACGGTGGTTGCTGCCGGGTTTCTCGCCGTCGCGGCCGTCGTGGTCGTAGTCATCGTCCTCTGATCGGGGGGAACTGTCCGCACCGGACGGAGCGTCCAAAGACCGTCAGCACGCTCCGACCCTTCATATCATCGAAACATGGCAGAAATCATCGTCACCGGGGGCAACGCCCTGGCCGGGAACGTTTCCGTCCTCGGTGCCAAGAACGCCGTGCTCAAACAGCAGGTGGCAGCGCTGCTGGCGCCCGGCAAGCACATGTTGGAAAACGTTCCCCACATTGCCGATGTCGAGCTGATGAGCGAGGTCCTGGGCTTTGTCGGGGCCACTTGTGAACTAGAAGATCACACCCTGGTGATCGATGTCCCCGACGACATCACTCCCGAGGCCCCACTCGACCTGGTTCGTCAGATGCGGGCTTCGATATTGGTGCTCGGCCCGCTCCTCGCCCGGTGTGGGCAGGTGCGGGTGGCACTGCCCGGGGGAGACGATCTGGGTGCCCGCCCCATCGACATGCATATCGAGGGGCTGAGGCAGCTGGGTGTTGACTTCGAGCTGCGCCACGGCGTCCTCGAGGGTCACGTGGCCGACGGGCTCGTGGGAGCCGAGGTGCACCTTGACTTTCCCAGTGTCGGCGCGACGGAGAACATTCTCCTTGCAGCCGTTCTGGCCCGGGGCGAGACCGTGATAGAAAACGCCGCCCGGGAACCGGAGCTCGAGGACCTGGCGGCATTTCTAAACGCCATGGGGGCCAACATCTCCGGGGCCGGGACTTCGACGATCAGGGTGCTGGGGGTTCCAACCCTGAATGCGGCAACTCATCGAGTGGTTCCCGATCGGATCGAAGCCGGAACGTACGCGGTGGCGGCTGCCATCACCGCCGGCGAAGTGGTGGTGAGCGGATGCGTTCCAGATCACTTGCGTATGGAGCTCCGCAAGCTTCAAGACGCCGGGTGTCGGGTAGAAGCCGGGGAAGATTGGATCCGGGTGTTGGGACCCAAGAGGCCGAACGCGGTGAACTTCGCCACACTGCCTTACCCGGGCTTCGCCACCGACCTGCACCCGCAAGTAGTGGCCTTGTTGGCCGTGGCCGATGGAACGTCGGTGATCACCGAGAACGTCTACGAGGCTCGTTTCAAGTACATCGGTGAGCTGGCGCGCTTGGGGGCGGACATCTCAACCGACTGGCAGCACGCAGTGATCCGGGGAGTGCCGTTCTTGTCGGGATGCCCCGTGGTGGCTCCAGATATCCGGGCCGGCGCTGCGCTGATACTGGCGGGTTTGCGGGCCGAGGGATACTCCACCATCTCCAATGTGGAGCATGTCGACCGGGGTTACGAGGGATTTGTCGACAAGTTGGCGGCCCTCGGTGCCGATATCGAATATCGAACGTGACATCTCGTAAAGGCACTCCGGTCAGCGCAGGATCTGCTCTACACTTAGGTACAGCAAGGCACCTGGAAAGGTTGCATCTACCCCATGAATGAATCCACGGTCGCGCACGACCCGATGACCACCGACGAGCTCGACGACGAGTCGACTCAGGAGGCTCCTGCCACCGATGCGGGGTCGGTGGACATGGAGGCATTGCTCGAGACCATCGAGTACATCCGTCCGGCCTTGCAGGCGGACGGCGGAGACCTGGTTCTGCTTGGAGTAGAGGGCGGGACGATCAACCTGCAGATGGTGGGCGCGTGCGGCGGGTGCCCGATGTCGATGATGACTCTGAAGGCTGGCATCGAGCGGATCATGTTCGACCGGGTTTCGGGTGTAACCGAGGTCAACGCCATCTAACCTGAGCCGAGCTGTGCCCGGCCTCGAATCTCTCCTTACTTCAGCCCTTGATGGTGACCGTCGCGCCCTCGCCAAGCTGCTGACCGTCATTGAACGCGGCGATCAGGACAGCAAGCAAGTCCTCGCGGCAATGTATGGCAGGGGTGGGGGAGCGCACGTAATCGGCATCACCGGACCGCCGGGAGCCGGCAAGAGCACGCTCGTGGACCGGCTGGTTGGAGAGATACGAGCCACGGGTGACGAGGTGGCCGCCTTGCTCGTCGACCCTTCAAGTCCCTTCAGTGGCGGCGCGATCCTCGGCGACCGTATCCGCATGCAAGACCGGGTGTCAGATGCCGGCGTCTATGCCCGGTCCATGGCAAGTCGTGGACAACTCGGCGGGATGTCCCGGGCCGCCCCCAAGGCGGTGGTGGTGCTCGACGCAGTTGGATTTCCCTTTGTGATTCTCGAGACGGTCGGTGTCGGTCAGGCCGAGGTAGATATCGTCGAGAGTGCTCACACCACTGTGGTGGTGCTCAACCCCGGCTGGGGAGACAGCATCCAGGCCGCCAAGGCCGGACTGCTCGAGATCGGGGACATTTTTGTGGTCAACAAGGCAGATCGGGACGGCCTCGAGGCAACGGTGGCAGACCTCAACCACATGCTGGCCGAAGGCGCCGATCGAGAATGGTCCCCGCCGGTAGTCGCCACCGTCGCCACCGAAGGAACCGGGTTGAGTGAGCTCTGGGAGACAATTGGGGCCCATCGCGACCACCTGCGAGGGCAAAGCGATGGGTCGGTCCATGTGCATGCGCGGCGGGAGATCCGGGCTGCCGCCGCCGAGATCATGACCCGGGAAGCACAAGCGAGGATTTCCCAGGAGGACCTCGACGGAATGGTCGAGGAAGTCGTCACGAGACGAATCGACCCCTGGTCGGCAGCCGAGCGGCTTCTGGAGGCTGGTTAGGCTCGGTCCATGTCTCTAGTTGAATTCACCACCCGCGACGATGTCGCTCTAATTCAGCTCAACCGACCACCGGTGAACGCGTTGTCCGCCGAGCTGGTTTCAGATGTCGACGAAGCTGTCGGCCGGGCGGAAGACGCCGCGATCCGGGCCGTCGTTATCGCGGGCGGCGATCACTTTGCAGCAGGCGCCGACATCAAGGAGTTTGGGGAGATCTTCGCATCGGACTCTGACGATCAGCCGGCCCGGGGACTCTCGGAAGTGGTTGGCCGGCTCGAAAGCCTGGCCAAACCAACGATCGCAGCAGTACGCGGGTATGCGCTCGGCGGTGGCCTCGAATTGGCGATGGGGGCCGACTTTCGATACCTGGCTGAGGACGCCAGGGTGGGTCAGCCTGAGATCAAGTTGGGAATCATCCCCGGAGCAGGTGGCACGCAGCGCCTCGCCCGGCTCGTCGGCTATCAGAAGGCCAAGGAGCTGATCTTCAGTGGGCGAATGGTGGGGGCCGAGGAAGCGCTTGGCACAGGCCTGGCGGACAAGGTCTTCCCGGCGGATGAGCTGGTCGAGGCAGCGCTGGCCGATGCTGCCGAGTGGGCGTCGGGGCCCACCCTCGCCTTCGGGGCTTCCAAGCGGGCCATGGCGGCCGGCTTCGGTGTCGAAGATGGCCTGGCCGTGGAGGTCGCCGAGTTCCGATCCTTGTTTTCCACTGCCGACGCTGCGGAGGGCGTGGCCGCGTTCATACAGAAACGCGATGCGGACTTCAAGGGCGAATAGCCCGGTTGGCCCGGTCCGAGATGGCCACGTGGGAAGAATTCGCGGCGGCCGTTCCTCAGCTGGCAGAACGCGGCCGACAACCGATTGAGGCCCACGAGCTCATTCTGTTCGGGACGATCAAGGCAGATGGCTCGGCGCGTATTAGTCCGGTGGAGCCAGACTTCGTGGACGGCGAGCTGATGATGGGGATGATGTGGCAATCCAGCAAGGCGCTCGACCTGCTGCGTGATCCCCGCTGCGTAGTGCACAGCGTTGTTACTGATCGCAGGGGAACCGAAGGCGAATTCAAGATCATCGGCGAAGCCAGGACGATTATCGATGGGGACCTAACAGAGCGTTACTGCCAGGTTCTCGAGGATCGGATCGATCGGCGGCCCGATGGCGACTTCCACCTCTTCGCCGTCGACATTCATCGAGTCTGGTGGTTCAAGTACGACGAAGAGCAAAGGTTAGAAGAACGCTGGACCGCCCCCGCCGGCGACCCGGACGTGAAATAATCCCCCCATGCTCTACCTCGATCACGCCGCCAGCACACCACTGCGCCCGGAGGCGTGGGTCGCCATGGAGGATTTTCGCGAGAACTTCGGAAATCCCGCAGGCATCCACGGGGTTTCCCGAGACGCTAAAAACGCAATGGAAGAGGCCCGGGAGCACGCCGCACGCTTGATCGGCGCTTCGCGTTCGGACGAGATCGTTTTCACAGGAGGGGGGAGCGAGGCCGACAACCTGGCGATCAAAGGCGCCTGGGATGTCGCCGGACTTGGGTCCGGCGTGGTGGTGAGCGCCGTAGAGCACAAAGCCGTGCTGGAGTCCGCCGCATATGTCGAGCGTCTCGGAGGCAAGGCTTCAGTGGTTGGAGTGAACCGGGTGGGTGTGGTCGACCCGGCGGAAGTAGCGGCCGCAGTGGAAGCTAACACGGCGGTGGTGTCGGTGATGTTGGCCAACAACGAGACCGGAGCGGCCCAGCCGGTGACCGAAATCGCCGAGAGGGTCAAATCGGCGAACCCGGGTTGCCTCGTCCATACCGACGCCGTGCAGGCGTTCGTCTCCGAAACGGTGTCGGTAAACGAGTTGGGTGTTGACATGCTGTCCTTGACCGCCCACAAGTTCGGAGGCCCCAAAGGGGTCGGACTGCTTTATGTGCGTGATGGGGCCCACATCGAGCCTGTGGTGCATGGCGGCAGCCAGGAGCGGGGTCGGCGAGCGGGCACCCACAACACCATGGGCATAGTCGGCATGGTCGCGGCAATGGCAGCGGCCGACTCCGACCGTGAACGGTTTCGGGAGATGGTCGCAGAGGCCCGCCATCGTTTCGAAGCCACACTTATTGAGGCGATCCCCGGGCTGAGGGTTAACGGCCCTATCTCTAATCGACTTATCCAGCACTCTCATGTCGGCTTCCCGGGCCAGAATTCTGAGACTCTTCTCATCCGCTTCGACCAGGCAGGGTTGGCCGCAGCGGCTGGTTCGGCCTGCCAAAGCGGAGCAGTGGAGGTGTCGCACGTCTTGGCGGCGATGGGCTTCACAGAAACGGAGGCGGCCGAAGCTATTCGCTTCAGCTTCGGCTGGACCACCGGTCCGGGTGACGCCGAGCTGGCAGCAAAGATTGTGGTCGACGTTGTTGAGAGTCTCTCGTGAGGACCCTTGTGGCAATGAGCGGAGGAGTCGATTCGTCGGTGGCCGCCGCCTTGCTCGTGGAGGCCGGGCACGACGTCATCGGTGTGACTCTCAAACAATGGGAAGACGAAGACGGCAACCTTCCCACCGCAGGTTGCTGCACGGTGGGAGATGCAGAAGATGCCCGGCGAGTGGCAGCCCAGCTCGATATTCCCTATTACGTCCTTGACTACGTCGATGAGTTTCGCCGGGCGGTCGTTGAGCCGTTCGGCCACCTGTACCTGGCGGGTCGCACACCAAATCCGTGTGTCGAATGCAACCGCAAGGTTCGTTTCAACGCCTTGCTCGAGCGCACCACCGAACTGGGATGTGAGGCGCTTGCCACCGGCCATTACGCCCGCGTCGGCTGGCATCCGAGCGGCTATGAGCTCCGTCGGGGGGTCGATCACGGCAAGGACCAGTCGTATGTGCTCTACATGCTGACCCAGGACCAATTATCCAGGTTGCGCTTGCCGGTTGGTGAGCTCACCAAGCCGGAGGTGCGGGCCCATGCCGAGCGCCTGGGGCTTCGCACGGCAAACAAGCCGGACAGCCAGGAGATCTGTTTCGTGGGCAACGGCAATTACCGGGACTTCCTCCTCCAGCACTTCCCGGAGACGAGAAGCCCGGGAGTGGTGGTCGATATGGAAGGCAACCAGCTGGGGACTCACGAGGGAGCTGCCGGCTTCACCATTGGCCAACGGAGGGGCCTGGGAGTTGCCGTCCAGGAGAAGAAGTATGTGGTGGACATCGATTCCGCTTCCCGGACCGTGGTCATCGGTGATGCCGCCGACTTGCTGGCCGAAGGGTGTGTCGTGGCGGATGTCACTTTCGTGGCGGGCCGAGCCCCCGTCTCTCCGGAGATCGAGGTCAAGGTCCGCTATCGAGCCGAACCGGAGCCGGCGACTATGGGACAAGGCCCCGGGGGCTGGGAGGTGCGGTTTTCCGAGCCGCAGGCTGCTATCGCGCCCGGGCAGGCGGCGGTCTTTTATCGGGGCGATGTAGTGGTGGGTGGAGGCACGATCGAGCGCTCTCTCTCCGATGGGTGAGGTCGAACAAGAGCTGGACGAGCTCCGCGCCAAGATCCGTGACGCCGCCTACCGGTACTACGTGCTGGATGATCCAGACGTTTCCGACATCGAGTACGACGAGCTATTTGGCCGACTCGAGCAACTCGAAGCGGAGAACCCGGACCTGGTTACCGTCGATTCGCCTACGCAGCGGATCGGAGTTGCCCCGTCGGAGGCGTTCGCACCGGTGACCCACCGCCAGCCCATGTTTTCGCTAGACAACGCCGACTCGGTCGAGGATCTGGAGGCGTGGGAACAGCGAGTTGTGCGCGGGCTCGGGGGCGAGCCGAGCGGATTCGTGTGCGAGCTCAAGATCGACGGGCTGGCCGTATCGCTTACTTACGAGGATGGACGCCTCCAGCAAGGGGCGACTCGCGGAAGCGGAACAGTCGGCGAAGACATCACCCACAACGTGCGCGTTATCGAGGCCGTGCCGCTGGTCCTGCGGGGGGATCCGCCCAGGATCCTCGAAGTACGAGGCGAGATCTACATGCCAATCTCAGCCTTCGATGAGCTCAATGAGCGCCAGCGCGACGAAGGCGGGCAGGTCTTCGTCAACCCGAGGAACGCCGCGGCCGGTTCGGTCAGACAGAAGGACCCGGCGATCACCGCCACCCGCCGGCTGGCCATCTGGACCTATCAGGTGGGGGCTGTGGAGGCCGGTCCCGCTATCGACTCGCACTGGGCCACGCTCGAATGGCTGCGCGATATGGGGCTACCGGTGAATCCGGCATCGCGACGAGTCGAGACTCGGCAGCAGGTCGAGGAGTTCGTCGGCGGGGCCGTCGAGTCCCGCCACGCCTACGACTACCAGACCGATGGTGTGGTTGTAAAGGTCGACGGACTGGCAGAACAGGACACCCTGGGTTTCACAGCCCGGAGCCCTCGTTGGGCGGTTGCCTTCAAGTTCCCGGCTGAAGAGCGCAACACGAAACTCAAGAAGATCAAGATAAACATCGGACGAACCGGGGCCGCCACCCCATACGCGGTTCTGGAGCCGGTGTTCGTCGGAGGGGCAACCGTGACCTACGCCACGCTGCATAACGAGGGTGAAGTTCACCGCAAAGACATTCGACCCGGCGACGTTGTCACGGTCCGGCGGGCCGGCGACGTGATTCCCGAGGTGGTGGGCCCCGTCATCTCCGCCCGCAAGGGTAAGAAGCTGCGGCGGTGGAACATGCCAAAGAAGTGCCCCTTCTGCGGTAATCCCATTGTTCAGCTCGAGGGGGAGGCGGTGGCCCGCTGCACCGGTGGGTTCGAGTGCCCGAGCCGCTTGCGGGAGTACCTGTTCCACTTTGCCTCCCGGGGAGGGATGGACATCGAGGGACTCGGTTACCAAACGGTCGACCTGCTCATGACCAACGGTCTCATTGCCGACCCGGCGGACATCTTTACGCTCGAGGCCGACGAGCTCCTGGTGTTCGACGGGTGGGGTGAGGTTTCGGTCAACAACCTCTTGAGTGAAATCGACGAAGCCAGGGACATGCCGCTGGCCCGGCTGCTGACGGCGCTGGGAATCCCGCTGGTGGGAACAACGGTGGCAAGGACGCTGGCACGTAATTTCCCGTCCATGGACAGGTTGGCCCGGGCAAGCGATGAGGAGTTGGCAGCCGTTGAGGGATTTGGGCCGGAGATCGTCCGGTCGGTGCGGATGTGGGCCGATGATCCGGAGACCAAGCAGCTGATCAGGAAGCTCGGTACGGCCGGAGTCCGGCTGGCCGACCCGGAGCCGGAGGGCGGCCTGGACGAATCCCTGGCCGGGGTCACCCTGGTCATCACCGGGACGTTGGAGGGTTTCAGTCGAGAAGCAGCCAAGGCAGCTGCTGAGGCGAGGGGAGCCAAAGTCACCGGGTCGGTCTCCAGGAAGACGTCGGCGCTGGTGGCAGGCAGCAACGCCGGGACCAAGCTCGTCAAGGCCCAGGAACTGGACGTGCCGGTGATCGATGAAGCCACGTTTGTACGGCTCTTGCGGAAGGGTCCCGGGGTGCTGCCGAAGTGATACCGCCGGGCGTGCGACACGTGATCTTTGACTTTGGAGGAACGCTTGCCGACCTGAGGTGGCCCTTCTCTCTCCTGCGCAGGGTGTTCCCGACGGCGACAATGGGGCCGGGCGAGGTCACCCGGCCGGGCCGGGTGCGACGGCTGTTTCGGAGGATCTTCTACCCGATTGTGGCTCGGTTCTTCCGACCGTATCCCGGCTTGTTGCCAACTCTCGACGAGCTGTCCCGCGCCGGCTATCGACTGCACATTCTCTCCAACAACAGCTCAATTCTGACCTGGCAATTGTCATCTCTGGGAATAGCCGAGATCTTCGACACCGTCACATGGTCGGAGGAGGCCGGTGTGGAGAAGCCGGATCCGCGTATCTTTGTGATCGGCCTCGAACGGATCGGGGCCACCGCCGCCGAGGTTGTGTATGTTGGCAATAGCTTCACAGCAGACGTTTTGGGCGCCCGGGGGGCGGGAATAGTCCCAATCCATGCCGACTACGAAGGAACCAGCCCGGCCGGCTCCCATCTCAAGATTGCCGCCCTTGCCGACCTACCCAAGCTTCTAGCGTCCAGTTCGTCCGAGTAGGAGCACAGAATCGTTCTCGATAACGACCTCCCATTCCCCGGACCCCATAAGAGTGGCCAGGGTCTCTTCGCCGTAGATGATGTGCTCCATAAACCGAGGCTTCAGGACCACCCAATCCACCTCCGAGGTCGGCGGCTGGTGTGGGACCTCGGGTGCTGAATAGTCCAGGCTGGTGAATGGGTTGGGGAAGCGATAAATGTGCTCCCGATGGGCAAGTTGAGTTGCCAGAGTCGTTTCAGCCGACACCCCGTCGTCGGGACCGATCATCGCCAGTGCTGCCTGTATTCGGGGATCCGGCGATTGGGTGCCCCAGTCGTCGTTGTCGGGAGCAAACGAGAATGAGATGAATCCGGCCACCACGACCAGCGTGACGACGGCCCGATAACTACTACGTTTCAGCCGTTGCTGCAGCCAGAGTGCTCCGAACGCGGCGGCTATGGCCGCTACCGCCAGCAGGTAGACGGTGTAGTGAAACCTGATATCTACCTGATAGGTGTGGGTGCTGAGCATGTTGGCGGCGGTTATCGGCCCGGCTGCCAGGAGGATGACCGGGGATAGAAGACTCAGGGGCAGGGCGAAAAGCATCGCCGCCAGGTAGCTGAAATGGGAGGCGGTGAAGAGATCGCCGATCAGCGAACCCGGCTGAGTTGCCACCCCGGAGAGAATGTCGAATGCTCCGTCCCCGTAGGCGGCGTAGCGGCCGGCGTAGAGGACATTCCCGGTGGGGGAAAGGTTGGGTAAGAGGACCAGGAAATTGAGGGCAAGCGCCGCCACCCCGATGACTGCGATCGCTATTCCTGCGGCGCGGGGCCGAAATCGCCATGCCAACCACACGCCGAGGGGCACGATCACCAACCCGACATCTTCCTTGGCAGTCAGGGCCAGGGCGGCGGCGGCCACTCCCCAACCTGGTCGTTCCCTCACGATCAGGAGAACCGCCGCCAGGATCAGCGGCAGGGTGAGCAGCTCGGGGTGGAAGTTGTCCCACGTCGCCCAGGTGGTGGCCGGGTGGGCCAGTAAACCCAATGCGAGGACTGTCGACATTCCCGGCTTCACCCCGATGCCCCTGGCTATCGAGTAGAGCAATGGGGCGCTGAGGGCGAGTGCTACGACGGTCAGCACCAGCAACAGCCGGGGGTCGGCCCAGATCCAATACAGCGGTGTGAGGAAAACCATGATGTAGGACGAGTGGTCGGCGAATAGGTTCAAACCTCGCAGGGTCACGAACGGCTCCCGGAAGCGGCTCAGGAGCCAAAGGCCCTGGTCGAATATTCCGAAGTCGAAGGTAAAGGTCAGAAAGCGGTCGAAGCGCGAGACGCTGAGAGCACTGAAGAGGGCCGCAAAGGCCGCCGTCCCCGACCAGACCACAAATCGTCCCAATTGGTCGGGACCGACGGCTGAGATACGACCCTGCAGGTCTGCGAACTGTGCCTTCACGTCCGTTCCGCTGCTGGTCCCCGACAAGTACCGCTCCTCTCGATCAGGCACGGAGTCTATGGGTAGGGTGGATTCGTGCTTACGGCAGTGATTGAGAGACGAACGCAAGTTGGCTCGCTGGTGGTGGTTCTGGCGATTGTCGCAGCCGCCTGTGGCGGCGACTCCACTGATAGCCCCACCACCGCACCCGGCCCCTCCTCCACCACCACCACCACCACCACCAGTGGTGTCCTCCGCGAGCCAACCGTGCCGTCGGTGCTGTTTGACGGGGCGTCATGCGGTGTGAGCGACGGCGCGCTGGACCCAGGGTTGAAGCAAGTCTCAGTGTTGAACACGTCGTCGAATGGGAGTGAAGCGCTCCTCGGCAAGCTCACCACCGCATACGGTCTCGACGAGGTCGCGGCCGATGTCGCAGCAGGTCGGTTCGACCGCTGGGGACAGCCCGATAACGACAATCCAACCGGCTTCGAAGAGATCAACGGGGCCCGGATGCCTCAAAACGCCACCGAACCCACTTTGCAGCCGTTTACCGCCACTACGGGCACCTGGGCTGTCGTTTGCCTCGATTTCCTCGACGAGAAGGCCTACATCGCCGCCGACGTTATCGAGGTCGGTTAACCGGCC
>CAXMOO010000179.1:0-20845 GCA_964195005.1 uncultured Gammaproteobacteria bacterium
GTTCGACTGGAGTGGGACCGCCGAGGCCAACGGCGGCGAGCGTCAGTAACAGGAGTGGGAGAAGTCGATGCAAATTGCCCTCTGGATCAGCGCCTCAATCAGTGTGGTCGCCTTACAACCTGCGCGCAACCAGCCTGTTAATCAAGTTGTCGGCTATTGGGCCTCTCCGTATCCCCCACCGGTGAGCAACCCGGCATCGGCCCAGCCCGACCTAATCGTGAGGTTGGCTGCCGTCGGGGGCTGGACAACCAGTGTGGCCGCCCCTAGACGGCTATTCCGGATACGCCCTGGAGGATGGCGGCTGCAATGTTCGCACTGTCGCCGTCGTCGAGCCATCGGTAAACCAGAAAGGCCGCAACTACTGCCAATAGAAGAACGACGAGGAGCCATAAGAGGCTGCGAACCCGCCTTTCGGTCTCTGGCGTAGTCACCTGACTCCTTCCTTCCCTCGATCGCAGCAGGTTAGACCGGTGCAGGTGCAGGTTACGAAACCGTTGCCCCACGGGGCATGTCATAGGCGTTGCCGTCTCCGCCGCTGGCTCGAAACCCCGTCTGGCCGTTCAAGGTTCCCCGGCCATGATCCGAAACTCCCTACAAGAGAAAGGCGGAACCATGTTGGGAGGGTTTGGTGCGATCGTCTCATCTGTCGGTGGGGTGTTTCTAGTTTTCCGCGGCATCGACGTCTTCGACTGCCGTTCAGTCTCTTTCTCCAGCGAGTTCACTACCTGCTACCCCAACACCGATTTCGGCGCGATGGCGGGCGCCGTCGCCGGCATCGGGTTAGTTGCGGTTGGGACCGGTCTCTTCATCTTCGCCCTTGTCCGCCTGGCGTCTATCAGATAAAGAGGTATTTGCCCCTCGTTTCTACCATTTCCTCCATTCGAGGCTTGCCGAGCCGCTACGACCAATCCGCCGCGGACGCACCGCCGGCCGGCGCCGAAATGCTGGGACCTGACACCGTGACCGTCTCATCTGCCGGCCAATGCCCGGCATCGGCGGCCTCCGTGGCACGCCCGCCTCCGCTCCCCCAGCCGACATAGTCGAGTATCGACTTCGGATTGTCGAAGGCCATGTCCGAGTACAGCGCCACCTCACCGCCACCCTCGGGCACGCTGATCTTGGAGGCGGCCACCTGCAGAGACTCGCCCGGGGCCAGCACTTGGGCCGCTAGGCGCACGTAGGCGGGCCGGTTGCAAACCCAAAGGCCGCCGACGTCGACGGGGTCATCGCCCAGGTTGGTGATCGTAAGGTGGTCGCCGAAAACTACTTCGGTGATTGCCAGATCGGTCTTGCTGCCCGTCGCGGGGGGTTGTGTGGTCGTCGTTGCCTGTGTGGTCGTTGGGGCCGGCTGTGTAGTCGTCGGGGCCGGCTGCGTGGTCGTCGGGGCCGGCTGCGTGGTTGCCGGTGCCCCGCCGTCACTCCCGCCGCCGCAGGCGGCGGCCACTAATGCGACGACGGCCAGCAACGAGAACCAACGCCTCATGACAGAGACCTCCTGAGATCTGGAAAAACGCATGCAGGTTACATTGTCTAGCAGTGCGGACAATTACGGGGGCAGGTTCCCCTGCAATCGCTCGACGCGACGAGATCAAATTGTGAAGGCTCGCCAGCGGGCTTCGAAGTCCTCCTTGTCGGCAAGGCCTCCCGGCGTAGGTTCTCCGAGGGCGACCGCCGGCCCGCCATCGGCGAAGAAGTCACCGCCCACCAATGCCGATTCGGTCCCCGAAAACGCGACGAGGCAATGCCCCACACCGTCGTAAGGATCCGGCGGCCTGGTACCAAGGACGCGCGAGGCGATCACCCTGGCAACGGTCCTGCCTTCCCCGGCTGCGAAAACTCCGGCCTTGGGAACAGCGACCTCCCCCACCGGGATCAGGTTGACGTCACCGACAGCAAACACATCGGGATAAGCCGTCTCCAGAGTGGCCCGATCCACCGGCACCCACGGCTTATCACCAGCAAGTCCCGCATCCACCACCACTGCGGGCATCCGGTGGACTGGAATAGTGATCGGAATCGTGGCTGCCAACTCGGTCCCGTCCCCCAGTACCATCGTCGATCCGTCGACGGCTGCCACCCCGGCGCCGGTGTGAAGCATGATCCCCCGACTCTCGAAGATGGCACGCAAGCGATCACTCGCCTCCGGCCCTGCCACCTTCAAAGGGGCCGGCTCGGGAATGGCGACGTGGACATCGGCCCCGATCCCTCGTCGTTGCAGAGCCCACTCGATCACCATCGCGGTCTCGAACGGAGCCGGAGGACACTTGATCGGGGCACCTGCCACCCCTATTACCACCGAACCGCCCTCGAAGGACGCCAGCCGGTCTTGCAGCCGGAGGGCAGACTCGTGGTTGTAGAACGAATAAGCCTCCCTGGAGCCCGGCACCCGCTCCCAGTCGTACCCGGCGCCCAGGGCCACCACCAGGTAGTCGTATGGCTCAACACCGGCCGACGTGTGCACGACTTTGTCGCTGAGGTCGATCGACTCGATTTCCGCCGCGGAAAAACGGACGCCGTTGACGGGAAGGTCCTCGAGCGAACGGCTCATCGCTTGCGGCTCCCGCTCCCCCACGATCAGAAAGGGATTGGCACCGCACAGGTATGAGACTCGCTGCCGATCGACCAGCGTGACCCGATGCTCGCCGCTCAGCAGACCCGCGGCCTCGATGGCACAGGCAGCTCCGCCGAATCCCCCGCCCAGCACCAGAACGTTGCTCCCGGCCGCGATGTCAGCCTCCCTTATCGTCCACTCAAGCGAGTCTAAGTGTCCCGGGGAGGTCTCCGCAGTGTGGGATCATGACTCCGGATGTCGAGAGGAACGCGTGGTTTTCCTGGATTCGAAGACAAGCTTCGGCGCTCTAGTACTCGGTGTTGGCGGGATGGTGCTCTATTTGACCGTCGGAGTGCTGTATCTCGGCAGCGGCCTCGTGGTGGATTACCCGTGGGTCTTCGCGATGTGGGCCCTGTGGCTCGCCGGACTGATCCCTCTAACCATGGTGTTCAGAACTTCCCCCGCCTGGACCCCGGCCGTTCCCGTCGCGGCCACCGTCCTCTGGGTTGTGATTGTTCAGTTGGGAAGCTGGCTCCTGGGGTGGACGGCTTAACGCCGTCAGCAGTCAGCAGTCGGCGTTTTCCCAACCGGCACGGTGCGGGCCGCTTTTAGGCTACGAATGAAATCGAACCGAATGTGAGCAACCGACATGCGTTTTGAAAAAGTCGCCTTCCCCAACGCCCAGGGCCAGATGCTGGCCGGCCGCCTCGACTATCCGCTCTCCGGCGATCCAGTCGCTTACGCCCTCTACGCGCACTGCTTCACTTGCACAAAGAACCTCCGTGCCATTGGCTGGATCACCGAGACCCTCGCCCTGCATGGCATCGCGACGCTTCGCTTCGACTTTGCCGGGCTCGGAGACAGCGAAGGTGAATTCGCCGACACCAACTTCTCATCCAACGTTGCCGACCTTATTTCGGCGGCCGGCTACCTGACCGAACGATTCGAAGGACCCGAGGTGGTGATCGGCCATTCGCTCGGGGGAGCAGTGGTCCTGGCCGCCACCGCGGCTCTCGACTCGGTGCGGGCCGTCGTGACCATCGCGGCTCCGGCCACGCCCGCCCACATCACACGCCACATCGCCGATGATGTTCACACCATCGAATTGGTAGGCGAAGCCGAGGTGAACCTGGCCGGACGGCCGTTCACTATCCGCAAGCAGATGCTCGACGACATCGAAGGTGTCCGGCTGGGGGAAGCGATCCGGACGCTGGGACATCCGCTTTTGGTGCTTCACTCTCCGGTCGACAACACGGTGGGCGTCGAGAACGCCGCCGAGATCCTCGAGCATGCCCGCCATCCCAAGAGCTTCGTCTCACTCGATGATGCCGACCATCTCATCACCGGCGAGACCGACGCCCGGTACGTGGCCGAAGTAATCGCATCGTGGGCCAGCCGCTATATCAGCGGCGACCTGACCGCACACTCCCAGCCCGACTTCTTGGTAGACGCTCCCGAGAGCGTGACTGTGGTCCGGACCGAGCAAGGCTTCCGCACCGACATCCTCTCCAACGGGTTTCCGCTCCTGGCGGATGAGCCGACCTCCGTGGGTGGCACCAACACCGGACCCACTCCCTACGACTATCTGCTCACCGCCCTCGGCAGTTGCACATCCATGACGCTGCGCATGTATGCCGACAAGAAAGACTGGCCATTGGAGTCGGTGACGGTTCGCCTCACCCACCGCAAGGTGCATGCCCGGGATTGCGCCGACTGCGAGACCGACCACGGGACCATCGACGAGATCGAGCGCGAAATCGATCTGCAAGGGCCGCTCGACACCGACCAGCGCCAACGACTCTTGGAGATCGCCGAGCGCTGCCCGATCCACAAGACGCTGCACGGCGAGGTGATCGTGCGCAACCGGCTCGTGAGAGCGGGCTGATCCGAGCCGGAAACAGCTCATATGTCGCCTAGGCGACATATGAGGCAACAAGAAGGTGGCGCGGCCCGTTGTTATCTAGGACAGACAGAAGGCAGACGTGACAGCTCAACCGGTACAAGAAATCGAAGGCTCCTACATCCACAGCCCCGACAAGCTGATGCGGGTGGCTGGCGTAGCCCGGGCAATGCTCGCAGAAGCCCGCGAGACGCCCTGCGACCAGGCCGGATGTGAACGCTTCCGGGCCATTTACGAAAACACCATAAGCGAGCTCAGCACCCTGCTGTCCGAGGATCTCCAACGCGAGTTGGGGCATCTCGCCGTTCCCTTCCTGGCGGATTCGCCATCCCCGTCGGAGCTGCGCGTCGCTCAGGCCGAGCTCGTTGGCTGGCTCGAAGGTCTGTTCTCGGGCATCGCCGCCGCTACCGGCCAAGCGCCGGGGGCCGCCGCCCAGGCCGCCGCCGTTGCCGACGTCGCCGGTGACGGCCCCAGCAGCGGCAACTACCTGTAAACCGCGGCGCTATTGGTCGGCAGCGGCCTCAACCGCAGCTGCCACCGCCACGTGGACCTCCTTGTCCAGCGGGTCCGGCAGCAGGCCATCGGCCGGTGCCAGGTCGGCAAGCGCCCCGGCCGCGGCCCGTCTCATCGCCGGAGTGATGCTGGACACCCCGGCATCAAGAGCTCCTCGGAAAAGTCCCGGATAGGCGAGAACGTTGTTTACCACCGCACCATCGGCCGCAACCGCCGCCCCACCGGCGACCGCATCTTCGATCGTGATCTCCGGCACCGGGTTGGATATGGCGAAGACAACGCTGCCTGCCCGAACCTGATCCGACTCCAGTAACCCGGGCCGACCAGTCGCCAGCACGAGGATGTCTGCTTCGCTCACGACCCGGCGAAAGTCGGCATCGGTTGTGCCGGCCTGGACGTCGGCCCGCCGGGCTGGATCGACTCTCTCCATCAGGTGTGCGGTCGCCTGCGCCCCCGGGTCGAAAGCGACGACGCTCCGGAAAGGAAAGGCTGACGCCAGGGCGGCGATGGCCGAGCCGGCCGCTCCCAAGCCCACCTGGCCGAATACAAGCTCATCGAGCGCACGGTCTAACTGGCGGGCAGCTGCCAAGGCGGCGGCGAGCACTACGGTTGCAGTCCCATGTTGGTCGTCGTGCATCACCGGTATTGACAGCCTGGCATCAAGCTCGGTCTCGATGCGATACACCCCGGGGCTGGCGATGTCTTCTAGATGGATTGCTCCGAATCCCGGAGCAATGCGGACCACCGTTTCGATGATCTCGTCCGGATCCTCCGTGTCAAGCATGATCGGTACCGCGTTGAGACCAACAAACAGTGGGTAGAACATGGCCTTGCCCTCCATCACCGGTAAAGCCGCTACCGGGCCAATGTTGCCCAGGCCCAACACCCTGGTTCCGTTAGAAACGATGGCCACAGTGCGACTCCGCCATGTGTAACGGTCCGCGAGTCCTACATCATCAGCAATCGCCGAGCTGACACGGGCCACGCCGGGGGTGTAGATATCCCGCACATCCTGGAGAGTGCGGACGTCGACAGTGGCCACGGTGGCAATCTTCCCGCCTTCGTGCTTGTGGAAGACCTTGTCGAGGCGTTGCACGATTTCTACCCCCGGAATCGACGCGATTGCATCGTGAATGGCGGCTACCGATTCTTCGTTGGGAGCGATCACCGTCACGTCGCGGATGTTGTGGTCCGGGTGGTTGGCGATGGTTTCGATGTCGCCCATGTGGGCGCCTTGCTCGCCGATGACCGTCAGGACGCGGGCCAGGGTGCCTGGTTTGCGCTCGGTCCTTATCCGGAAAACCTCGTCACGCTCGATCAAAGTGTGTCCAGTATCGCACCGGGCGCTTGGCAAGCTGCCAACGAGACATGGGCCCAGCGCGGTATCGGGATCACGGAGCTAACGATGCGGTGGCGAGCACGAGGCGGTAATAAGGCTCGAGCGAGTCGATCGCCACCCACTCGTCCTCGCCGTGGGCCCCGCAGACGGCCGGGTTCGACATGAGCACGTGCACGTCACCGGCCGCGGCGTAGATCCTTCTGTTGCTGGCCCCGGCCGAATGGATGATCTTCGGCGGACCATCACCGGCTTCTGCCAGCAGGTCGATGAAGCGCTGGGCAATCAGGGCTTCCCTGGGGTAGTAGGTGGCGGCATCGACCTTGGCGAAGTCGACCGCGGCACCGAGCTTTTTGACGATACCCGTCACTTCCGCTCTGATCTCCCCGGGGCTCGTGCTCTCGGTGAACCTCAGGTGGAAGACGCCCTCGGCGACATCCGGTATTTGGTTGGCGGCATCGCCTGCGCTGACCCGGGTCATCGAGACCGACGGCCGCCAGTCCTGCTCGTCGGCCGGCGGGGGGTACCGATCGCGTAAAGCCTCTGCCACTGCGTAGAGGTTGTCGATGGCGTTCTCCGCCAGATAAGGCCGACTGGCGTGGGCCGCCACTCCCGGGGCTGTGACTGTGAAAGTGGCGATGCCCTTTTCTTTTTCTACGTAGCCGAAGTTGGGCCCGCCATCGGGGGCGAACACAACCGGAGGAAGGAGTCCTTCCGTGACCAGATGATCGACCACGACCGCGGCACCTGCCTCCGAGCCCACTTCCTCATCCTCACTCAACACCAGCCAGAAATCCTGATGGTCACCCGACTGTGCCAGGTCTCGGAGGACATAGAGCATGGCCAGCACCTGGGTCTTCATATCAGCGACGCCCCGGCCGTGCAGGTAGCCATCCCGGCTACGGAGCTCGAAGAGGTGGTCGGGTGCCGGCACCACCTCCACATGGCCATCGCCGATCATCCGGGGACGCTCCGACTCGATCGGCTTGATGATCATCGAAGTGACGCCGTGGCATTCGAATTCGATGTACTCGAGTGGAAGTCCGTCGAGAAAGTCCTTGATCCACTGGTTGGTCCGCTCGAATTCATTGCGATTGCGGCACACCTCAGTCCTGAAGCCGACCAGCGTGGTGAGGTGGTGGATATAAGCATCGAGGTCGAACTCAGGCTTCACAAGACGAAACTAACCCAATGCTGGGCTCACCGGAGGGGCCCGGGAGCCACAAGCCGAGTCCGCCGGGCGGAGTGACCCCATCGGCTTTGGCTGCACCATTTCTTATCCTTCCCGCATGAGCAGAATCATCTCGGTCAACGTCGGCAAGCTCAGGCTCGTCGAATTCCGGGACCACACCGTAACCACCGGGATCTTCAAGTATCCCGTTGAAGGCCCGGTGCGGGTGGAAGGCGTCAATCTCGTCGGCGACGAACAGGCGGATCGACGGGTCCACGGCGGGGTCGACAAGGCGGTCTACGCCTATGCCTCGGAGGACTACGAGTGGTGGAGCGGACAACTCGGGCGCACTCTCCCTCCCGGCATGTTTGGCGACAATCTCACGACTGAGGGCATTGACGTCGGAGCAGCGGTAGTCGGGCAGCATTGGCGAATGGGTGACGTAGTCCTCGAGGTGAGCGAACCGCGGGTGCCTTGCTTCAAGCTCGGGCTCCGCTTGGAAGACCCGGCTTTTCCAACAGCGTTCTCGGCGGCCGATCGGCCTGGGAGCTATATGCGCATAGTGGAGGAGGGCACACTCCAGGCCGGCGATCACGTCGAAATCGGCAAAGCACCAGGGCACGGCCTTACTGTCAACGATATCGCCCGCATCCACGATCGCGATCACCACGAGGCAGCTCGTCTCCTCGAAGCCGCCGAGCTCTCAGACGGCTGGAAACGCTGGGCGAGCATGGCGGCCGGATCCTCTCGCCCGGGCTAAAAGAATCACGGGCCGACCCGATAGCGGCGGCTCGCAATCTCAATTGTTGCCCGGCCGGGCCTAGCAGTGGCCGCCTCTATGGGTGACTCCCGATTGAAACAATACGCGTCCTGCCTGCCTCATCCTCATGTGGCAGAGTTCGGGCTACTCGCCCGGGAGCCCATCGACAAGATCATTGAGGCGAGTCAGCCCTGCTTCGACTTGCTTGGAGGGGGGATTTCGGCCGGACGCTCGGCTTTGTGCCTGAGATGATCGGCGAGGCGAAACGCCAGCGCCACAACGGTCAGCATCGGGTTGGAGATTCCTCCAGTAGGAAAGACAGAGGGTCCAGTCACGTATAGGTTGGCGATTTCATGAACACGGGTGTTCTTATCCACAACCCCGTGTTTCATCGAGCCGCTCATACGGGTGGTGCCGAGATGGTGGTGACCTCCGGAGAGGTCGGCGCCCCAATCGGCTGCGTCCGCCGACACCCACTCGTAAGGTTCCACTCTCCCTACACCGGCCTCGGACAGGGCGGCATCGAGCGTTGTGAGGGCGTCCACCAGGGTTGCTTTTTCGAGATCCCCCAAGCGCCAGTCGAGTCGCAACCGGGGCATACCCAGCGCGTCGACCTCATCGGACAACGACAGGCGACTGGCAGGGTCCGGAGCCTGCTCCGCTTGCACGTAGATCTCGAAGGCGTCGGGTCGTTTCAGGAATCGTTCATAGCCCACTGCAACGGTGGTTGGCAACGTACGCAGGAACGCAGTCGTTTGGGTGAGCAGACCGAGTTCCCCACGCATTGGCATAGCGCGTAACGTCTTGACCGGCTGGCGGAACCCTGCCGCGAGCCGGGACGCAGGGGCGGGCGTGGGCCGGCTGTAACCTCGCAGGTGCATGCTGATGTTGAGGACTTCGTGCTGTTGCTGCGCAGCCGGGGTCAGCGCGTAGGCGCACTTGATCGCTCGCTGCGGCCGCTCCAGGGCAAGGCGTGCCGGAGCGCCTCGGAGGCCATAGTCGATGGCCGGCATGGTTTCGGATCGTTTGCTGGTGCGATCGACGTTTACCCGAGCTACCGGGAGATGTGGATGCTCCATGAAATAGCGTCCGACCGCCTGACCCCCAACTTCCGAGTTCAATAACAGGCGGGCCGAACCGAATCCGCCGGCCGCGATGACGAATTGTTTGGCAGAGACGGTGAAATGATTCCCGGCTCGAGTGACAACATCTACCCGTTCGATGTTCTGTCCGCCGGAGTCGGGCACAACCCGCAGCGCACTCGAATGAAGGTACACGGAGATGTTCCTCGCCCGCTCGAGCTGAGCGCGAAACGCGTCTCCGAACCGGAAAGGAGGGTTCAGTTTCTGCCAGATGGCGACCTGCAGGTCGGGTCCAGCCACCGGCGGCGTGTAGAGGGGTGGTGTCTGCGCCGTCCAATCTGACGGGGCGTAATTGAAAGGAGTGTCGGATAACAGCGCCTGGGCCTGCTGGTAGTACGGCTCGAGTTCGGAGTATTCGAATGGCCATCCGCTCAGAAAGACCCAGGGACGATGCTCCATGTCGAAGGGCTCGAGCGGTCGCAGCCAGCCACCCCAGATCTGAGACAGCCCTCCCAGCACCCGGGCGTGACTTTCCTCCGGGTCGTAGTACTCCAGCCCGACGTTCTCGCCTTTGGCGATGTCGAGTGAGTCTTCATCCGGCTGGGCGCCCCCGCTTTCGAGCAGGCAGACCCGTTGAGAACTTGTCGCGAACTGCAGGGCGAGAACGATCCCGGCCGGTCCGCCGCCGACGATGCACAGATCCGTGTCCACCTTCGTATCGACGGTTACAGTTCGTCCGTCGAGGATCATAGGCGTGCCGCCTTCCGACCAAGATCCATTCTTCCCCAGACTGTCGGTTGAAGATGTAGCACGCTGAACGGAAGCAGGTCAAAACGAATCACTACAACCAGCCGAACCGAGAGCCAGCCTGATGTGTGGCATAGCCGGCGTGTGGTCTCCAACCCCGCTCAATAAGCCCGAGACAGTCGATTATCAGGTACGTCTTATGGCCGACATGTTGCAGCATAGGGGGCCCGACGATACCGGCTCGTGGTCGGACGGCAGGATCGGTCTAGGTTATACCCGGCTGGCGATCCTCGATTTGTCCCCTACTGCTCACCAGCCCATGGTTGATGAGTCGAGCAGGGTGCGATTGGTTTTCAACGGTGAGATTTACAATTTCGAACAGCTACGGGAAGACCTGATCGGCCTCGGCCATCAGTTCAGGAGCACCTCCGACACTGAGGTCGTCTTGCGGGGGTACCTGCAGTGGAGAGAAGGAGTGGTGGCACGCCTGCGAGGCATGTTCGCCTTCGCTATCTGGGATGCCGGTCGCGATCAGCTCCTGCTTGCCCGAGACCGGTTGGGTCAGAAGCCCCTCAACTACGGCTGGAATGGCTCCACGCTGTTGTTCGGGTCGGAGGTCAAGGCGCTGTTGCGCTGGCCCGGGTTCGAGCGTCGAGTCAATCTGGATGCGCTGCCACAGTACTTCCTGTATCGGTACGTGCCCGGTACCGACACGGCCTTCGCCGGGGTGCATCGTCTCGAGCCGGCCCACTATCTGACGGTGGACGGAAAGGGCAGAGTCGCCAAGCATCGCTATTGGGACCTGCCGGAGCCTTCGAGCGAGCGGACCTTCAGCCGGGGGGAGCTCGAGGTCGAGCTGCTCGAGCGGCTAGACGAAGCCGTGCGGCTGCGGATGGTTTCTGATGTTCCGATCGGCGCCTTCCTCTCGGGCGGAGTCGACTCATCGGCGGTGGTGGCTTCGATGGCGATGGCCTCCTCCGAGCCGGTGCGGACCTTCACTATCGGGTTTCGGCAGGGGTCGATTGATGAGCGGGAGTATGCGCGTGTGGTGGCCGAGCGCTACGGGACAGTTCATACCGAGTACGTGGTGAGTCCCGACGTGGACGCCATCGCCCACAGCCTGGCCTGGTTCTACGGCGAGCCTTACGCTGACGAAGTATCGATTCCGACGTATTGCATCTCGGCCATTGCTCGCCGCGACGTCACGGTGGCTCTCAACGGCGATGGTGGGGACGAGAGTTTCTTTGGTTACCGTCGACACGCCGGGTCCCGGCTTGGCGCCTGGTTCGATGTTCTGCCTCGGCCCCTCCGGCGGATGATCTCTGTCGTCGGGCGCCAGTCCGTATTCCAGAATGGCGACGGCACGATGCGCAACGTCGGCAAAGCCCTGGCGGGGGCGAGCCGGACCCCGGCTGAGCGCTACACGGACTGGGTCACTCACGGGTCCGATGAGTTATTGGGCGCACTGGCAACCGGCGATGTACGCCAGGAGCTGGATAGCGCCGCCACGGCTCGGTTCGCCCCGTTCTTCCAAGGAGCAATCCGCCCCGACGATGCCGCCTCCCGGGCGGATCTTGTGGTGCTGTTGAACGAGAACCTCGAGACCAGAGTCGACATCGCCACAATGGCCAACGGACTGGAAGGGCGTTCGCCCTTCCTGGACCACAAGTTGGTCGAATGGGCGGCAACCATTCCGGCCCGACAGAAGATGCGCCGGTTCGAGACCAAGAGTCTGTTGAAGCGGGCACTTCTCCCCCGCGTTCCTCGGGAGATCATGTATCGGCCCAAGCAGGGGTTGTTCATGGATTTCTCGTTCCTCACCGAGCGGAAGAAACTCATACGCGAGGTGGTTCTGTCACCGTCTGCCACGGACCGGGGCTTGCTCGATCCAGTCCGGGTGAAGGCCCTGCTCGACGGCTTCTACACCGGCGAGCACCGGCACGCGGCGGCGGTGTGGATGCTCTTCGTCCTTGAGCAGTGGTTTCGGATGTGGATCGACCCGTCCGAGATTCCCTTGCGGCCTCCGCCCACACCCCCCATCGACGCGTACCAGCGAAGTTGATGAGCTACCCATATCCGGCAACGTGATGATGTAGGGGCCTGATGAGAGGCCCACCGCTGCCAGATGGTGGGCGTTGACGGGCTCGAACCGCCGACCTCTTCCCCCCGTACAGAAAACAGGCAGGGAAGCGCCCTCCCGATCCCGACCTCGTGGGCGTTGACGGGCTCGAACCGCCGACCTCTTCCTTGTAACGACTGAGAGCATCACAATTCGCCACACTAAGTGGTGGGGCCAGAATGTGAGAATCCCCTGTGTTCTGGGGCCTTCTTGCGCTCCTCGTGTTGACCATGCGGCAGCACTCTAGTCACGAGAAGTGGTCACGTCAGGTCAGAATTCGCCAATCTGCGTCACGAAATGACGCACACAACTCACGTTGGGTACTTCAATTCATAGCGTGCCTTGAGACTTTGCGAGCCTCACTTCACCAGTGCAGCCTGTTAGAAGATCCTTAGCCGTTCGCACCGATAGACACAGTCCGGGTCTGAGCTCGGTGACTTGCGCCCCTCGAGCTCAGAACGGGATGACAGTTGTCTCGTCTCCTCCACGGGGCCGTGCGCTGCGTTCATTGTTTCGGCGCATCTTCGGCGCAATACACAAACACCCTCAACCCCGACCATGGCTCAATACTGCTGTACCAACCACGATAACGAGCTGCGCCTATTGGCGCAGGCGAGGCAACCAAAGAGCTCACCCACCTGGCGCATCGGCGTGCATGAAGTGCCTTCTTCTCGGCCACTGTCACAGAAAAGGAGGTTCCTGGCTCGGCACTGCATTAAAGGCTCTCGGCCTGGGGGAACGGCAGGAGTCGGGACAATTGGCTGCCTCGGTCCAACGACCCCACCCCTCTTTGGGTAAGGGGTTGAGGGTGTTTGTGTTGTCAACCCCCAGCGGATAGCGAAACAGCGAACACCGGCCCTTTTTGGATGTTATATTATGTTATACAGTTAATATCAGCGTTATATGGCTTTATACCTGTTTCACTTTCTGTTCGCTTTGTTCGGTTTTGTTTCACTGTTTTCACTCTGACGACCATACAGATTTCATGAAAATCCACGATCAGAATGGCGCGACCCGGGACAGAAACGGCCGCCAGTTTCTCGAGACTGGCTTATCTTTCCCCAGGCGCCTTCATAGAAGCTGATGCTGCTGCAGTTTGCGAGCCCCTGTGCCCTCTCCATCCGATCTGGCCGACGTACCAAAATGACTTCGCCCTGAAACGTCGTTGACTCGCGGCCCGCCCTAGTTTTCTAATCATGAGCGAGAGACGGCGACGGGTCGTCATTGTGGGTGCAGGGTTTGCCGGCCTGTGGGCGGCCAGGACTCTTGCTGGTGCTCCCGTCGACGTCGTCGTCGTCGACCGGAACAACTACCACTCGTTCTTCCCACTGCTCTATCAGGTGGCCGCAGCCGAGCTGGAACCCGGCGACATTGCCTACCCCGTCCGCACGATCCTCCGCCGACAGGACAACGCTCGCTTTCGGCTCTCAGAAGTTCAAGGCCTCGAGCTCGGCGACAAGACTGTCCAGACGGAAACCGGCCCAATGCTCTACGACTACCTGGTCCTTGGTATAGGAAGTACAACTCAGTACTTCGGAGTGCCTGGTGCTGGTGAGCACTCCTTCTCGCTGCGCACCCTCGACGAGGCCGTGGCGTTGCGCAATCACATATTGCGAAGGTTCGAGGCCGCCGAGCAGGCTGCCGATTCGCGAGAGCGACGCCGCCATCTGACCTTCATGGTCGTCGGCGGCGGGCCGACTGGAGTGGAGTTCGCCGGGGCCCTCCAGGAGCTCATCAATGGACCTATTACCAAAGACCACCGTCGGATCGATCCGTCAGAGGTCTCGATCATCCTCGTGGAAGCCATGCCTGGGTTACTGTCGATCTATCCGAATCGTCTCGCCGATTATGCCAGGCGCCGACTCACAAAGATGGGTGTCGACGTTAGGACTGAGACGACGGTTGCGGCGGTGGACGTCACCGGCGTCACACTTGGTGATGGGGCAAGGATCGACAGTTCGACGGTCGTATGGACAGCAGGGGTGGGAGGCGACCCCATCGTGACCGGTTGGGGTCTCCCCACCTCGCGGGGCGGGCGGGTCCCGGTCCTTCCCAGCTTGCAGCTGGAGAGCTATCCCGAGGTCTTCGTGACCGGCGACCTCTCCCTCCCGCCGGCGGCGGCCCCGATGGTCGCACAGAACGCTCTGCAGCAGGGAACTCATGCCGCCCGTAGCGTCCTCCGCCTACTGTCCGGCGAAGCGCCATCTGCATACAAGTACCGGGACCTCGGGAATATGGCTGTGATCGGCCGCAATGCCGCTGTCGTTCACCTATACAACCGATGGTCCTTCATGGGGTTCCCCGCCTGGGTCATGTGGCTGAGCGTGCACCTGTTCAAGCTCATCGGCTTCCGCAACCGGATCGCCGCCGTCCTGTCCTGGACCGGTGACTATTTCTTCGGCGACCGGACCGCCCGGGTGATTCTGGGACGGGCTGATCCGCGGACGGACACGAACTCACCTCATGGCTAGCCCGGCAGGGGTGCCCTTATCCCTCCTAGCGTCCTAGAAACTCAACTACCGGAGATCGGCCACCGCGATGTCGCGATTCGAGCTGGCTTCCCGACCTCCAAGCCCTGGGTCCACGGCGACGCGGGCTGTGCGGGTGCGTGGACTATCCGCTTGGTGAGACAAGCACTTTCGGGAGCGAACGGACAGCTGCTCGCCCGGGCCCAAGCCGAACCAGCGACAAACAAACAGCCTTAGACAGTTGGACACCGAGACCGACTGGAGCGAATCGGCAGTCGACGAGCTGAGCTTCGGTGACCCTACCTAGACCTGACTACCACTCCCCAACGGGATTCCCCCCTCCAATCGGCGGATGGCTGCTCGGCTAGTTCTCGATACCGATCGAAGTCCGCATATCACTGTCCCGGCCTAGTCGCTTCTGGGCGGATGCCGCGCAATGCCCGGAATGGAACGTTTGCACGTTGTTTCGCAGCGTTTCAGTACCCTTTTGCAGCCATCAGAATCGACGCCGAAAACCGATGAAACATCAGTTAGATCCTGGGTTTGCAGGCGGTCGGTGGCTGAGGATTTCGTACCGTTTTACACCCTTATTGCACTGTTCGGCCCCGCTCTAGGGGTTGACACAGGTCTCGTCTATATCGGGAACTCACAGACCACAGGAGTAGCTGACATCGAGTTCCTCTACGGGACTTCCTCCGGTCACATCATGGCTGGCGACTGGGACTCCGACGGAGACCCTGAGTGGATTGATCGACGGGTAGCAGGCTCAACGCGACTCGGACCGCCTGAACTGGTAGGCGACCCGGTTCATCAGTCGTTGGTACCCGCCGAGGTTGGCTGGCGCGCCCGGTCCTCCTGCGGGTGCCGGGACGGTGTCCGATACACCAACGGCGGTGGCCAGCATCGGTAGTGCTGCAGTGTCGAAGTAGTGCGAGACGAGATCGTCAAAGAAGGTCAAGCCCGTCGCCCCCAGACCCAGCGCGAATGCGGCCAACGCCAGACGGCCAGAAACTATCCCGGCTTCGAGCTGAGCCACTCGGTAGCCACGGGACCCGAGAGCGTCCATGATCGGATCGAGCCGGGCATTATGAAAGACCGTGTAGGCCGAGTCGCCGCCGAGCGGTTGGTTGAGGCACAACTCGGCACTCGCCTTTCGTACCGATTCATCACTGGCGAGCAGCTCGACCGATGAACTGCTCCAGCGATACGCCCCGGGCTGGAGTCCGTCGATCGCATGTGCGTTTACGTAGTGCTCGAGCAGCGTGCCGTCCCGAGTCGCGTCCAGGGTCACGGCCCGGGTTGCGGCAGCCAGCGGCCACATGAGCTGGTGCTGGCCAATCGAATCGTGGCGCATAGCCCTGGTTGAGCCTCGACGCAAGATGACAGATTCGATCGGTTCCTCGGGGGCCGACGGCGGTAAGTCGATGCTGGTTGGCATGTTGGAGCTGACTGCCCGGGCGGCGAGGAGCCAATCGTCGATGTCGTCGATGGTCAACGCGCTACCCGCCTGGGCCTCGACCACGAGGGGAAGGCGGATCGGGTTGGGCGCGACCTGGACAACTTCGAGGTGCAAGGGTGCCAGATTCGGAATCGGGTCCGCCTTTGTCCCAGCTTGGGATCCCAGCGCTACAACGGCTATTGGGACTTCATCCACACCGTCGATCCCCAGTAAATCGTTCACTGTCTGGTCGGCGAATCCGGCGAAGACGTGGGCGTCAACCCCGTGGGCCTCGGCCGCTGAGAGTAGGTTCGCCAGCATCGCGCCGGTGTCCCAGTAGAGATGGCGCCAGCCTCGTTCACCGTATTTCCAGGTTGTGCGCCAAACCAAGCCCGTGAAGATGAGGGCGACGGGCGCGCTCAGCGAAAGCGAACCGCGAAAGTCGCCTGACCGCAGCTCCGTCAACCCGAACTCCAGGGGTGCAAAGTGGTGCACTCCGACCGGTACGCCGGCGATCCCGGGCCCGGCGACGACGTAGACCTCGACCGGGTGAAGGTTCCCGGCCGACATCGCGGCTCGGAAATAGATCTTTCTCCTGGCTGATGCTTCAGTCGTGCGGGTAACGCCGGCTGTGAGGTAGAGAAGCGTGGCCAGCAGTGATATGTCGAGAGGTTTGCTGTCACCCTGAGCACCGCTTAGTACTGCTACCGCCGGGTGCGTCGACGGCACAAGTGCACGCGGCAGCGGAGAAATTGGGCGGTTGCGATACCTCTTGAACGGTTCAGGCGCGTTATCCGGATCAAGTCGGCGGTATTGGACGAGCCGCTCCGGCTCAACTGGCGGCGTCCCATGCTTGGTTGAATCGTGGATGGCGTCCGCTGCTGCTCGCGTCTGCACCGTCACCTCGCATCGGCTTTGATTGGGGCAGACCTATAGCCAAGCACAGTTAGATCGAAGGGACCATGCCGAAAAGGGCACTCCTATGTTGACGGCGGCGGCCACCCTCAGCTTGAGTGGCCAGCTTCGGTTGCAGGGTCGCCAGGCCGCCCGCGGCCTTGAGTTGTGGGCGTCTACCGAGGACATAGACCTGCAAATCGTGGACGACGCCGGTTCCCCAGCCAAGGCTATTGACGAATACCGCGAGTGGCTTGGCACCGGAGTCGACGTATTGTTGAGTCCCTATGGCAGCGGACTGGTGCGCCGGGTGGGGCCGCTCGTATCCGCGCATGGATCCTTGCTGTGGAATCACGGTGGCTCCGCCGACGACTTGGCTCGTCAGTTCATCGTGTCTATTCCCGCTGCTGCTTCGACTTACTTCGTCGGAGCGGTGGAGCTTGCCCACCGGAGGGGCCTGCAGGAGATTGTGCTTGTTCATGGGAGAGGCCGTTTCGCCTCGGTGGTAGTCGCGGGAGCTCGGCAACGAGCCACCGACCTCGGACTCGACGTGCGAGAGATGGATATCAAAGGATGGTCTTCTTCTGGATCGCTCGGTGACGCCGGTGTTCTGATCGTGGGCAGGTTCGCGGAGGACGTTGCTCTCGTGGAACAGATCCGTGCCGACCGCGACGTCGGGCTGGTCGGCTGTGTAGCGGCCGGACTGCTCGAATTCGGAAGGCGTCTGGGTGCTGCAGCTGATGAAGTCGTGGCTCCCGTACAATGGATCGCCGATGCCGCCGACCCCGAAGTGGGCCCTTCCGGGGCTGAGTTCCGGTTGAACTACCAGGATCGGTACGGGGAGCTGCCTGGTTACGTGGCAGCGCAGGCTGCCGCGGCAGGACACCTCGGTTCGGAGGCTCATCGTCGCCAATTCAGTCACCACGACATCAGGCGGTGGAAAACCACGTCGTTGCTGGGTCCCTTCGAACTCGATAAAGCATGGCGCCAGATCGGGCATGGGCCGCTGACCATCGAGTGGCGCAACGGTGAGCAGGTACAGGCGACATAGAGGCGGGAGGCAGAGACCAACGCCCAGGTAGGGCGGCTCATTTGCCGGTTATTTGCAGCGAAGAAACCCGCGTGCCGGCAATACAAGATCCTTGAACCCTCGCAGATCGGAGCAACCATCGGTGCGTCATCAGCGCTAGATGAGATCGTCTTCAGTCAAGCCAGAGCTCGGGTGTCGGAGTCGGCCCAACGCCACGATTATTATCTGACCTACCCGTTCCGGGGTGAGGTTCAGCTCAGCCGCGATCTCGCGAAAGGTTCTTGGTTCCCCGTCTACAAATCCATATCGAAGAAGCAGGATCCTGCCTTCCCGGGCCGGGAGACCTGCAATGGCTGCTCGCAGGGCCTCGCTAACAGCGTCAGTCTCGGCGTGGACCACCGGATCGTTCTCGTCGTCCTCAACGATGACGAAGTCACCCAGTGTTGCTCCGTCCTCACCGATGGGGCTTTCGAGGCTTAGGGAGTCAGAAACCGTCAACGCCTCCTGAACCTGAGCTTCGCTCAATCCGGTCTCTCGGGAGAGTTCGTATACCGTGGCGTCACGTCCGAGCCGATTCTTGGTGGCGTGGACGATGGCGGCCGCATTTGACAAACGTCCCGGCACGCGGATGGTCCGTGACCGCTCATTCACCGCCCGGCTCAAAGCTTGGCGGATCCACCAGGAGGCGTAGGTCGAGAACTTAAAGCCCTTCCGCCACTCAAATTTGTCGACTGCCCGCATAAGGCCCAGGTTGCCTTCCTGGATGAGGTCGATGAACTCAACACCCTGCACCCATCTGAACTTGTTGGCGTGTGCAACTACGAGCCGCAGGTTGGAGTTGAGGAAACGACTGTGAGCCTCCTCACCGGCTCGCACCGCGTGCTGCGATGTGACCCGTTCACCCGTCGAGAGGCGCTCCTCGGTTGCGAGTCGCTCGGAGCCAGCCCGACCGTCTTCCATGGTCTGGGCGAGGTCCACCTCTTCTTCTGCGGTGAGCAAGTCGAACCGTGCGATGCTGGTGAGGTAAAAGGTGACGTCGTCAACAGCGCCACTTACTTCCCTTCGGGCGGTCACCATGGTTCCACCTGCCCTCACCTAGCTTGGAAGGGGGGCTCTAAGACGTCCTCGTCTTGTTTGTCGTGCCAGCCGAGCTGATACGCGCCTAGGTCGATATCAACCGTCGTCATGTCTCTGCGACTCTTCACGCTCTGAGATGTCGATGGGATTTCCCCTATGGTTATAGTGACAACTGTATCATGGTCTTGTCGGGTTCTGTATGTTGGGAGCGTGAAAAGTGGCGAGATGGTAATAGGGCCGCGAGTCCCGGGCGACGCCTCGAGACAGCAGCTCACACCGGCGCGGATGGCAGCCGTGTGGCCCTCCACCCCATCTGTCGCCGCGACCCAGCGGGTCGGCAACACCCCTCCTCGCTCGCTGCCGGCTAGAGAATCAGGCTGTCGTAGCGAGCTAGGCGGTTGCCGTGAGTGAGCACCGATTCGACGACATGATGTCGGACGCGATGTCGTCGCTTGGTGACCCCACCCGGCGCGCGATCTACCTCGCGTCGCGGGAGTCCGAGCAGGCGATATCTGTGGCCGAGGTCGCCGACGCGTTCGATTTGCATCCCAATGTCGCCCGCTATCACCTCGACCATCTAGTGAAGGCCGGCTATCTGCAGGTCAAGACGGCATCCACTGGGTCGAGTGGTGGACGTCCGGCGCATCTGTACAAAGCCACAGATCTAGAGATTCACATCGATTTGCCGCCGGAGAACTTTGAGCTGTTGGCTTCACTGCTGACGCGAGTGCTGCAGCGGGTCGCCTCGGTCGACACGGCCGAGCTTGCCTTCGAGGTGGGCCTCGTCCAGGGAGAAGAATTCGCCGCTGCCCTCGACCTGTCTCACGATGCCGATCTTGCAGCCAAGACGCAAGTGGCGGCCGAGATCATGCAGGGATTGGGGTTCCGTATCGGCATGAGCTTCGATAGCCCTGGCTGTGGGTACCAGACAACCCACTGTCCCTTCGGGAAGGTCGCGCTCGAGAATCCCAGAATCGTTTGCGCCCTGGACCGGGGCCTTGTCACCGGGTTGATTAGAGCCATGGACGAGACCGTTGACGTGACCGTCGTACCCCACACCAGGATCGGTGAACCCTGCAGAACCTTGGTGACAATCGCCTCCTGATCCGGACTGGAGTAGGCCCACCCGTGGAATCTCGCACCGCTGGATCCATCGCGCAGCAGATGCACGTTCTGGACCAGACTTTTCCCTATTGCACTAGTGAAAACTAAGGGTAGGCTACCCCCGGCGGGATTCCACTACCCCTTGTGGAAACAGTTGTCCAGTGCGTCCCCTCCCGCCTCGGAGATCGGCTCCGGGTTGTACTCCTCCCGCCACCCGGGGCCGATCCCTCCAAGGAGCGGGGACCAGAAGAGGTGTTGTCATGAAGGTGTGGATCGACCAGGACCTGTGCACCGGTGACGGCCTGTGTGAGGAGATCGCCCCGGACGTGTTCCAGGATCGTGACGACGGCCTGTGGATCGTGAAAGAGGAAGCCAAGCACTTCGGCACGGCCACGATCTTCGACGGAGCAGAGGGTGAAGGCCACGGCCCCGAAGGGGCGTCCGGTCTCGCCCGGGTGCCCGATGGTATGGAAGACATCGTGGTCGAAGCCGCCGAGGAATGTCCCGGCGAGTGCATCTTCATCGACCCATGACCACTCAACGACGGCTGCGTCGACCACCACGGCAGCGCCCGTCCAACCCGACACGGCACCGCCGGTTCACACCGGGGTGGTGTCTGTTGGGAGCCGCCGTGGCGACACCGCTTCACGATCTC
>CAXMOO010000180.1:0-3609 GCA_964195005.1 uncultured Gammaproteobacteria bacterium
TGGGCGTGAATAAAGCCGACCGACTCGTCCAAAGAAGGGGAGCACCGCACGTAGCGTTCCTCATGAGCCTGGCGCTCGTCACGACGCCTTATCCGCCTGGTCATCGCCCGTAGCTTGTGAATACCGTCAATGTCACGTTCATCAGCTGCTTGCATAGTCTGGTCGTCGGCTCCGGCCGCGAACAGCCGGGCCATGGCTGTGGCTCGATCAAAAGACCACTCCCCACCTTCAAGTCTCCTCATACGCTCAGATCTCTCCGGGCTCCGGGTAGCAGTCTCCAACAAATCTCTCGCAGTATCAGCCGACACGTCCAACTCGGCTGCAACCTCGGAAAAGCTAAGAGCACGCACAGAAAAAGAACGGCGCCGCATCAACTCGCGCAACAACCGCACCTGGCGGGCCCGTCGGCGGCTCACCTCCCGCTCCCCATCCCGCAACCGGGCAAACAAATCCGCAGAACTGGTAACCCCCAACTCGGTGTCTACCTGTAGATCGAACATATGTTCTATAGTAGATGCTGCCTGTGACACAACCCTGAGGTCCCCCCAGATGTCATGGAATTGACGAGAATCTGGGAGCAGGCTGATCGCTGGAAGGTTTTCGCGTTCGAGCCGGCTAAGCGCCCTCGCTTACCTCGTCAACGATTCCGACTACCACTGCCCTGATTGGGGCGACATCTGCCCCCACAATCTGTCGAGCCGAGGTGCCTTCATCGAGTATCAAAACCAGATCTCCTGGCCCGGCGTTAACTGCTGCAACGGCAATGGTGTAGTCGTCCTCAGGCTCCCCGCTCGGGTCCACAAGGTCGCACAGCAGCAAACGGCGTCCATCGAAGATCGGCGCGTTGATCGTTGAAATCACTGTGCCGACCACCCTCCCGATCTTCATGAAAGACTCACCTCGTCCACAATCCCGACTATGGCGTGGTCAACGGGCACGAATGGATCCGGCATAGCCTGCGCCGCCTCCCGCGAGCCGACGAAATACACCAACTCTCCGGGCCCCGCCGTGTGGATGGCGTCGGCTGCCACAATCGGCTTGCCCCGGTCGTGCTGGTTCCGATCGAGCGGCTGCACAACCAGAAAACGGACGCCGTCGAGCTGCTCGGCCCGTACGGTGGCGACCACCGTGCCGATGACCCTGCCCAGCTTCATTTGTCTTCCAGCTTCCGGTTGCGCTCCCAGAAGTACGGGCTCTCAATGACATCCTGGCGCATTTCCTCATGGAGCTGGGCGATGACCACCTGGGCGAGTAGTTGTTCGGCGGTGATGGCGCGGGTCCCGGCTTCGACTGCGGCCTGCACGTCGCCCAGGTTGCCGGCGAATAGGGCGTATCCCTTTCCGCCGAGGCCGTCGGCCATCTCGATCTGGGTCATGGTCACCGTGGCGGCTTTCACGGCTGCGTCGGCGGCCTGGATGATCCCGGCAACGGTTGTGGTTTCGATGACGCCGAGAGACTCCTCATCGCTCAGGCTCCGATTCCCCTTGATGGCGGCCACTACGTCCGGGTGGATGTCGGGGAGGAAGACGGTATCGAGCAGGTACTCCCCGGCCAGTTCTTGCCCGGCTACCAGCGATTCCTCAACGCTGCCAACGTCACCAGCTACCAGCACCAGGTATTTGCCGGGCTGGGCGGTGCCGGTGCTCAATGCACCAAGCGGGGCTCGCTTGATCATGGCGTCGCCGGCCTGGATCCCGATCGCAACAGAGCTGAATTCGAGGATGGCCACTGCCGGGTGCATCAGAGACCCTCTTAGACGATCCGCAACGCGCCCACCATGGTGACGCGCCGTTCTCGGGAGAAGGTGCGAGGACGGGTGAGCCCGTCTCCTGTGGGGCTGGCGATCGAGAACGAAGTGAAACCCTCTCCGCCTTCTCCCAGACCAGCGTAGTTGGGGCCGTTGGCCACGAAGATGGAGCAATTCATGGCGACGGCCATGCGGGTTATCCGCTCGACGTTGGTGGAATGGATCGAGGCGGTATGGCGAAAGCCGTGCTCTGACTTCACCGCCAGGTCGATGGCCTGGTCGATGTTCTGCACTCTGGTTACCGGCATGACCGGCATCATTTGTTCGGTCCAAACCAGGCAGTGCTCATTGGGGACATCGGCCACTACCAGGCGAGTTTCCTCGCTGTCTACCTGGATTCCGATCTCGGCGAGGATGCTCGAGGCGTTCTGGCCAATCCACTTGCGGTTGATCACTCCCGGCTTGTTCGGCGGACCGAGTTCCTCGAAGATCACTTTTTCCAACTTGCGGAGCTCGTGCTCCTTGAGCACATAAGCACCGGATCGGCCCATGGCCAGGATCAGCCGGTCGGCGACGGACTCAACGACGATTGTGGTTTTTTCGTCCGTGCAGATCACGTTGTTGTCGAAACTGCCACCCGAAACGATCGCCTTGGCTGCTGCATCGACATCGGCGGTTTCATCGACCACCGCCGGTGGATTCCCCGGACCGGCAGTGACAGCCCGTTTCTCGCTCTGCAGTGCTTCCCGAACGACACCAGGCCCTCCAGTGACGAGGAGCACACGAACATCTGGATGGCGCATCAGTTCCTGGGCGCTTTCTATTGTCGGCTCGGGTATAGCAGTGGCCAGGTTGGGCGGCCCTCCCGCCGAGACGATGGCCCGGTTGATCAGCCGGATGTTCTCGGCCGAGACTCGCTTAGCGTTGGGGTGGACGTTGAACACTGCGGCGTTCCCGCCGGAGAGGATGGCGATGGTGTTGTTGATGATCGTCGAAGTCGGATTGGTGGTGGGGGTCACTGCTCCGATGACGCCAAAGGGTGCGAACTCAGTCACCATCATTCCCGAATCGCCCGTCACGGCGAAGGGCTCCAGATCCTCCGGCCCTGGCGACTTCGTCGCCACGAGGCGGTTCTTGATCGCCTTGTCCTCAGGGCGGCCAAGCCCCGTCTCCTGATGGGCCATATGGGCCAGGCGCTCAGATTCCTCGAGCATCGACCGGCGGATTGCATCGACGACCGCATAACGGCCTCCGAGGCCGATCTTCTGATACTCCCGGAAGGCTCTCGTGGCGGCCGCCACCGCCTCGTCAATGGTCCGAAAGATTCCATCACCCAGCTTGATGTCGGCTATCTCTTCGAGCTCGGCCTGGGCACGAATCCCGGCGCCGGTCATGGGCGAGCCCGATTCGGCAAAGCGGGCCCTGACGCGTTCAACAATCTCCTGCACCTGGGCCTGGTCGACGGAGCTCACTTCCGGTACTTCTCCTCGCCGTCGACCTCCCAGGTGTCGACGATCGCCATGATCACCGCGTCGCATGGGCGGCCATCCGTAGCATTGGTCTGACGGGCAGAACTTCCGGTGGCATACATGACCACCTCGCCGACACCCGCACCGATGGCGTCTACCGCGATCACGTAGCCACCCATGTCGGCGTTCTCGAAGTCAAGCTGCCGGAGCACACGGAAAGACAACCCGTCCATGCTCGGCTCTTTGTCGGTGGCGACAAGGGTTCCCGCTACTCGTGCTAGCTGCATCTCTGCCTTTCAGTGCAGCGTCGTGAAGGGCGAGCCTTGCGACGCAGACTCTTAGCCGGCTTCGTCGGCCGCCTGTTCGGCGCGACCCAATGGCAGCACGAGATCA
>CAXMOO010000181.1:0-5617 GCA_964195005.1 uncultured Gammaproteobacteria bacterium
TGACGGGCAAGCGAGTGGCGTTTGTCGACGCCGACATCAGCGAATCCACCGTCGGGCCTCCCACCTGCGTCGGCCTCAAATTCATCGATGATCCGTCCGACCTCGACAACCTCGAGGCTGCCGACCGGCTTCAGTTCGTCGGATCGATCAAGACCGAGGGTCTCGTCTTGCAACACGTGGTGGCTACCGCCTCTCTTGTGAACCAGGCCCGGGGAGAGGCCGACCTGGTCGTTGTCGACACGACCAGCACGGTATCCGGCGTGATCGGGCAAACCTTGAAGTACCACAAGACCGAGTTGTGCCAACCCGACGCCATTGTTGCGTTCCAACGCGGCGAGGAGATGGGGCCCATTGTGGGCATGCTGCGGCGCTTCTTCTCCATCGAGGTCGAAGAAGCCAGGGTCTCGTCCACCGTCCTCCCCTCATCCCCGGATGAGCGCAGCGGCGAACGGGCCAAGCGCTTCGCCGCCGCGCTGACAACGCCACTCCAACCATGGCGGGTTCGCGACACGGTGTTCGCCCCCACGCTTCCCGCCGGGCTAGATCAGGCGCGGCTGGACGCGATGTTGGTCGGCCTCCAGGATGGGAAGGGTGCGTGCCTTGGCCTCGGCATCCTCGAAGAGAGTGACGGGGTACTGCGGGTTTTAACCAACCATGGCGAAGGCATGCGCGGGCTTCGGCTCGGCTCGGTGAGAATCGACCGTGACACTTTTGCCGTGACACCGGTGCGTTTGCGCGAGGTGATGTTCGGTATTTGAGCCCGGCAACGCTCGCGAAAAAACCCCCAAGAAACTTTTCTACAACTCGTTGTGCACAACCCCCTGTGGATTTGTGTGGATATGTGGACAAGTTGTAATCGGGTACGAGCCTGGCCTCATTTAGCTGCAGTTACGTGCGCCATATACGGGAAAAACGCCCTTACCAACAGGGTTTTCCCACCTTGCTGCCGGTCGACACCCTAAGTAGGTTCCCTCTCAGTAAGAACCCGAGAAGCCAGGGAGGCTCCCGGGGCCCGTTTGGGGAAGTGCGGGTCTCGAGGTCACCACGGTTACTCGGGTTCTTACGCGTTCAATATCTTCTGTCACTTCTCGGCCGATTTGATGAGCGCCGGGAAGTCCCGGGCCAAGAAGTGACTGCTACCGCCCGACGAGAGGTCCTGGACTGCCTCGGCCGAAGGCCTCGCCCTTCGAAAACCACGTTTCTCAGATGAAGACTCGGGCAACTCTTTTTCTTGCCGACTGCCGACTGCCGACTGCCGACCGCTCATCATTCTTTGCCAAATCCGGCTTTCACCAACGACCGAAAACTCAGTTCAACCGCCTCGTAGATCGTGCCCAGAATCTCATCGAGAACCTCTGGCGAGAGCTCGCCGAGCGACACCCTTCCCACCAGAAAGACGTCATACCAGACCGTCGTGAAGTCGCGGGCCTGCTGGGCCATGCGCACTGCCAGGCGGCCTTCATACTCACCAGCGAAGACCACGTCAGAGGCCTCATCCTCAACCCAGCCCTGGCTCACGACACGCAATAGCTCCCAGGCCTTCTCACGGGTCACGGCCCGGGGGTTCCCGCATAGAGCTCCAGAAGCCGATCAGCAGTGCCCTCCCAGGAGAAGGCGTCGGCGTGCTTGGCGGCACCTTCCGAGAGTCGGGCGGCCAGTGGCGGGTCCTCCAGGATCCTCGTAGTGGCAGCCGCGTAATCACGTGCATCCCATCCATCTACCAGCACACCGCTCCTGTCGTTGGACACGGTGTAGCTGAGGCCGCCCACCCGGGCCGCCACCACCGGCAAACCGCAGGCCTGCGCCTCTGCCGCAACCAGGCCGAAGGATTCGGAACGGGAGGGGACCAGTAAAACATCACATGCTCGGTAGAAATGGGCTAGTTGTTCGTGCGTCTCGGGTGGCCGGAATATCACAGCGTCGGCCAGGCCACGATTGCGGGCCAACGCCGTGAGGTGGGCCAATTCCGCTTCGCCGTCATCACCGCTGGGCCCCCCGATAACGACCAGCCTGGCGGTTGGGAACTCAGGCCTGATCTCGGCCAGAGTCTCGATGGCAACGTCAACCCCTTTGAGCGGCTGGATGCGACCCACTATGAGCAAGAGCGGCCCGAATTCGATCTCCAGCGCCTCCCGCGCTTCCACTTTGGGCCCGGGATGAAAGACACCGTGGTCCACGCCGGGCGGGGAAATGCACAGCGATTCGGGCTTGGCACCGTAATGCTCAACGAGGTCATCGAACTCGAACCGGGTCGAAGTGACTACGCAGTCGGCAAACCCGATGACCTCCTGTTCGGTGGCGATGCGCAGCAGACTCTCCGGTGCCTGGCCGGGGCGACGGGTGACGTCCTTGAGCCGTCCGAGTGTGTGAAAAGAATGGGCCAGGGCCGTGTCGAGCTGCTGCTTGACGATCACTCCAGCCCACCCTGACAGCCAGTAATGGGAGTGCACTACGTCGTAATCCACCCTGTTGGCCCCTGCCCACTTGACAACCCCCAGGGCGAACTCCTGTACCAACTCCGCCAGCTCGGCGGTAAGGAGGCTTTCCTCAGGTCCGGCGGCAACATGCACCACCCGGTAGCCGGGCGCGACCACTACGTCCTCGGGCTGGGCGGGATCGATCCGCCTGGTGAAGACGTCAACCTCAATTCCCCGGCCGGCCATGGTTCGCGCCAGCCGATCGATATAGACGTTCATGCCGCCCGCGTCACCCTGGCCGGGCTGGGCAAGCGGGGTGGTGTGAATAGATAGGAAAGCGACTCGCTGTATCAGGTGACACCTCGCACTGAGAACAGAGGACGGGCAACAGCTCCGAGCCGCGACTTATAAGTCTCGTCACCCTTGAGGAAGTCAAACAGAGTCCGGCCCCGGGCAATGGCCCCCTCCAGCAGAAGAGTCAGGGCGACGATCCCTGGTGACGCAGCCGCCCAATCGGGGTGATAAGCAGAGTTGTACAGGTAGTAGCCGGAAACATCCTCGAAACCGAATGCTGCCGCCACCGCGTCATCGTCGGCCGCGCCCCCAATCAGGTCAACCCGCGCCGCTGGCATCGCCACCAGATCGCGAAAGAAAGCCTCCCGCTCCTTAGTCATGAAACTTCCCTTCTCCCCGGGCCCCATCCGATGCATCTCGGCAAACACTCCCATCGGGTCTTGTGTTCCCTGCAACAGGCGAGGCTCGCCGAGCGACTCAGTGAACCGCCGACGTTTGCGGCGCAATTCGTGTCGTTCCTTCTTGGTGAGGCTTTGCCAAAGCACGTCGGCCGAGCCGGGGAGTATGAGGCGATAGGCGGCTTCTTCTTCCTCGACCGCGGAACCCACCAGGACGGCACCCAACGCCTCCGCGGCCTCACCGGGAAGTGAGTCGAAGTGGTAGGTGGTCTGTCCTGGAAGCTGAGCCAGATAGCCGGCAATCGTGGCGGGCGACCCGCTACCCAGTGGACTGTGATAGTCGGTCAGGTCGGGGTCGCCTACGAACGCCACGACACCGTCGGGTCTGTGCCACAGGGGCACCAGAGCCTCGGCCGCCTCCAGGATCCGAAGCTCGCCGGTCCCGAAGTGGTTCCACCATGTTTCCAGAAAGCCCCGCGAGGGGAAAACGGAGGTGTGCGATGCGACGGGTGTCAATGCGAACCCATCCGTCGACCAGTTGGAATGAACTCGCATTAGCAGGGTGCTCGGCGCTGCCGTTGCATTGCTGATCGGCCTGCCACTAGCCAAGGGCCGGCTCGAGGGAGCCCACCGGCCGGCCACCACCGAGAATCGGTGGATGCCCGTGCTCGGCCAGGGCTTCGACCATCACCGGCTCGAGGGCCCCGAGACGGTCGAGGGCGGCGATGAGACCAACATAGAGCGGGGCATTGGTTCCGTCCCAGCACTTGCCGGCAAGTCCGAACCGATGGCTCACCGCCACTCCGGCACATCCCACCGCCCCCACCTTCGCCACGGCTGGAAGCCACGCGGCGATCACTTCCTCTGGTCGGTCCGAGTCTGAAGTGAGAGCCGGCATCGCTCCCATTGCGTCACGTACCCGCAGGTATCGATCTTCGGACGCCAGCCTGGCGAAAGCCCGGGCCAGCCCCCGCACCGTGCCTCGCAGAGTGGGGAAGCCGCAACCATCGACCCCGATCGGGGAGACCTCCTCGCCGCCGGCTCCTCTCACCAGCTCTTCAACCAGCTTGTGATAGGGATGATCCGGCTCCATGTATGAGTCGAGTGGCCAGCCCTGGACGGAGCACGCCACCAGAACGCCGGCGTGCTTTCCGGAACAATTGTGATATTGGGACTTCGGCTCGACCACGCCGGACCGGGCCAACCGCAACCGGGCCGAGACAGATGGAGGCCAATCTGGCGGGCACTGAAGCATGGAAACATCGAGGTCGTGGGCGGCAAGCAGATCCTCAACTATCGCCACGTGAACGGGTTGTCCGCAGTGGCTGGAGGCGGCGAGGGCGGTTTGCTCACGATTGAGATCAGCCCCGGCCTCGAGCAGCACCGTCGCCTGGAAGGGTTTGATCGCCGAGCGGTAAAAGAACGGCTTATCTATCTCACCAATCTCGAGGAGCAAGTCGCCGGAGAGAGCCACCTCCGCGATAGCACCGTCGTGATAGCTCTCTGTCAAGCCCGATCGGACCGCTCGGGCGAGCATTTCAGTCGGTGCGGCCGAGCAACTCGTCGAAGTTGGCGAGGCCCTCCTTGTATCGGTTGGTTAGCTCGGCCTGGACCAGATTGAACTTCTCCTGGACGGTGTGCCGCTGGGCCGAAATATCGGCTTCGGTCTCGACAAGCGCCAATTGAATCTCGAGCAGCTCGGACTCTTCGACTAGAGCGATACGAGTGAGGAAGTCTGCCTCGAGGACCTCGTCGATCCGGCGCCGGCGTTGATCCGGTAGATCGGGTATCGCCACTTTGATGGGCCGGCCGCTCGGCTCATACCCGGAACCGGAATCGGAGAGGATTTCGGGCAGTGCCTCAATCAGGCTGCGCGTCTCCTCGCCCCTCCGACGTCTCAACTCGAACAACAGGAGATCCATCCGTCCATGCAGCATCCGCCGGTAATAGGACAACTCGTTTTCGACCTGATCGCACAGGCGTCGCCTCTCACGCAGCACCTCGAGGCTCAACGACCCGAGATCTGCCACGAAATCCTCGTCCACAATCTGATCGATACGGCGACGGTTATCGGACATATGCTCCCTTAATTGCAGTGCTCCACCAACGTAGGATACGGGTTGACGGGGTTATTCCCACGACCTCCGGGGTGCACCTGGAAATGGACATGGGGGACTCCGCCCGTGGCGTTACCGCTGTCCCCGTTGTAAGCAACAACCTGACCGACCGAGACCCGGCTGCCGTCGGACAACCCGTCGGCATAGCCGCTCAGGTGGGCGTAGTAGTAGGACGTTCCGTTATCGGCATCAAGCCACAAACTGGCACCGCCCAGGTCTGAGTTCCGCTTGATAATCGAGCCGGTGGCCACCGCAACGACCGGATGGCCGTAAGGAGCGACTATGTCGGTTCCCTTATGAGTGCGGCCGCCGGACCGGGGCTGGCCCCAGTCGTTGACGAACCGGTAGAGGGAGCTGAAAAGACAGACAAAGCCCGTGGTCTGCTGGGCAC
>CAXMOO010000182.1:0-8593 GCA_964195005.1 uncultured Gammaproteobacteria bacterium
CTCCGTAACTGGAGGCTTCGTATATCGCGGGCTGGCTATTCCTGAGCTCACGGGCCACTACTTCTATGCCGACTGGGTCAGTGAATGGATTCGAAGCTTCCGGTTCGACGGGGCTACGATTTCCGACCAGGCAGATTGGACCGGTGATCTGCAGCCGGGCCACGTCACCAGCTTCGGGGTGGATAACGAGGGAGAGCTCTACATCACCACCTGGTTCAGCGGACCGGACGGTGCGCTCCTGAAGATCGTCCCGATTCGCTGAGGACAAGAGAAAACCGGGCGCCAAAGACGCCCGGTTTTCGTTGTTGGTCTACCGAACTAGCGGCGGGGTCGTTCTTTGGCCTCGTTGACCTTGATGCGGCGTCCGTCCACTTCGGAGCCATCGAGAGCTTCGATTGCCGCCCGGGCGGAATCCGCTGAGTCCATCTCCACAAAACCGAAACCTCGGGAGCGACCGGTTTCCCGATCCATAATCACCTGGGCCGACGAAACCGTCCCATGCTCATTAAACAGCTCTTCTAGTTGGGAGTTGTTCATCGAAAATGCCAGATTTCCTACATAAATATTCACAGTCACCAGTCGTTCCTTCTCTGGTCGAGCTCTACTTGGACGAGCTCAACGTCAAACAGAGCGGAGGTTAGTCGGCTCCAGGCTGCGGCGACAGTGAATCTTGGCGGAGAGGCTACGGGGATTCGGCAGCCGCCCTGATCTGCCGCAACGCGCGGGTTCGGATCAAGCTGCTGAATGGACCGACCACTGCCCAATAGGCTCGGAACTTGCGTCGGGCGCTTCGGTCGGTACACAGAACCCGGGTTTCGGTTGTCAGACGGGTGGCCGCAACTGGCTCGACGGCGAAATTCCAGGTTGCCTTGGCATAGCCGGGCTCATCGAAACGGCAGAACTCCTCACCAGACAGTCGACGCAATCCCCCGCCTGGTGTCCAGAAGCGGCCGACGATACCAACGAGCAACTCCTCATCTGTATCTGCCAGCGGTATGAAGCCCGCCTCAGCCAAGCGCATCCAGGTCCTCGCCGGTCTGGGTAAACCTCGGATCCGGAGTAAGAATCCGACTAGCCGCTCGGAGCCCAGATCCATCTGTCGAGCCGCCGCCAGCGTGTCGATTGGGGATGCGTTGACCTGGATTTCCTGTCGCCTGACGACGTCCCAGCTTGTCATGAACTCGTCGATGAGCACGGCCGCATGGTAGGGGTTGCCGGGACCCGTCAGGCGATGCCTTGCAGAATCCAGAGGAGGCCCATGCCGACGATGAACACTGCCGCCATATTCTTGAAGCGCCAGGCCACCAGCCCGGCTGCAATGGCGGCCAGGAATCGGGGGTTGCTATCAAGCGCCAAGTCCACCGAGTTGTCGGGCAACACGACGGCTGGAAGCGTCAGAGCGGCGAGAACTGAGGGGGCAACATAGCTCAGCGGGCGTTCTGCCCACCGGGGCATCGGCCGGCTCCCGAGCAGGCCGATGAATGACAGCCGAATTAGATAGGTGAAGGCACCGATCACTGCAATAATCAGCCAATAGCTCATCGGGTCACTCGTCCCGCGCTCACTCCGGCGGCTATTCCCGCGGCAGCGCCGATCAACAATCCCAGGTTGTATGAAATGCCGTTGGCGATTAGCGCGACGAGGCCGGCGACGACTGCGGCCACAACCGCCGGCCGCGTATTGAGTACCGGCGCCAGGAGAGCGATGAAAGTGAGAGGGAGCGCGAAGTCGAGCGACCACGACTGCGGGACCTGCGTCCCCAAGATGACTCCGAGGCCGGTCGTCACCTGCCATGTCGTCCACAAAGCCAGTGCCGAGCCGATGTAGAACCAGCGCTGATAACCGGGGTTCTTCTCATGCCGGAAGCGTACGATCGAGACCCCAAACGCCTCGTCGGTGAGGAGATAGGGAAGCGCCCATCGATACCAGCGGGGGAAGTTCTGAAAATACGGTGCCATGGCGGCGCTATACATGGCGTGGCGAGCGTTGATGACAAAGGCGGTGGCGATGACAACCGCCGCAGTGGAGCCGGCGGCAATCAACTGCACCGTAGCGAACTGGGCTGCGCCGGCGAAGATGATGATGGACGTCGCGTAGCCGAGCCCTCCCCCGATTTCGGTGCCGGCGGCGGTCACGCCAAAGACCAGACCAAATGGTATGACACCAATCAACATTGGCGCCACTGTCTGGATCCCATCGAGAAGCGCCGGGCGACCTTCAGCCATCGGATGGGGCTCGCTGCATGCAGGAACCGTAGACCCGAGTGGGCCCTAAGAAGGTCAACCGCGAGCGACTATTCCTAGTTGGTGCTCCGCTACACCGGCCAGAGCGGCCAGCGTGGCGTCTGAAGAAGGAACCTCAACCTGCCGGAGTATCTCCTCGAAGGCAGCTCGAGCCTCTTCAACTCGACCCAGGTTCTGTAGCAGCAGGCCAGATTGGAGGATGCCTCTGAGCACCAGTTGGCGGTGAGCGATCTCTGGCCGGTCTCCGTAGCGGTCGAATTGCGAGTCGAACGCTTCTAGCGCCTCGACCCGAGCTCCCAACACGGTTAGAAGCTGAGCCATGTCAAGCCACGTCTCGGACCCGAGCAGTGCCAGGTCGTCATCGCTCGTGTCATCCGCCACCTCTATTGCCCGCTGGAAGAAGAACAGCGCCTCTTCGTCACGTTCGAGCACGCGGAGGTTGGCGGCGGATCGGGCAAAGGTCACGGCCAACGGCAGTTGAAGCTGCGGATCGGTGAGCTCACCGTACCGTTCGTCGATCGACTCGTATACAACCAGTGCTTCCTCGTGACGGGCGAGCAGTTCCAGGGAAAGGGCATATTCATCCAACAACCGGACGTTGGCAGCGATGACGTCCGGATGATCGAACCCCTCGTAATGATCGAGCACGTCGCGGTACCCCTTGTATCCGACGATCCACTCACCGGCGTCACCGGTCAGCCTCAGACGGTGTCCCACTGTGTCGACGGCCAGCGCTCCACTCGCCGGGTCGGTCGCCAGTCCGATCTCGGCGAGTGCCGCCTCGAACGACGCCGCCGCCTCATCCTCCCGATCCATTAGGGCAAGAGTCTGTCCCCGACCCACCAGAGCTCTCGCCGGCACCAGCGATTCCTCTGAGTCCCCAAGGGCGGCGATGGTGGCGTCGAAAGTGGCCAAAGCCTCGTCGAGCGCTCCCGCCTCTAGCTGAACCAGGCCCTCATCGACAAGAACGGCCGCCGACCTAGAAATGTTTGTGCTCAAAGGAGCTGGGTCTCCCTCTCCTCCACACGCAGCTGCGATCAAGCCGACGGCCAGGGCCAGGGCCGGTAATCGAGAGAGTGGGTGATGCCGGAGGTTTGGCATATTGCGGCCAGCCTATTCGTAGTAGCTATCCCCCATCCAGGGCATCGAGGTACTCGTAGACCTCGGTGATGTCGACTCCTGGCAACACCCCGGACGGAACTCCGAGGGGATTGAGAGTGTCGGCACGAGCCGATGGCCAGGAAAACCCGGCCCAGCGCTCGGCAAGGTCGGCGGGAGGTCGCCGGCAGCATTCTCCGTCGGGGCACCTGGAAACGGAGTGGCGGTCCGTATCGGACCCGCGGAAGAAGCGGGCATCCTCGAACCGCACTCCAACAGTTATGGCCTGGACGGGCTCACGATCGACCTCGATGTGAGTGCTGCACCAGAACGTTCCCACCTCGGTATCCGTGTACTGATAGTGAATCCGGAACTTGTCCTCTGAATGAAACGCGGCCCTGGTCCCCCACTGTCGGCAGAGTAATTGGCCTTCCAAGGAGCCGTCGGGTCCCAATGGGAAAGGCACCCGGGAATTGCCGTACGCCCTCCAAACTACGCCCTGTTCATCAGAGCGCAGAAAGTGCGATCGGATACCTAGATGCCGGGTTGCCAGGTTGGTGAAGCGCTGAGCCGCCAGGCGGTAGTTGATGTAGTAGATCTCTTTGAGATCCTCGACGGAGAGACGCTTCTCAGCCTTGGCCGTCTGCAGGAACAGCACAGCGGAGCTCTCCGGCGCCAAGACTGCTGCCGCGAAGTAGTTCGCCTCCATGCGTTGTTGTAGGAACTCGCTGTAGCTCGTGGGGGCACCGTGATCGAGCACGAAGTGCCCGAGAGTTTGCAAGATCACTGTGCGCGCCCTGCGGGTTCGGAGCTCATCGCGCTGGCGGATGAGGATGCGATTCGATCGGAGATCCGTCAAGGACCGCAGTGAGCTTGGCAGCTCACTCACATGCTGAACCTCGAAACCGAAGTGAGCTACCAGGTCGTTGAGAGTCGTCTCGGGAACCGTCCCGGACCCGTCGAACGCTACCGCCGCCAGGGCCTTCGACGCTTCCGCTTCGATGGCGGCAAAGTACATGTCGTTACTTTCGAGGTGGTCTCGTAGTGATCGGTTGGCTTCGAGCGCCTCGCGCGGAGTCGCCGCTTGTATCCGGTTACGATCCCGCAATTCCCGGTAGAGGCGAGCCAGGTGCTCGAGAGCCGCGTCCGGCATTCGGACACCGGCCTTCAGGTGGGGCAAGCCCAACGCTTGATAAGCGGATTCCGCCTGGTACCGCTCGAGCAAGATCTCGAGCTCCGCTCGACGGCTGGGCGGTGTTGGCTCCAACAGGACCGCCGGCTCGATCCCGAGCGCCCGGGCAAGCTCATCCACCAGCCCTACCTTCGGCTCTCGCCGGCCGGTCTCAACAGTTGAAAGGTACGAGGCGGGCTTTCCCACCATCCCCCCCAGCTCGTCGAGTGTTAGATCCTGGTTACGCCTGAAGTGGCGCAACCTCTGGCCGAAGGTGAGCAAATCCATGAGAAGTTGTGCATCTCCTAGTCATTTTGCTAAGAATAGCTGATTTTATATCCTCTGGCGCCTCCAGGGCGACGGTATTTGTAAGAAACTCATGTCTTAGTGGCAATCACAATCGACGCAAAGCCTCTTTTCGAGGACGTTCTCACTCCTGAGGCCCTTGCCTTTGTCGAGGGCCTCGAGCGGGAGTTCGGTGCCACCCGGCGCCGGCTGTTGAAAGACCGCCGCCTGCGCCAGGCCCGGCTGGACGCGGGAGAACTTCCCGATTTTCTGTCCGAGACAGAGTCGATCCGCGCCGGTGATTGGAAGGTCGGCCCCGTACCCGATGATCTTCTCGATCGCAGAGTCGAGATCACCGGGCCGGTGGACCGCAAAATGATAATCAATGCCCTCAATTCGGGCGCGAATGCCTTCATGGCCGACTTCGAAGACTCCAACTCCCCGACTTGGAGCAATGTCATGGCTGGTCAGGTCAACCTTCGCGACGCCGTCCAGGGCTCCATTCGCCATGAACAGAATGGCAGGACATATGAGCTCGGCTCAGAAACAGCCACTCTGCTGGTGCGTCCCCGCGGTTGGCATCTTCTCGAAAGACACCTGGCGCTCGACGGCCAACCAGTTTCAGCGAGCCTGGTGGACTTTGGCCTCTTCCTTTTCCATAACGCCCAAACCCTCGTCGACAGAGGGTCGGGCCCGTACTTCTACCTTCCCAAGCTGGAGAACCATCTCGAGGCCCGGCTGTGGAACGACGTCTTCGTATATGCCCAGGAGGCATTGGCAATCCCCGTCGGCACCATCAAGGCCACCGTTCTGCTCGAGACGATCCTGGCTGCACTCGAAATGGACGAAATCCTCTATGAGCTCAGGGATCATTCGGCCGGCCTCAACGCAGGACGCTGGGACTACATCTTCTCCGTCATCAAGAAGTTCAGGAGCAGACCCGACTTCCTCCTCCCAGATCGGGCCCAGGTCACGATGAAGGTCCACTTCATGAGCTCCTACACCGACCTGCTCATTCGGACCTGTCACCGCCGGGGAGCTCATGCGATGGGCGGGATGGCGGCCTTCATTCCCAGCAGGGACGAGGAAGTAAACGCCCGGGCCTTACGCAAAGTCAGAGAAGACAAGGAGCTCGAGGCCGCCAAGGGTCACGACGGAACATGGGTGGCTCACCCCGGGTTGGTGGCCATCGCCAAGGAGGTTTTCGACAGGGTTCTGGGAGCCCGCCCCAACCAGATCGAGTTTCTGCCGGATGGGCCTCAGGTGACGGCCAAGGATCTGCTGCACACGGAAGTGGCAGGTGGGACCGTCACTGACGCGGGAGTGCGCACCAACGTGAACGTGGGAATCCGCTATTTGGCAGCCTGGCTGGATGGAAACGGCGCTGCGGCGATCTTCAACCTCATGGAAGATGCTGCCACGGCGGAGATATCTCGCTCGCAGATCTGGCAGTGGGTCTACAACGGAGCGGAGCTCGATGACGGTCGCACCCTCACAGCCGACCTGGTATTGCAACTAATCGAAGAGGAAATTGCTGCCATTCACACTGAGGTCGGCGACTCAGCATTCATAAACGGCTCATGGAAAACGGCCCGCAGCCTGTTCGAGCAAGTGGCGTTGGCGCCCGACTTCGTTGACTTCCTCACCATTCCTGCATACGAATTCATCGACTGATGTCCCTGGGAGACAACGTGGAACTTGCCAAACGGATCTCGGCTGAGGCTAAGCAGCTGCAGGAGGATTGGAACACCAACCCGCGTTGGCAGGGTGTCGAACGCCCCTATTTCGCCGAGGAAGTCATACGCCTTCGTGGCTCGGTCACGGTCGAGCACTCTCTGGCCACCAGGGGGGCCGAGAAACTGTGGAACCTGACCCAGGGTCTTGGCTACACCAACGCTCTGGGCGCGTTGAGTGGTAGCCAGGCCGTGCAAATGGTCAAGGCAGGGCTCAATGCGATCTATCTGAGTGGCTGGCAAGTGGCCGGCGACGCGAATTTGGCCGAGGAGGTCTATCCGGACCAGAGCCTTTACCCGGCTAACAGTGCTCCAGCACTGGTGAGACGGATCAACAACGCCCTGCTGAGGGCAGATCAGGTCGAATGGGCAGAAGGCAGGGCAGACACAGACTGGATGGTCCCGATACTGGCAGATGCCGAGGCGGGCTTTGGTGGTGCCCTCAACGCCTTTGAGTTGATGAAATCCTTCATCAAGGCGGGAGCGTCGGGCGTCCACTTCGAGGACCAGCTGGCAGCCGAAAAGAAATGCGGGCACATGGGGGGCAAAGTGCTGGTCCCGACTTCGCAACACATTCGTACCCTCACGGCCGCTCGGCTTGCCGCCGATGTCCTGGGTGTCCCCACCCTCGTCGTTGCCAGGACCGATGCTAATACCGCAGAACTCCTCACCAGCGACGTCGACGAACGTGATCGTGAGTCCCTGACCGGGGAGCGCACGAGCGAAGGGTTCTATCGAATCCACAACGGGCTTGACGCTGCCATCACCCGGAGCCTGGCCTATGCGCCGTATGCCGACCTGCTCTGGTGCGAGACGGCGCATCCCGACCTCAGCGAGGCAGCCGCCTTCGCCGAGGCAATTCACGCTGAATTCCCTGGCAAGAAACTGGCTTACAACTGCTCGCCTTCGTTCAACTGGAAAGCGCACCTGGATGACGGCACCATTGCCAAGTTCCAGGAGGAGCTTGGTGCCATGGGGTATAGCTTCCAGTTCATCACCCTGGCCGGCTTTCACTCACTCAATGCTTCGATGTTTCACCTGGCTCATGAGTACGCCGATGAGGGCATGACGGCGTATGTCCGCCTTCAGCAGCACGAGTTCGAATTGGAACTCGACGGCTACACCGCCATGCGCCATCAGAGAGAGGTCGGCGCCGGATACTTCGACCAGGTGACCCAGATCATCAGCGGCGGAGCGACTTCCACCTCGGCGCTCGAAGGGTCAACCGAACAAGAGCAGTTCTGACGCTGGTCCGGGCCTCCAATAGGCCGCGCCAATTACTGCGAAATCGGTCTATCTGAGCTACGTTGTATGTGTACTACGGGGGTACGCACAGCGTGGAAATTCCAGAACACAACCTGGGTCTCGACCTCGTCCGAGTAACTGAATCGGCCGCGATCGCCGCCGCCCGCTGGCAAGGGCGCGGCGACAAAGTGTCTGTCGATCAGGCCGCTGTTGACGGTATGCGGCTCATCTTGGGAAATATCGACATTGCCGGAACGATTGTCATCGGCGAAGGTGAGAAAGATGAAGCCCCCATGTTGCACAACGGCGAGTCTGTCGGCACCGGAAACGGCCCGGCCATGGACGTTGCCGTTGACCCGGTAGACGGAACCACTCTCACCTCTGAGGGCATGCCAGGTGCGGTGGCGGTAATCGCCCTATCCGAAAAGGGCACGATGTACGCCCCGGGAAGCCTCGTCTATATGGACAAAATCGCGGTAGGGCCGGCGGCCGCCGGATCAATTGACCTCGAAGCGCCGGTGGCTCACAACCTTGCCCAGGTGGCGAAGGCGCTCGACAAGGACGTCGCGGATGTCACCGCCATCATGCTGAGTCGTCCCCGTAATACTCGCTTTATCGACGCCGCTCGTGAGGCTGGTGCCCGTATCCGCTTGATCCGCGACGGTGACGTCGCCGGGGCGATCGCCACAGCGCAACCCGAAAGCGGGATCGATATCTTGTTCGGCATCGGCGGCTCGCCGGAGGCTGTGATAGCTGCTGGAGCTCTAACGTGCATGGAGGGCGAGATGCAATGCAAGTTATGGCCCCGCGACGATAAG
>CAXMOO010000183.1:0-7205 GCA_964195005.1 uncultured Gammaproteobacteria bacterium
TGTCAGGCCGGGTTTCTTTTGAGATGGTCCAGAAGTGCGCAGTTGCCGGACTGCCGATCATCTGCGGGGTGTCTGCCGCCTCATCTCTGGCGGTGGAGCTCGCCGAGGAGCTCGGTGTGAGTGTCGTTGGCTTTCTACGCGAATCGAGTTTCAACATCTACCACGACCCCGGGCGCCTCATCCGACCTGCCTGATTCGGCGACCAGTGCCCGGCAAACGCTGCCAAGCCCAGCACTAGATTAAGCCTCGAGAGGAGATGAAACAGGAATGGCTTACCCCAGATTGACCGAGCCGATGGTGCGTGACGACGGCGAGCTGCGTCCCGCTACATGGGACGAGGCCCTCGACCGGGCCGCCGAGGGAATCCAGGCGACAATGGATTCCTATCCCCGAACCGCCTTCGGGATGTTCAGTTGCTCCAAAGCCACCAATGAGATGAACTTCTTGGCCCAGAAGTTCTCCCGTGTAGTGCTGGGCAGCAACAACATCGACAGCTGCAACCGCACTTGACACGCTCCTAGCGTCGCCGGTCTGGCGGCAGTTTTCGGAGCCGGCGGGGGCACCAGCAGCTACCGCGAAATAGAAGAAACCGACCTCATCATTCTCTGGGGGTCGAACGCTCGCGAGACCCACCCGATCTTCTTCCATCACATTCTCAAGGGCGTGCACAATGGTGCCCGTCTGTACACAGTGGATCCCCGACGCACTAGCTCGGCGGCATGGGCCGATGTGTGGCTCGGGATCGACGTGGGCTCTGACATCGCAGTGGCTAATGCCATCGGTCGGGAGATCATCGAAGCCGGGCTGGTCAACCAGGAATTCATCGAAGGCTCCACCACGGGCTTTGATGATTATGCAGAAACTGTTGAGCCGTACACGCTGCAACGAGCTGAAGAGATCAGCGGCGTCCCGGCTGATGCCATCAAGGAGCTGGCCCACTCCTATGCAACAGCCGGGACCGCTCAACTGTGCTGGACGCTGGGGATCACTGAGCATCACAACGCCACCGACAACGTCCTCGCGCTCATCAATCTTTCGCTGCTCACCGGTCACATCGGCCGCTTCGGGTCGGGCCTGGTCCCAATCCGCGGGCAAAACAATGTGCAAGGCGGTGGGGACATGGGGGCGCTGCCCAACAAGTTGCCCGGTTTTCAGGACCTCGCTGATGACGAGCTGCGGGGCAAGTTCGAGGCCCAGTGGGGCAGCAAGATTCCGGCTGAGCCCGGTTGGCATTTGAGCCTCATGTTCGACGCTATGGAACGGGGAGAGCTGCGGGCTGTTTACATCATCGGTGAGAACCCCGCTCAGGCCGAAGCCGACGCCGGCCGCGCTCGCAGACTCCTCAACGGGGTCGATCTGCTCGTAGTGCAAGACATCTTCCTCACGCGAACCGCGCAGATGGCCGACGTTGTCTTTCCAGCGGCCGCCGCCTGGGCCGAGACCGAAGGCACAGTGACATCCTCGGAGCGCAGGGTGCAGCGGGTGCGCAAGGCGCTGGAGCCACCAGGGCAGGCCCGCGATGACCTGCACATCCTGGCCGACATGGCCCAGCGTCTCGGTCACGACTGGGGCTATCCCACCGCTGAAGAGCTCTGGAATGAGCTGAGGAGCTTGTCGCCGATGCACGCCGGAATGAGTTACGCCCGTCTCGAGGAGTCGAACGGGTTGCAATGGCCTTGCTACGACGAGGAGCATCCCGGAGAGACCTTCCTCCATGGGCGCCTGTGGGCCGCCGATCCTGCCGACCGGGGGACCCTGGCGCCGTTTACATCCACCGAGTGGGTGGCTCCGGTTGATGAGCTGACCGACGACTTTCCGATCCGCCTAACCACCGGGCGGCGTCTGGACTCCTTCAACACCGGAGTGCAATCGGGCGGGTACACATCGCCCATCCGCAATCGTGAGACCATCGACCTGGATCCGGCCGACGCAGAACAGCTTGGCATTGCAGATGGGGAACGCGTAAAGGTGATTTCCCGTCGGGGGGAAGTGGAAGCGCCGGTTCGTCTTGTGAGAGGCCTCCGACCCGGATTGGCTTTCATGACGCTTCACTTTCCCGACGAGGTCGATACCAACCTGTTGACGATCGACGCCTGGGACCCCAAGTCGGGTACTGCTGAGTTCAAGGCAACCGCCATTCGTCTCGAGAAGCTCAACGGAGGAGGCTGATGGATGTAAAGCTGATGACGGCCCCGCCGACTCCCGAGGAGACGGCCGCCGTCGACGGCATCCTCGGCGCACCACGCAGCGGTTGGGACGGCGGAGCCCACACCGAGGAAGATTTTCGCATCGCCCGGAGTGGCGCCGATGCCAGAGCCCAGCGCCATCTGCTGCTCCCGGCGCTTTGGGGTTTACAGGACGAGATCGGCTGGATCAGCCCCGGAGGGATGAATTATGTCTGTGAGCGCCTGACGGTCCCTCCGGCCGAGGCCTACGGAGTGGCAACCTTCTATTCGTTGTTCGCCACCACCGAGCAAGCCGGCCGGGTCGCCCATGTGTGTGACGACGTCGCCTGCCGCACCGCCGGAGCAGGCGAGCTGCTGGAATCTCTCAGTTCTGCGCTCGGACCGGAAGGCGCCGGGGATGAAACCACGTGGCATTCCAGCCCCTGTCTGGGTATGTGCGACCGGGCACCGGCCGTCCTCTATCAGATGGCCGGTGACACCAACTTCACAGCCGGGCCGGTTACGGCGGCTCAGATTGAGGCGTCGCTGGCCAGCGGTGTTGCCGGCCCCGGGCGCGCATCGGCTCCGCAGACTGTGGGCGGCGATGAGACCGACCTCCGACTCCTACGCCGGGTCGGGGTGACCCGGCCCGAGTCGCTCGACGAGTACCGCGACAACAGCGGGTACCTTGCGCTGCCGGCGGCACTCGAGATGGGGCCGCAGGCTGTGATCGACGAGGTAATCGCCTCAGGGTTGTTGGGCCGGGGCGGGGCGGCGTTCCCTACCGGGCGCAAGTGGGCGGCTGTCGCCGCCGAGCCGGCCGAGCCCCGCTATCTCATTTGCAACGCGGACGAGTCTGAGCCCGGAACATTCAAGGATCGGCTGCTTCTCGACGCGGACCCGTTTGCTATAATCGAGGCGATGACCATCGCCGCCTTCGCGGTGGGAGCCTCCCGGGGCTTTGTGTACATCCGCGGCGAATACCCGGAAACAGCTCGCCTGTTGGAAGAGTCTTTGGAGAGGGCCCGCAACGCCGGCCTGCTCGGAGCCGGGATCCTCGGCAGTGAGCACCAATTCGATGTCGAAGTACGCCGTGGCGCAGGTGCCTATATCTGCGGCGAGGAAACCGCCTTGATGGAGTCGATCGAAGGTAAGCGGGGCGAGCCGCGGCAGAAGCCGCCATTTCCCAACCAGGTGGGGCTGTTCGGCCAGCCGACTCTCGTCAACAACGTCGAAACCCTTGCCAACATCCCGATCATTCTCAACGATGGCGATGATGCCTATCGGGCATTGGGCACCGAGCAATCATCCGGTACCAGGTTGTTCTGCCTTTCCGGCTCAGTCCCGCGTCCGGGGATCTATGAAGTTGCCTTAGGGACCACCCTGGGGGGACTCTTCGAGGTGGCCGGGGGCATGGAACGCAGTGAGATCCAGGCGATCCTCCTTGGTGGCGCGGCCGGCTCATTCGTGACGTCCGATGCCCTCGATGTTGAGCTGTCCTTCGAAGGTGCCCGTGAGGCGGGAGTGACCCTCGGTTCGGGCGCCGTGGTGGTGTTCGACCATTCGGTTGAGATGTCTGTCATCGTTACGCGTATCGCTGCCTTCTTTCGGGACGAGTCTTGTGGGCAGTGTGTTCCCTGCCGGGTGGGCACTGCCCGGCAAGAAGAGGTGCTGGCCAAAGCTGTGAGTAACGGCGGGGCGGGAAACGGCGAAGCCATCCTGCTGGCAGACATCGCCGCCGCCATGACGGATGCCTCCATCTGCGGCCTCGGACAAACAGCATCCAGCGCCGTGCAATCGGCCGTGAAGCTGGGATTGGTGGGAGGCCCAGGATGACTGCGCAGGCCCGGCCGGTTCAAGCCCCGCCGGTAGACGTGACCATCGACGGCCAGGCCGTCTCGGTTCCGGCCGGGGCCACCATTCTGGATGCCTGCACCCAGGCCGGCGTCGACACGCCGACGTTGTGCTACGTGGAGACGCTCACTCCGGTGAATGCCTGTCGGGTGTGCGTCGTGGAGGTCGAAGGTTCCCGCACCCTGGTGCCTGCCTGCTCCCGGGTAGCCGAGGAAGGCATGAGCATCGGCACCGATACAGAAAGGGTCCGTCTCAGCCGACGCATGGTCCTGGAGTTCTTGGCGTCGTCTGTGGATGTCGAGCTGACCGGCGGGTTCTCGGAATGGCTGGCAGCCTACGACGGGGATGTCTCCCGATACGGTCCGCCGGCACCCGGTGAGGGACGGGACCAACGCCGGGCCGGTCACCACGCCTTGCCCGATGGCGCCACCGTCGAGACGGTCGGCCAGCCGGTCAAGGAGCACGATGATCTTTACGTGCGCGATTACTCGAAATGCATCCTTTGCTACAAGTGCGTGGAAGCCTGCGGGGTCGACGCCCAGAACTCCTTTGCTATTGCGGTGGCCGGGCGAGGATTCGACGCCCGCATTTCCACTGAGTTCGACATTGTTCTCACCGAATCGGCCTGTGTCTATTGCGGTAACTGCATCGGGGTGTGTCCTACCGGGGCGCTCATGTTCAAGAGCGAATTCGACATGCGTAGTGAGGGCACATGGGACGAGGAGCAACAGACGGTCACAGAGACGATCTGCAGTTATTGCGGAGTCGGTTGCAGCCTCGAGCTCCACGTGCAAGATAACCAAATAGTCAAGGTGACCTCACCGCTCGACAACGACGTCACCAACGGTCACCTCTGCATCAAGGGCCGCTTCGGCTGGCAGCACATTCAGATGGTGGATAAGGCCTGAGTAAGCCTCTCCCGAGTGTGAAACGGAGGGCCTCCTCCCCCATGAGGGACGAGTGGGGGAGGCTGGGAGGGGGGTGTTCCCAACAACAGCGGTGGTGAGGGAGCCCATTTCGCGATGAGATGGTTGCTTGACGATTGAAGTCGATTGGTGGTGCCCAGCAACGAGCAGCTATGCCGGACTTGTGTTGATTGGTGGTCTGGGGCGCGCGACGACAACTTCGTGTGTCATTGATCGAGCGCGACGATCGCTTGTCTCAGGGCGCCGTTGGTGGTTTGAGCCCCACCCCTGCTCGCTTCGCTCGCTTTCCCCTCCCACTCCGCTTCGTGTTCCACACTCCGCTACGCGGGAGGGGTTAGAACAATCCGACGATGGAACCGTCCTCGTCGACGTCAACGTTCATGAATGCGGGGGTGGCGCCGAGGCCGGGCATTGTCCTCATCTCGCCCAGGAGCGGGTATATGTACCCGGCCCCGACCGACGCTCGTACCTCCCGGATCGGAACGGTGAAGCCACTCGGTGCCCCTTTCAAGTTGGGGTCGTGGCTCAACGACAGGTGGGTTTTGGCCATGCAAATCGGCAGATATCCATAGCCGGACTTTTCGTAATCGGCGATTTGCCTCTCGGCCTTCGGCGAATACTCCACCGCTTCGGCACCGTACATCTGGTAGGCGATGATCTCAATCTTCTCCTTGATCCCCTGTTCGAGCGAATAGAGAAACTTGAAATCGCTTTCCTCTTCACAGGCGGCGGCCACCACCTCTGCCAACTCCTCTGCCCCAGCTCCACCCTCGGCCCAATGGTCGGTGCGCACCGCGGAGAAGGCCCCCGCTTCCAGGGCCATCTTTTGAATGAGATCCACTTCCCGCTGGGTATCGGTTGGGAAGGCATTGACTGCTACTACCACGGGGAGCCCAAACTGGGCAACGTTGCCGATATGAGCCTCGAGATTTGCCATGCCTGCCCGTAGGAGCGGGAGGTTTTCCTCGGTGTAAGCCGTGTCGAGCGGCCGGCCGGGAACGACCCTTGGCCCGCCACCATGGGTTTTCAACGCCCGCACAGTGGCTACCAAGACGACGATGTCCGGCTTGAGCCCCGACACGCGGCACTTGATGTTGAAGAACTTCTCCATGCCCATCTCGGCTCCGAACCCCGATTCCGTCACCACGTAGTCGGCCAGGTGCAGAGCGATCCGATCGGCCAGGATGGAGGAATTGCCGTGGGCGATGTTGGCGAACGGCCCCGTATGGACCAGGGCCGCCTGGCCTTCGAGAGTCTGCATCAACGTCGGGTGCAGGGCGTCCTTGAGCAACACGGTCACCGCGCCGGCCACTCCCAGATCCTCCAATGTGATCGGGTCGCCCGACTTGCTCGACCCCACAACGACGTGGCTGCATCGTTCCCGGAGGTGACGCAGAGCATCGGCATAGTCCACTCCGTCGATCAGGGCGAGGATGGCCATCAACTCGCTGGCAACGGCGATGTCGTAGCCGTCTTGACGAGGTCGTCCGTCTGCCGAGCCGCCGAGCCCGAGAATGATGTTACGCAGCGCCCGATCGTTGACGTCGACAACCCGCTTCCATGTGAGTTTGTCGGGGTCAATGGCGAGCCTCTGCAGGCCGAGCTCGGCCAGTCTTTCGTCGGTGAGGCGTCCCTCGTGATACCAGCGAGCGTCGATGGCTGCCGCCACGAGGTTGTGGGCCACGGATATGGCGTGGATGTCGCCGGTGAGGTGGAGATTGAAGTCCTCCATGGGGATCACCTGACTGTAACCGCCCCCGGCTGCCCCACCCTTGATGCCGAATGTTGGTCCCATGCTGGGCTGGCGGATACAAGCTATGGCCTTGTGGCCGAGACGACCGAGGCCCTGGACCAGTCCTACCAGGGTGGTGGTCTTACCTTCGCCAAGCGGGGTGGGGGTTATAGCCGTCACGTCGATGTATTTGCCAAAGGGGCGGGACTCAATTTTGGGGAGCAGATCGAGGTGCACCTTGGCCTTCTGCGGTCCAAACAGAATGAGGTCGTCGCTGTCGATCCCGAGATCTTCGGCGATGTCAACGATCGGGCGGACGGTAGCGGCCTGGGCAATTTCTAGGTCAGAAGGAACTTCGGACAATTCGTCTCCTTACGGGTTATCAAGCGAATGCTACGACTTCGGCGAGCCGTTCAGCGGGCCGATCGGTCAGCGTATGGAGAAGCCGCCGAGCTTTGTCTCGAGGAATTCCATGATCCCTTCCCGGCCACCTTCGCGTCCGATGCCGCTTTCCTTCATGCCTCCGAA
>CAXMOO010000184.1:0-13961 GCA_964195005.1 uncultured Gammaproteobacteria bacterium
AAACTCCGCCTCTTTTCACGAGGAGCGGGGAAGCCGCACGGTGACGGCGGTGCCGTGACCCGGTCGGGAGTCCACCGCCACGGCACCACCCATGGCCGTCACTAACTCCTTGACAATCGAAAGGCCGAGCCCACTCCCCTCAGGGCGCACCGCTCGGTAATGCTGGGCAACGTACAACCGGTCAAAGACCTTCGGAAGGTCCTCGGGATCGATTCCCGGCCCGGTGTCCCCCACTTTTATGCCCACCTCAGACGGGCTCGACAGGACCCGCACTGTCACGGTTCCGCCTTCAGGCGTGTACCGGAGACCGTTCTCGACCAGGTTGGACACGATCTGAGCAATACGCACCGGATCGACCCTTACCGGCCCGGTCGGGTCGGTCTCGATCACTAATTGCACTGAGACCTCGGCGGCCCGGCCCAGGAAATCTTCTGCCACTCCCCTGACATGAGCATCCAGCTCAACATCTTCGGGACGCAGCGTGAACTCCCTGGCTTGAAGCCTCGACAGCAGCATCAAATCCTCCACCAGGCGTGACAGCCTCGCCGTCTGTCGTTGCAGCACCGCCGCCACCTTCGGGAGCTGATCCGGCTCAATTGTGCCGTCGGCCAGGGTTTCGGCGTAGCCGGCCAGACTGGTGAGCGGGGTTCGCAGATCGTGCCCGACGTTGAGCAAGAAATCTCGCTCCCGCTGCGAAGCAGCTTCGAGCCGACCCGCCATCTCGTTGAATCGGTCTGCCAGATCTGCCACCTCGTCGGCACCGTCGTCGGCTACCCGGGCACCGAGATCGCCCCCCGCCAGACTTTCCGCTGCAGCGCTGACCTTCCCCAGGCGGTCTCCGAGCCGATTAGCGAGCAGTCCGGCCAACACCGCGACCACAACCACCGCAGCCCCGAGTGCGACCAGGAAGGCCCTCACAAGAGTGATGCCAACGATCAGCGACGATTCCCGCCCCAGCAGCACCGCGAAGGAGAAGGCCGGTGTGCCCGTGTCCACCGTGCGCACGACGACGACCACAGGTTGCCCCTCGACCTCTCCTTCGAATTCCACCGTGGTGCCGGGCCGGAACTCGGCCGTCTCCAGACCCAACGCCGGGATCAACACACTGGTGCCGGGAACGATGAGCTCTCCCCGGCGGACGGCCGCGATCTCAACGAAATCGTGACCTCCCACCCTGGTGGCGATGAACAAAAGCTCGCGCACGGTTCGCTCGTTCAGCAGGTTCCGCAGGGCCGCGTCACCACGCTGGCGGGCCGCGGCGATGGACTCCTCGGCCTCCCGGCCGATAGCTTCCGCCTGGCGGGACAGCTCGGCAAGGTCATCCCGGCGAGCCTGGCGGTTGGTGAGCACTGCAGCCACGATCCCGCCAACCAGCAGCGCCAGTGCGGCGGCAGCCATCATGCTCCAGAAGAACTTTCGCCGCACTAGTGCTCTGCCCTGCCACCAAGCTTGTAGCCGACGCCCCACACCGTTTCAATCGGGATCCCCTCCAACTTCTTACGGAGTTGGCGGACATGAACGTCTACCGTCCGGCTTTCCCCGAAATAGTCATACCCCCACACGGCTTCCAGGAGCTGGCTACGGGAAAGGACAATTCCCCGGTTGTGTGCCAGGTGCCAGAGCAGGTCGAACTCCCGGGCGGTGGGCTCGACTATGTCGCCGGACGGCGTGCGTACCTGGCGCCGGCCACTATCGATCTCGAAGTCGGCCACCGTAATCGCGGCAGGCGGCGCGGGCACCTGCTCGGCCCTTCGCAGCACGGCCTTCACACGCGCCACCACTTCCCGGGGCGAGAACGGCTTGGTTACATAATCGTCTGCGCCGATCTCGAGACCTACCACCGTGTCGACTTCGTCGTCGCGGGCAGTGAGCATGATGATGGGAACGTTGCTCTTCGCCCGAATCCGGCGGCACACCTCGGTCCCATCCATCCCCGGCAAACCGAGGTCGAGCAGCACGGCCCGGGGAGCGCGTTGGGTCAGGATGTCGAGACCCTTCTCGCCCGAGTCGGCGTGCAGCAGCCGGAAGCCCTCCTTCTCGAAAACGAGCCGGAGGAGCTCGGCGATCTCTTCCTCGTCTTCAATCAGGAGGACGATTCCATCCATACCAATCCAGACTCCTGACCAATTATGAGCAGGTTGTTAAGCCACAATGTGCTTTTGTAAGAGTGGCAAGTCCCGCACTTCTGCTCCCACCTTGCCTCCCGCCCACCGGATCTCGACGGAATCGCCCGGGAGCACTTCTCTACGAACGAGTCCCAAACCGATCGGGGCACCAACGCGCAACGATTCGGAGACCGAGGTCAGCTCGCCGACCATGTCACTGTCAGACCAAATTTCAGCCTTTTCGGGAGGGAGCGAATTCTCCGAGATCACGATGCCTCGCAGGTGCCGGTTGACATGGCCTCGAGAATCGATTCGGGCCACAAGCTCTTGCCCGAGGAAACACCCTTTTTCGAATGAAACCGTCTCTTCCACCAGGGGGGTCTCCTGAGGGATAGTGGAGTCGTCTATGTCGCGACCCATCCGCGGCTCTCCCATCTCCACCCGCACCGCAGTCACCGCCAGGTCCCCCACCATTCGAGTCCCGGCGGCCAGGAGCGCCTCCCGACTCGGGTCGGGAACATAAAACCGGTCGAGATGGCCGAGCAGGGCTCGTATTGCCACGCCGTCGTCCCAACCGGCCACTCCCGTCGGGACTGGCAAGCCGGCACCGGCGAGTACCGTGGCCGAGCCCGGCCCGATCAGGTCGAGCAGTGGCTGCGGGTCCGCTACCTCAACGTCGACTCGCAGCCTGAACCGGAGCAGATCCTCTTGCACCCGAGTGCCGGCACCAATATCTGTCACCAGATGAAAGGCATCGTCCAACAGCCCCACCCACAGCGGAGCCCGCAGCTTGCCGCGGGGCCCAAGCAGCAAGGAGCGGATGACATCCCCGCTGCTCATCCCGGTGAGATCCTGACTCAAGAGCGAATCGAGGAAGCCTCCGGCGTCTGAGCCGGACACAATCACCAGCTCGTGGGCGTCCGCAACCAGCCCGCTACTTTCGTGGAGGGCCTGGTATTCACCGGTCACGTCACCGAAACTGTCGGTCATAATTCGTCGGCTCCAGCGATTGCGGCCAAGACTGCGGCAGCCTTGTGCAGACACTCGTGATACTCGGCGGTTGGATCCGAATCGGCGACTACGCCGGCGCCGGCTTGAACCCAGGCGGTGTCGCCCGAAGCAACCATGGTCCGGAGAGCGATTGCCGTGTCGACGTTGCCGCTGAAGTCGACATACCCCACGGCGCCGGCATAGGGCCCCCTGGCGACCGGTTCGATTTCGTCAATGATCTCCATTGCCCTGACCTTGGGGGCGCCGGTGACAGTCCCGTGAGGAAAGGTAGCCCGCAGCACGTCGACCGGCCCTACCCCGGGCCGAAGCGCACCGCTTACGCCAGACACCATGTGCATAACGTGCGAGTAGCGCTCAATGGCCATCAACTCGTCGACCTCGACGCTGCCGTATTCAGAAACCCTCCCGAGGTCATTGCGGGCCAGGTCCACCAGCATCACGTGTTCGGCCCGCTCCTTGGGATCGTCGAGGAGGTCGACCTCCAGGGCTTGATCGAGCGCCGGCGTAGCCCCTCGAGGCCGGGTGCCGGCGATGGGCCTGCTGAAAACTCGACCGTCACGAACTCGAACCATTATTTCGGGGGAAGAGCCGGCGATTACGAGTTCCTCGTCGCGAATGAAATAGAGATACGGCGAAGGATTGATCAGCCGGAGGGCCCGGTATACGGCGAACGGGTCGCCGGAGAATGGCACGTCGAACCGCAATGACGGGACCACCTGAAAGGCGTCCCCGGCATAGACGTAGTCGATGGCCTTCTTCACCGCACCCTCATAATCGGCCTGACTCAAATTGATCTGGTAATCGGGCCTCGTGGTGAAGTCAGGAAGGGGTTTCGCCGGGTAAGACTCTCCGGCAGACAACGTCTGCATCATTTCGCTCAACTCAGCAGCGGCCTCGTCGTACTGGACGGAGGGGTCATCGCCGACGTACACGTTCTTGATGAGAAGGATGGTGTCACTCAACCTGTCGAGAACGGCGAGGGAGCCGACGAATTGCCAAACTTGTTCCGGCAGATTCCGGTCGTCGACCGGTTGATCCGGCAGGCGTTCCACATAGCGCACGCAGTCGTAGCCGAGGTAGCCGACTGCCCCACTGTGAAAGGGCGGCAAATCCGGGAGCGGCGGAGTTTGGAAACGCCCAACGAGGGCCTCCAGTACCTCGAGAGGGTCGCCGGGGGGAACCTCGATGGCGGCGCCTTTCACGGTCGACTCACCGGCGCGACTCCGCAGGGTGAACTCGGGCTCCCAACCGACGAACGACCAGCGACCCCAGCGCTCCCCTCCTTCAACGGACTCCAGAAGAAACCCGGGCCTTTCATCACCCACCAGCTTCTCGAAAACCGTGACCGCCGACTCGCGATCGGCCACCACCGGCACCGTGAGCGGCACTACCGAGTATGCGCCGGCCAGCGTGAGGAATTCGTCGCGAGTAAGCATGGCTAGTGTCCTCCGTCGTAAGTTTGTGCTGATATCGCCGAGGACTCGGCGTTCATGGCAAGGACGCAGGACGAAGGCATAGCGGGGCTACGTCGAGAACGAGGACGCAGCCAGGGGCGTCGAGGCCCGGCGAGATTCTGTACAGGACTTGTGACGCGGGACACTAGATGGAACTCAGGCTATCGAGGCCAACACTGCGCAACCGGTCGCTGAACCAAACGGACAATTCGGTAATCTCACCGGTTATCAGCAACCATCCGAATCCGGCCAGTAACAGCCCCGAAACTGCCTGGATGGGGCGCAGGTACGGCTTGATGGCACTAAAACCCGCCAGCACCTTGTTGGTGGCAAGAGCAGCCGCAAAGAAGGGAAGCGCCAGACCGGCCGAGTATGCCACCAGGAGAATCACGGGCTCCCAGGCAGTGCCGGTGTCGGCTGCGGTGTAGGCGAGTATTGCTCCGAGGAAAGGGCCTATACAAGGCGTCCAGCCAAAGCCGAAGGCGACTCCCATGAGCGGCGGAGCGAACCCGCCGAGCCGCGAAGGCCGCACCTCGATTCGCCGTTCTCGCATGAGAGGCAGCAGCAGCCGGGGGTTCCAAAGCGCGGTGACGAACGTGAACAGGCCCATCGCCACCACGAACCACCCGGCCCACACGATCCAGCCGTTCCCGGGAAGCGCCCAGCTCGCACCGAGACCCCATGCCACAAACACCACTGTGAACCCGGCCGCGAATAGTCCAGTCGCCCGCAACATCGTGGCCTTCGAGGCACCCCCGGCCTGTAGCTCCTCGGTGCTGTAGCCCGAAATGAGCGACAGATAGCCCGGTAGTAGCGGAAGGACGCACGGCGAAACGAACGAGAGGCTGCCGAAAAAGAAGGCGCCGACAACAGCTACCAGGTTGAGTTCGTTGATTGACATGGGTGTACCTGCAGGTGAACGGCCAGGAGTTTCGCGAGGTTCCCGAGTAACCTCCTCAAGCTCATGCCCACGATAGAAGACTTTCAGGATCTGCAGTTGCGGGTAGGAACCGTGCTCACGGCTGAGGCGCACGTCGGTGCCCGCCGCCCGGCGTACCTACTGCTCATCAACTTCGGGCCTCTGGGAGAGATGCAGTCGTCTGCGCAGATCACCGATAGGTACCAGCCCGAGGAGCTGGTAGGCCGTCAGGTGGTGGCCGTCACCGGGCTCCCTCCGCTAAACATCGGCGATTTCCGCTCGGACGTGTTGATCCTGGGGGCCTTAACCGCCTCCGGGGTCGTGCTGTTGAATACCGACGTGGCGGTCGACCCCGGCAGTGAGGTGGCATGAGCAACCGCTTCAACCGCTCCGACCGACGAATCACCACCCTCATGGGTACTGCCGGCTTCGTCCAAGCCTTCGCCGGAAGCCTTCTCGTGGTGACCTTGGCCTTTTCCCGCCCCGATCTCGGCCTCAGCAAAGCAGATGCCAGCTGGATCCTCGCCATCATTCGCCTCGGGAGCTTCACCGCAATCGCCTTCGCCCTGTGGGGTGACCGGTTGGGGAGGAGGCGTCCGCTGCTTGCCGCCCTGTTGACGCTTCTTGCCGCCAACGTTGCCACGGCGTTCGTGCCGGGCGTGGTCGGGTTCACCATCTTTCAGGCAGTTGCTCGCGCCGCCTCGGGCGCGGTAGCCGCCCTGGCGGTGGTCTACCTGGCAGAAGAGGTGCGGCCCCACATCCGCAGTTACTCCATGGGCATTTGGGGAGTGGCCGGAAGTCTGGCGGGAGGCCTGGCCTTCCTGCTCGCACCGCTCTTTGAGCTCCCCGCGGATCGGTGGCGCTGGATGTTCGCCTACAGCGCCATCGGCATCGTCTTCTATCCGCTGCTTTCGCGGTTTCTCGGCGAGAGTCGAGCGTTCGTCGAAGCGCCGCAAAGGGTGCCGGTAACCGCCGTGCTGGTGGGTAACTCGGGCCGCCATTTCTGGCCACTGGCAGGCGCCGCCCTGGCAGTCGGCGCGTTCAGCGGACCGGCGGTCAGCTTTGCTTCGGACTATCTGATCAACGATCTCGAATGGACCGTGCTGGCCTCCAGTCTCGCCATCATCACGGCCGGAGCGCTGGGCGCCACCGGCCTGCTCATCGGAGGCAGGCTGGCGGACCGGATCGGGCGCCGACCGGTGATCGTCACCGGAATGGCGCTGGGCGCTATCGGTGGCTCAGCCTTCTACTGGCAGTCGGAGCCCCTGCTGGTCTTCTGGATCATCGTCGGCAGCTTCGGGTCCAGCATCTTCGTCCCCGCATTCTCCGCTCTCCGCAGCGAGCTCTTCCCCACCGAGTCGCGAGCGGTGGCGGGAGCACTGCTTTCTGCCACCAGCGTGACAGGGGCAATCCTCGGGCTCGCCATGGGCAGCCAGACAATCGAACTCTGGGGTCTCCCGACAACCGTCACAATCCTGGGCGTGGGAGCCGTAGTCGCCATTCCCCTCATCCTGATGTTGCCTGAAACCAAAGGCAGCGTGTTGGTCCAGGATCGAGCCTCAGCCATGCCGGCCCAGGCGGCCCCCCAGATCCTCGATTAGATCAGACGGGTCGCAGCGCGGAGCGTGGACGAACATGCCACCAGCCCAGTGTGACCGCCCGCACAATGGTGAGGACACCAAAGGACCACCACACCCCGGCCAGGCCCCATTCCAATGGGACTACCAGGGCCATGAGGCCGACGGCGGCAGCCATCGACACAACCATCGCCCCGGCCAGATACCCGAAATCGGCTGCGCCGAGGACGATGCCGTCCCACACATAGACCAACGCCGCCAGCGGCTGCAGCAAGGCAAGGATCAGCCAAATGCCTTTCAAAGCCTCCTGGACCTCCACCTCCGACGTAAACCAGGCTGGGACGATTGATCGAGTCGCCACCAGCACCACCGCCAACGCGAGGCCGACGATCGCTCCCAACTCGAGAAGGCGCCACGAGAGGGCCCAGGCATCGCCGATTCGGTCCTCACCGATGAAACGGGCGATCATGGTCTGGGCGGCGATCGCCAGGGCGTCGATAAGCAGGGCAAGAAATATCAGAAGCTGAATGGCGATCTGATGAGCCGCGACCTGAACTTCACCGATCGCAGTCGCCACCCTGGTGGCAACAGTGAACGTCACCAGCAAGGCCGTAGTCCGGATCACAATGTCACGACCCACCTTGAGCAAGCCGAGCAATTCCTGGGCTGAGCTGGGGGCGAACCTCACGCCCAGGCGCCGTATCAGGAGGAGAAGAAACCAGCAGGCTCCAACCCACTGCGCCACCAGTGTGGCGACCGCGGCACCGGTAAGGCCCCAATCGAGCCCAAAGATGAGAAGCGGATCGAGCACCAGATTGACGATATTCAGACCAAGTGTCACCACGAAGGGCGTGGTGGTGTTGGCGTAGCCCCGGAAGGCCCCGTGACCGAGCGTGATGATCAGCACCGCCGGAGCGGCCGCGCCTCGAATACGCAGATAACCGATAGCCTCCCGACCAAGATCATCGGTAGCCCCCATCAGATCGAGGATCGGGCCCGCTGCCACCTCTAAAACGGCAACCACCACCAAGCCGAGCGCTAGCGCAGCAACCAGACCGTTGGCAATGACACGACCGGCGTGCTCACTATCGCCCCGTCCGAGCGCCTGGGATACGAGCGGAGTGACCCCGTACGCCAGGAAGTTGAAAGAAAAAAATGCCAGCCCGAAGATGGCGGCATTGACTCCGAGAGCGGCTAGCTCCGTCGTCCCGATCCGCCCGACAAAAGCGGTGTCCACCAGGGTGATCAGCGGATCGGCGGCCAAGGCCCCCAGCGCCGGAAGCGCCAGCCCAATGATCTTCCTGTCGTACCGACGTTTCACTCCGGTGGGGGGGTTTTGTCTGGGTAGGGGCAGATGTCGTCAAGCTCACAGACAAAACACTGCGGCTTGCGGGCGTCACACACGTCACGACCGAACTGAATGAACCGCATCGAGATGCCCGACCATTGACGACGGTCGTAGAGCTCCCGCAGATCGAACTCGATCTTGGTGGGATCGGCATGCTCGGTGAGCTGGAGCCTGCCGGACACCCGCTTGACATGCGTGTCGACGGCTATCGCCGGCTTGCCAAACGCCTCGGCCAGAACCACGCTGGCCGTCTTGCGTCCCACCCCTCGCAGGGTCACCAGATCGTCGAGCCGCTGCGGCACCTCACCGCCGTATCGGTCCATCAGGTCTGCCGACATGGCGATGACCGACCTGGTCTTCTGACGGTAGAAACCGGTAGAGAAGAGCACCTTTTGCACGTCGGATTCCTTCGCTCCCGCCAAAGCGGCCGCGGTGGGCCAGCGGCGAAAGAGCTCCGGGGCCACCCGATTGACGTTCTCGTCGGTGGTCTGGGCACTGATGATGGTCGACACCAGCAACTCCCAGGGGCTGCGGTAGTCGAGAGCCGTCCCAATCTCCGGGTAGCGCTTTTTGAGCCGTCGGAGAGCGGTGCGCGCCCTTGCCCGGGTTAGATCATCAGATGCCATGAAGGGGCGATGGTAACGGTACGATCTCAACGCGCTGTCTCCGCCACCACAGCCTGGAGTCCGGGTGAAGATCCCCGAGCACCTAATCCCGAAATTCCGCGAGATGTATGACCAGTGCTACGCCTGCGGCTTCGCTAACCCCATTGGTCTGCACCTGGATGGATTTCACCGCATATCGGAAACCGAGGTAGGGGCGACCTTTCAGTCGCGACCCGAGCACCGGGGCACGGTGGGTACGATGCACGGCGGAGTTATCGCTGCTGCTCTTGACGAGATTTGTGCGTGGACGGCGGTTCTGGCGGCCGACACGATGGCGATCACCGCCAAACTCGAGCTTCGGTTTCGCAAGCCCGTCGACGTCGGCAACGAATACCAGCTGATCGGCCGACTCCTGGGACAATCTGGAAGCCGACTCAAGATTGAAGGCGCCATGCTGGATGGCTCCCGCACCATGGCAGACGTCAAGGGGCTTTTCCTCGCTACAGACCCCGTGGAGTCGTTGTGGCCCGCCGACGCCGGCTTTATTCAGGGATGAAGAAATCGGTGGTGGAGGCCGGGACTGTGTTCCTCCTGGCCGAGCGCGATGCAATCCAAACGATGAACCGCAATAACCCGGCCATGGCAAAGAGCACAGTCAGAAGTAGCGCAGCCAAACGGGCGCCGCGGAAAGGGCCCACCCGGCAAGTATCGAGACCGGCCTCACATAAACCCCATCCGGTGCCGTTCCCCGACAGGTCGAGCAGAATCAGTAGAGGTATCGCCGACACGACGAGAATCGCCAGCACGGCGAGAGCGACCAGGCCCCGGAGAACGTTGGGATGCATGACCGGATGGTAGCCAGGGCCGCTTTTTGGATTACTCATTTGCTCGCCGATTTGGAGGCGCCGGCCGCACAAATTACATTTGTGTAGTTCCGTGTATTACGAAGAGCCTTTCACCCAAGACGAGCGAGCGGTGCTTGCCCGGTATTTCACCAACCTGGACAAACCCGTCTTTGCGTTGATCAACCTCCCCGAGGTAGTTAAGGGCGCGCTCTTCGCTCGCTACAGCAGGACCCACAAGTCGGTCAGACGGCTCTTTCTTGACGAGTTCCTCATCGACGCAGACCTGGGGATCGCATCCATCGCTCAACAGCTCGGAACGGACGACAGATTGGTGAGCACCGAACGTGCCGAGGCCCTCTACAACCGGGTCTTCTCCGAATATGGAGACGACTCGGTAGCCCAGCTTGGCGGTGTCCACCTGGCGTGTGAACAAGCCTCCAACCTGTTGACAAAGGTCCTGGAGCGGGGGCGACTGGCCGCCTACCTCGAGCAAAGCACTCGCTATATCTACTACGACCGCCCCCTCGGCGACCGCTACCGATACTTCGTGCCCTCCGAGCTGCTTACAGCGGGGCTCGAAACCGAGTATCGCCAGAATATGGATCATCTATTCGAGACCTACACGACCGTGGTCGGCCAACTGGTCCCCTATTTCGAGTCGGCGTTTCCCCAGGGCCCCGACGACTCGGACTTCATTTGGAAATCGACTATCCGGGCCAAGGCCTGCGATGCCGCCCGGGGACTGCTGCCGGCCGCGACCACCTCGAATCTGGGCATCTACGGCACCGGTCAGGCCTACGAAAGCCTTCTGCTGAGAATGCGGGCCCACCCGCTGGCCGAGGCTCGTAACTACTCCAATCTGATGCTGGACGAGCTTCGCAAAGTGATCCCCGCGTTCGTGAAACGGGTCGATGTCGCGGAAAGGGGCGGCGTGTGGAGCCAGTACTTCAGCGATATCGCCGAGCGAATGAGTCGCCATGTAACGGAAGTCGGGAACGAGCCGGCTGCCCGGCCCGAGGTGATCCTCACCGATTGGGACCCCGACGGCGAGAGAAAAGTCGCCGCGGCAGCCCTCTACGCCTATTCGGACCTGGCAGACGATCAGCTACAGGACGCCGTCGACCGTCTCAGTCCAGCCCGCCGAACCGAGCTGATCCGTTCATACGTCGGCGAGCGCACCAACCGGCGCCATAAGCCCGGCAGGGGAATGGAACGCACCGGGTACCGCTTCGACATTTTGTGTGACTATGGAATCTTCCGCGATCTGCAGCGGCACCGCCTGATGACCCTGGATTGGCAACAACTTGGGACCCGGCACGGCTACATAACACCCGAGGCCATCACGGCAGTCGGAGCTGCCCCCCTGTGGGACAAGGCGATGACGCGGGCCGCCGAGTTTCACTCAGTGGCTGCTGAGAGGACAGATACCAGAGTGGCCCAATACCTGGTTCCCTTCGGCTACCGCATTCGCTTCTACATGGACCTGAATGCTCGCGAGGCGTTTCATCTGATTGAGCTGCGGACCACACCCGGCGGCCATCCCGACTATCGGCGAATTTGCCAGGAAATGCACCGCCTCATTCGAGACCAGGCCAACCATCACACCATCGCCGACGCTATGACCTACGTCGACCACAACGATTACGAACTGGCCCGCCTCGAGAGCGAGCGCCGCTCGGCCACCAAACGTCAGGCGGCGGGGATCCCCGAACCGGTGGTGTGAGCAAGAAGGGCAGCTAAGTTTCCCTCATGAGCGGATTAGATGTCGATGCCCTAGTCGAAAGGTTTCGGGAGAGGGCCGCAGCCGTCAAAGAGCGAGGCCTTCCCCCTGTCGCCGGTGACGAGCGCCAGTTGTTCATCGACCAGGCTGAAAATGACTACATGGACTTCAGCTTGATCGGGGCGGCCGAGTGGGCCGTTGAAGATGAGCATCTGGTTCTGCGGATCCCACTCCGGCACAGTTCCGACTGAACGTGTTCAATCTCCGCCTGCTTCTCGTCAGCGGGAAGGGCGGGGTCGGTAAATCTGCGGTCACCGCCGCCCTCGCGATGCTGGGAGCCAGGCGGGGCCTGCGCGTGCTCGCTCTCGCCATGACAGACGACCTTGGCCTCGCTTCCCATTTGGGAATCGATCACCTAAGCCATCGCCCCACAGAAATCCGCCCGGGACTAGACGCCGCCGCCGTCGACCGCACAAGGGCGCTTGACGAGTACCTGCGCCTGCAGTTGCACGCTCCCCGGATAGCACCGCTGGGCCCAATTTCACGCGGCCTCAACGCTCTGGCCGACACGGTCCCCGGTATCAGAGACATCATCACTATCGGCAAGGCACTCTACGAAGCAGGCAGCACTGAATGGGACATCGTCGTCACCGATACCCCTCCCCTTGGTCAGCTTGGCTCCTATCTGCGGGCTCCCCAGGTGATCGCCGGCCTCGTTCCGGTAGGACGAATTCGTGACCAGGCCGCGAGCATGGAAGGAGAACTCGCCGACAGCCATCACGCGGGCCTGGTCATGGTTTCCGTGCCTGAAGAGCTCCCGGTTGTGGAAACCATGGGCGCCTTCAATGAGCTCACCGGCTTGATCGCCATGACCGATGTGATAACCAACCGCATGCTGGCGCGGCTGCCCGTCTCGGAGGAGAAGCTGGCCACCATCGCATCTGATCCTCACCGTGAAGCCGGGCTGCTGCACAGGTCCTTGTTTAGCTCCCAGCAGCAATGGCGGGCCCAGCTTCCACAGGGGCCCGAGGTTCCCTATTTCTTCGGGGTTCACACCCCCGGCGAGGCAGCGGCACTCATCGCCGAGAGTTTGGAGGATCAAGTGTGACCAACGCGATCCTCATCACCGGAGGCGGCGGAGTCGGGAAGACGACCATTGCTGCCGCCCTCGGGGTCGCAGCGGCCGAAGCCGGTCACAGAACCCTGGTGCTAACGGTGGATCCCGCCCGCCGCCTGGCGTCCGCACTGGGCCTCGAGGAGCTGACCAACCAACCAAATCCCAATCCCAAGCAACAGGGCCTTTACGCCGCCATGCTGGATTCGGCCGCATCGTGGGACGCCATTGCCCGCCGCCACGCTCCTCCGGATGTGGCCGAGCGCTTGATCACGAATCCCCTTTTCGAGGCGGTGGCACACCGGTTCCCCTCGGGCCAGTCCTATGCGGCAGCCGAGGAAATGGTCACCCACCTGGAAAGCGGCGAGTGGGATCTAGTGGTGGTAGATACGCCGCCCGCTGCCGGAGGCATCGAGTTTTTCTCGGCCGCTGCCAGGATGCGCGAACTAGTGGGTGGACGGCTCCTGCGGTGGCTCACAGGCGCCAGACTCCCCGGCCGACGGGGATTGTTCAACTTTGCCGGCCGTCCCGCCCTGCGGCTGGCAGACGCCCTCCTGGGGGGGCCGCTCCTCGAACAAGTGGCCGAGTTCCTATTCGACTTGCGCACCACCTACGACGGCATCAGCGCCAAAGCCCTCGACATCGACGCTCACCTGGGCAGAGCCCACGCGGTGGTGGTCACGACGACCGACGCCGGCCCCATACGGGAAGCCCGGCGCTTCTACCAGGAGGGACTCTCACCGGCGCTCGTTGTTTTCAACCGCAGCCTGCCTACCGCGTGGGCCGGTGAAGTGGAACCGATCGAGGATGGAAGAGCTGCCGCCGCCCTCAACCACAACCTCAACCGTTGGGGTGTGGAAGTGCGCAGGCAGACCGAGGTCCAAGCAGAGTTCGCGAGTCGATTTCCGACTCCGCTTGCTTCGGTGATGTGGATGCCGGAATCTCCGGTGGACCTCGAAAGCCTGGGCCGCCTGGTGGTCGACGCTCATGACCTGAATCTGAAGCTACTGGGAATCTGAGGATCGGGACCAGGTGGCGGGGTCTGACGAGTCTTCTGAACATGAGGGAGATCGTCCACATCAGCGGAATCCTGCTGGTGGCGGCCGCGGCGGGCAGGTCAGGCTGCGACGGTGGCAGTCACGATTGGGGAACGGTAGGCGCGGCAGCCAATGCCTTGGCTCCCAGCAATTCCTTGAGCTCGGCGTAAAGGGCACTGCGGGGCTCAACCCGGAACTCCTCACCAAGGCGCAATACCTTTGTTTC
>CAXMOO010000185.1:0-9910 GCA_964195005.1 uncultured Gammaproteobacteria bacterium
GACCGATATGGCCACCTATTCCCCTCAGATCAAGAGGACTTAGCAGCTCGCCTTGATGCTCGATATGAAGCCGCTCAGGTGTCTCATGTGGACAAATTGTGGACAGAAGGCAGTCTGGCTGTTTCACCACTCAGTGGCTAATACCTAAGAAACGCCCTAATTCACAGGCGTTTCGAGGGTGGTCAGGGGCAGAATCGAACTGCCGACCCTCGGTTTTTCAGACCGATGCTCTACCAACTGAGCTACCTGACCGTTGGCGGGGACGATGGGATTTGACCTGTTAGCCGGCTCAACCCGTCGACCCAAATCCTATTGACCCTGCTGGCGGGGACGACGGGATTTGACCTGCTAGCCGGCTCTTCACCTCCGGCTCATCGCGTGGGTTCAAATCCTATTGACCCTGCTGGCGGGGACGACGGGATTTGAACCCGCGACCTCCGGCTTGACAGGCCGGCGTGAACTCCAGACTTCACCACGCCCCCAACGCGCCCCCAGGGGAATTCGAATCCCCGTTTCCGCCTTGAAAGGGCGGCGTCCTAGGCCGCTGGACGATGGGGGCAGGCGATCCGGAAGGATAGTTGCTCACCACTCCAGGTCCTAGGGGGCTGCGTCGTAAGTTAGTACCGATCTCGCCGAGGGTCGGTCCCCTCCCACGGAGCGGAGTCTTGACAGCGGAGTCTTCGCAGCGCAATGGGAGGGGTTGGGGGTGGGTAGTGAACGTTCCCCTCCTGCGGAACGGAGTCCTCGCAGCGGAGTGGGAGGGGTTAGGGGTGGGTGGTGCCCACCAACAGCAGGAATGCCAGAAGCTTGACTCCTCGAAGCATTGTTGCTCCCAGGTGGGCCTGCACAACGCGGTGCCCAACAATTAAGTGTTGAGTTCGGTGCGTGCTCGACCGGCTCGCGACTCAACCCTCGGGCCTCACCGACGCTCTGCTCAGGGTCCGTTGTTGGAAACCACCCCCTCCCAGCCTCCCCCACTCCGTTTCACTCCGTGGGAGAGGAGCCAATCCCCCTCCCGCGCAGTGGAGTCCTCGCACCGGAGCAGGAGAGGAGCAAATCCGCTCCGGCCCTCTGGGCCGGTGACGCAAGGGGGGAGCGGTTCTCATCAACAAGCCTCCGCCACTCAGTGGGAGAGGAGCTCAGTTCAGGTAGGTGAGAGCCTGGGCGTCGGCCCAGCGTGAGGCAGCCCGCGTGTAGTGCTCACTTGCTTCGTCCAGGTCCCCGGCTTCGAGGGCAGTGAGGCTTGCCTGGATGTCGGCTGCGGTTTCATCGAGAGCGAGAGCTCCGTCGCTGAACAAGTCGGCCACGCCGCCGTAATCCAGTTCGACCATGGCGTCGCTGTCGAAGCTGCCGATCCAGTTGGCGAGCTCTTGCACCTGGTCGATGACTGCCTCCTGGAAGCCGGCAGCTTGCAGGATGTCCAGGCACCGCGACAAGCGCTCGCCGGCATTGCCGAGCTTGGTTCGATAGAGGACGTCGCTGGCTCCATCCCTTTCCAGCACCAACCGCTCGCCGGGATCAAAGGCCGCGAACCACCTCAGCGGAACGTGCCATGGAGAAGTGAGAATGTGGGATTTGACCCCGGGGTCTTCGGCTCGCAGCCTTTCGAGCTCGTCGGCCGCCCGCTCGGCCACCTCTTCAGGAATGAGGAGCTCGGCTGTCAAGCCTGGATACGCATGGCGAAATGCCAGCAGTCCTTCGAGCAGTCGCAAACGCGGATAGCGGGGGCACACATACTCCCGGTCGTTCCAGGTGGCCATAAAGCTTCCGTCTTCGAGCGACTCTGAAACGAGCCCGTATTCACTCACCTCGCGCAAACCCTCGGTCGCGGTGCCTAATTGGTCGTCGGGTGCTTCGCCCGGAACGTAAACCCGTAGGTAGGCCGCCTTGATCATCACAGCATCGTACATCGGCAACCGGCGCAGGCCTCTAAACCGCGGCGGCTGCCGGAAACCGACATTGCAAGTAGAATCTGTATAAGTCACATGGGCGTATTCGAAGCCATAGGAAACGACAGTCACGAGAGGGTGGTTGTCGGTAACGACCCCTCAACCGGCCTCAAAGCAATTATCGTCATCTACTCGACCGCACTTGGTCCCGCCTTAGGCGGGACCAGACTTTTTCCATACCAAAGTGACGAGGCGGCGCTGGTCGACGCCCTGCGGCTGGCCCGGGCGATGGCGCTCAAAGCGTCGGCCGCCGGCCTTTCGCTGGGTGGGGGGAAAGCGGTAATCATTGGAGATCGGACTCTGGTTACCGATGGCTTCTGGCGGTCTTACGGCCGCCTCATTGATTCTCTGGGGGGCGCGTACATCACTGCCGAGGATGTCGGGACCACCACCGACGACATGCGAGTCATCGCCCAAGAAACCGAGTGGGTAACCGGCCGCGCCGCGAAGGATGACGGTGGTGGCGACCCCTCCCCGGTGACCGCCCGGGGAGTCATGCGGGCGATGATGGCCACGTCTCGCTACTTGTGGGATCGCGACTCATTGCACGGGTGTCGCGTGGCAGTCCAAGGCGTGGGGAAAGTCGGCTCGAGCCTGGTGCGCCACCTGGTCGATGAGGGAGCCGACGTGGTCATCGCCGACGTTCGACAGGAGTCCGCCGACGCCCTGGTGGAGGAGCTTGGCGTGAAGAGCGTGCCCACCGACGAAATCCTCGCTCAGGACTGCGACATACTCTCCCCCTGCTCGCTCGGCGGGGCACTAAATCCTGAAACCATTCCCGGCCTCCGCTGTCACGCAATAGTCGGATCTGCCAACAACCAGCTCGCCACCGACACCGACGCCGCCGCCCTGGCCGCTCGTGACATCCTCTATGTTCCCGACTTCATCGCTAACGCCGCCGGCCTCATTCACGTCGCCTCCGAGCTCGACGGCTGCGATGCCGGGGAGCGAGTCGAAAGCTTGTATGAATCCGTGCTCACCGTCCTCGAACAGGCTTCAGAGGAGGGCGTCAACCCCCATGAAGCCGCGGTGCGCTTCGCCGAGGATCGCATCCGCCGGGAAGGAAGCGGAACCACCTTTCATCACGGAGGCGGCGACCAATGACTATCGACATGGGGCTCAATCACCAGGACTTCGGGCTGACCGACGAGAAACTGCTCGGCATCTACGAAATGATGCTGCTGGCTCGCAAGCTTGACGACCGCATGTGGAAGCTCAACCGCCAGGGTCAAGTGCCTTTCGTGGTTTCGTCATCCGGCCATGAGGCCGCCCAGGTGGGTGTCGCCTTCGCGGTGGACCCGGAAGTGGACTGGATCCTCCCCTACTACCGGGACGTTGGCATGGCGCTGGCGCTAGGCGTAACGCCGGAGGACATCTTGTTGGGTGTCTTCAGCCGGGCTGCCGATCCCACCAGCGGGGGCCGTCAGATGCCGAACCACTGGTCCTTTCCGCGGCGCCACGTCTTTACCGCCTCGTCGGCTATCGCCACCCAGTACCCGCATGCCGCAGGAATTGCCTACGCCCTGCGACACCAGAACAACCCGGGCGTAGTGGTGGTTTCAGGCGGCGAGGGATCGACCTCGGAAGGAGACTGGCACGAGGCGATGAACTTCGTCTCGATCCACCGTCTCCCGGTCGTCTTCGTCATCGAGAACAATCATTACGCCATCTCGGTTAAGGAGGACGAAGAAGTAGCGGGGAGCATCGTCGAACGGGCTCACGGCTATGGCATGGAGGCCAGCTCGATTGATGGCAACGATGCGCTGTTGGTTTACTCGACAACCACGCGAGCGGTAGAGAGAGCGCGGGCTGGTGAAGGACCAACGCTCATCGAGGCTCAGACCTACCGCTACTACGGGCACACTTCCGACGATCGCGATTCTGACTACCGCACGGCGGAGGAAGTCGAGCGGTGGCGCAAGAAGGACCCGCTGCTCCGGCTCCATCAATACCTCATAGAAGCCCGCCTTCTTCCTGATGAGACCGAGCGGCAGATGGAGGACGCTACCGAGGAACTTGTGGCCGGCGCGGTTAAATCCGCCCTCGCCGCTCCCGAACCAGACGACCCCTACAGCCACGTGTATGCCCGGCCCATCGAGCCGTCAGAACCGGTCCTCGACTCGGAGCTTCCCATCGAGGGCGAAACTGTCAACCTCATAACAGCCATCAACAAGACGCTGTTCGAGATCATGGCTGCCAAGGATGAGGTGGTGATCTTCGGGGAAGACGTGGCCGATCCCAAGGGTGGCGTGTTCAAGGCCACACGGGGCCTAGGCGAAAAGTTTGGGAAGGACCGGAGCTTCAACGCCCCACTCGCCGAAGCACTCATCGTTGGAATTGGGGTGGGGATGGCCGCTGCCGGGGTCCGACCAATAGCCGAAATCCAGTTCGCCGATTTCATTCACCCGGCCTTTGATCAGATTGTGTCCGAGGTGGCCCGCATTCATTACCGCTCAGATGGCCGCTGGAGTTGTCCGCTGGTGATCAGAGCGCCCTTCGGGGGTGGCATCCATGGTGGCCTGTACCATTCACAGTCCATTGAGGCGTTTTATGCCCATGTCCCCGGCCTCAAAGTGGTGGTCCCGTCAACTCCGGCCGATGCCAAGGGCCTCCTGTGGGAAGCCGTCGAGGACCCGGATCCGGTGATGGTCCTCGAACCCAAAAAACTGTATCGGCTGGTAAGTGGCCCCTATCCGCAAGGAGAACATCGGGTGCCGCTTGGTAAAGCTGCGCTACGAAGGTTGGGGACCGACTTGACCATCATCGCTTACGGAGCCATGGCCCACTTCTCGCAGGAGGCGGCCGAGCAGCTGTCCGCGCAAGGAGTGGACGCTGAAGTCATCGACCTACGCAGCATTCGACCTCTCGACTGGCCGACTATTGAGGCCTCAGTGCACAAGACCGGCAAGGTACTCATCGTGCATGAAGACAATGAGTTCGGCGGTTTTGGGGCGGAGATCGCCGCCCAGATCGCAGAGAAAGCGTTCGAATGGCTCGACGGTCCGGTGCAGCGCTACGCCGCCCCCGAGGTGCCGGCCTTCCCATTTTCGGAGAAGCTGGAGAAGATGGTGATGCCCAACACCGAAGGAATCGTTCAACGTGCTCTCGAGCTGAGCCGTTATTAGGCGTAGCTAGCTTCAGATGGTTCATGAACCGACGATTTGCCATACTCCTGGTCCTGGGCGTTGTTGCCGCGGCATGCGGCGGCAACACCAACTCTGATGGCCCCAGCGGTGTCGACCGCGTTCCTACCACCACCACGGCGCCGGCACCTCCAGTCGAACTCGGGAATCCCAGCGTCGGCTCACCCTCGATCGTCGAGCCTTGTGAGCCCCCGGAGGATCTGGAGGCCTTCTGCGGGCCCTTCACCCACGTGCAGGGCTCACTACGTGTGGTGTGGGACCGCTGGTTCTGGGGACAAGGCATGTTCTCCCGGGGCACCGTCGAGGTGTTCGACGGCGACGAACTTGTCGTCTCCGGCCCATTTTTCGGCGGGGATACGGTGATGTTGCAGCAAGCCAACGGGGATTTCACATTTGTCGATGCGGCCGGGGACGTGATCACAGTGGTCACGCAACAGGAGCTGGCGCCCGTAATCCTGGCTGCACTCGAGGGAGCCGGAATCGGCGGAGCCCAGTCCTAGTGTCCTGAGTCGTAGGTCCGTGCTGACTGTGCATGATTTGCGACTCGGGACACTTGTCGGCCAGAAACAGAATCCGGTCGGCCCTATCGGGAACCCTTTGCGGACTTGTAGCGTCTACATTGAGAGCAAGGAGTTGTACGCACACGGGGAGGCCAAAACGCGTGAGCGACTCCATCATCTACGAAGCCCAACCCATCCCACCTGAAGACCCCGGAGATCGTTCCCAAAAGAAGCGCACCGCAATTCTGGGCGCGATCGGCCTGGTGGTGTTGCTTCTGGTGGGCATCGCATTCGGCGCCGCCATCTTCCGGGGCACCGGTGAAGATCCCCTGGCCGACACTGAAAACACCCGGGTGACGCGTCCGCCCACTCGCGACGACGTAACAACCACGACCGTGCCCCTCACCCAGAACCGCTCATTCGGATCGGAAGACTCGACAGGTGGATATGCGATCGCGCCCCGCCCACCCCGCGGCGAGCCCACCCCACCACTGGCCCGGATCACCTTCGACTGGGAGCGGATCGTGCTCGATCTGAGCGACGGCGACGGGTCCCGATCGACTTATATCCAGCAAGTGGCCGCCATCGGCGACGGCTTTGTCGCCCTGGGCATGAGCTACAACGAACAGGACGGCACCGGCCAGGCCGTCACCTGGCTGTCGGAGGATGGGTCCGACTGGACGCGCCAGGATCTGGTCGGAGATTTCACCAACGCCAACGTCTGGCAGTTTTCCTTCAACGAGCACGGCGGAATTGCCATCGGGGATTCCTGGGAGAGCCCAAACGGCGGAAACGAATTCTATGAATTCCGTCAGGGCGCCTCAGTGGTGTGGACCACCGTCGACGGCTCCACCTGGCAGCGCAGCGAGTTCCCCCGAGAAACCGGCTCCAATCAGACCCTCTATCTGCACACCGGCGTCGCCGGGCCCAATGGATTCGTTGTTTTCGGAACAGCCGAGCAAGCGCCGGATTTCCCGCCGATCATTATCGAGAAGGATGGCTTGCGCCTCGAACTGAGCAACCAGAACTTCGGTTATCGAGTGCTCGACGCCTCCGGAAATGTGCTGGCATCTGGCAGCCAGGACGAGATCTACCGGTACAACGAAGAGAATGAGGGCCAGGGCATCTACGACCCTGTCACCAACGAGCTGATCGTCTCAGTCCCGTACGACGTCTGGGAGCAGGCGTTCGCCGACGCTTATGAACGGACGGGAAGCGGACCGTTTGGCCAATTCATCTATACGCCGGTCGACGTCGTCATCGAGCACGGCGGGTATCGGATAACCGTCAACGAGGAGACGACTTACTCCGTGGAAATCATCGCCACGGGCGAGATCATTGTGAGCGGCAACGCCGAAAGCCTCTGGCAGGGACCGCCCCCGGTGATAACCGACGCCGGGGGCAACGTCCTGATGTCGTTCACCTGGGATGAGTTCTATCTGGCTCAGGAGACTTCCCGGCCGGGCGGGGAGGACCCTTACGCCGACTACTCAGCGGACAGCATCGTTTATTTCTCGCCGGATGGCGTCAACTGGGAGTCGCGCACACTGGAATCAGGGGCCACGCAATCGAACTTCGAGTCGGTGGGCGTGACCGAACGCGGGTTTATCGCGATCCACTACAGCTACGACGAAGGTGGTGAGAATCGCCAGGTACGGGAGAGCTCCAACGGACTGGACTGGACCGTGGTGGCCGAGCTCCCCCGGGATCAGTATCTGTCGAACATGACCCAGGGTGCCGGCAGCACGCTGATCGCCTTCGGCGACACCGACAATGGGCAGGCAGTCTGGGCATCGGAGGACGGCGTGAACTGGTATGAGGCCCTGGGTGCTCAGGTGCCCGAGGAGGAAGACGTCTACGAATGGTTCAACTGGCTCGCCAGTGGCGAACTGGGAACAGTCGTAGTCGGAAGTCGCGAGACCGACACCTATCGGGCTCAGGAGCCCGGCCCGCTCACCATCACCCAGGACGAATACACACTTACCTTCGATGATTACGACTGGCCGCCGCGGATAACCGTGGTCGACAACACCACCGGTGACATCGTCATCGACGTACTTCTCAATGAGGGAGAGGAAACGGCACTGCCCACCGGCTTCTACTACGAGGACGGGGTAACGATCATCGAGAACAACGACACCGTTCTCCTGGCCATCACCGATGAGGAATTCGACGCTGCCCAGCAGGCCCGCTGGGGTGGCTACGAGTACGGGGAGCAGTATGAGCCGCCTACGCCCACTATGTACTTCTCCACCGACCTGGATCAGTGGTTCGAGGTATCGCTGGAAGGCGTCGTCGATGGCTACATCAACACTGCCGCCATCGGCAGCAATGCTGTCGTGCTAACCACCGAGGTGTTTGCGGAGTACGAGATCCTCGAGGAGTACGCCCTTGGAGCGAGCCCAACAATCGCCCCCGACGGGTTCGGGTCGCAGAACTCGGAGCTCGTGATCTACGTAGGCCGGCCACAGTAATAAACCCGGGACCATTCCTTGCTTTGAGGCGTCGGGTGGCGCCGGCCGGCCCGCTACGCTCAACCAGCCACGCCTCAGGGAGAAACCATGCTGCAAATGGTGCCGAAGGAAGAGTTGATGGAAATGGTGGGATCCGAATTCGGTCCCTCGGAGTGGCTCGAGGTGAATCAGGACCGGATCAACCAGTTCGCAGATGCCACTCTCGACCACCAATTCATCCATGTAGACGAAGACCTTGCCAAGCAAACCCCGTTTGGCGGCACCATCGCCCACGGCTACCTGAGCCTGTCTCTCCTTCCGCACCTGGTAACCGACCTGACCGTGTTGCCCGAGAACACGATCATGGTCGTCAACTACGGAATAGATCGGCTCCGCTTTCTGGCCCCGGTGAAGTCGGGCAGCGAGGTCCGGGCCCGGGTCAAGCTGCTCGACGTCACCGAAAAAGGGCCGGGACGGTTGCTGATCAAGACTGAGGTCACTTTGGAGATAAACGGCGACGACAAACCGGCTCTTGTCGCCGAGACTCTCACAATGGCCGTTACCGCCGGTTGATGCGAGCCCTGCTCTGCACAGAGTTGGGCCGGGCGGACAAGCTCCAGCTGGGGATCGCTCCCGACCCCGAGCCGGGGCCAGGCGAGGTGGTGATCGAGGTTGCGGTGGCTGCGCTCAATTTTCCAGACACCCTGATCATCGAGGGAAGGTATCAGTTCCGGCCCGAACCGCCGTTTTCACCCGGTGGGGAAGCCGCCGGGGTAATCGCGGCTGTGGGCGAAGGAGTCGAACTGGCGTTAGGGACCCGGGTGGTGGCAGTTCACACCTTTGGAGCTTTCGCTGAGAAGTGGCTAGTCCCGGCAACCGGCGTGCTTCCGATGCCCCCCGGCTTCTCGTCCGAGCAGGCGGCAGGCTTCACCCTCACATACGGCACGTCTTACTACGCCCTCAAGCAACGAGCCCACCTGCACGAGGGAGAGACGCTCCTTGTGCTCGGAGCAGCCGGAGGTGTGGGAAGTGCCGCAGTGGAGCTGGGGAGCGTCATGGGCGCCATCGTCGTCGCCGCGGCCGGCACTGCCGACAAGCTTGCAGTTGCTTCCGATCTGGGCGCCGCTCACACAATCAACTACGCCGACGAGGATCTCAAAAGTGCGGTGAAGAAGCTCACCGATGGGCGAGGAGCCGACGTGGTCTACGACCCGGTGGGAGGCGAGATCTCAGAAGCGGCGTTTCGGGCCACAGCCTGGGACGGCCGCTACCTGGTGGTCGGATTCGCCTCGGGAGACATCCCGTCCCTTCCTCTCAACTTGCCCCTCCTGAAGGGAGCCTCGGTGGTCGGGGTCTTTTGGGGAAGCTGGATCGGACGGGAACCGGCGGCGGCTGCCGAGAACATTGGCGAGCTGTACGAGCTGGCATCGAGCGGAAAGATCAGCCCCCGGATCAGCTCGGTGCACGAGTTGGAAGATTATGAGGAGGCCTTTTCCCAGCTGACAGAGCGGCGCGCCAAAGGCAAGGTCCTGCTGCGGGTGGCAGCTACTAACTGAGCAGCACCTGGTGTCCGGCGTCGTAAGTTTGTGCTGATATCGCCAAGCACTCGGCGCCTCTGGCAAGGACGCAGGACGAAGGCATAGTGGAGCTACGTCGAGGACGAGGACGCAGGCAGCGGCGTCGAGGGCCGGCGAGATTCTGTGCAGGACTTGCGACGCGGGGCACTAGGACTGCAGCCCTCCAATACCCATCGAGGAACGCAGCTTGCGCATCCCCCCAAGCCAGCGTTCGTAATCACCGGCCTTGTTTTGGAAGTAGTCCTCCACTTCGGGATGGGGCAGGATCAAGAACTTCTCGGCCGCAAT